>JAJYPY010000176.1 GCA_021794995.1 Actinomycetes bacterium | reverse complement strand
GTACATCATGAGGCTTCCGTGCATCGTGAACAGCTCGTTGTACTGCTGGAACGAGATGAACGTGCCCGCCGGTGTCGTCAGCTGCACGCGGATGCCCAGCGCGAGGAGGCCGGCGATGTAGAACAGCACGATGGACGTGACCATGTAGCTGATCCCGATCACCTTGTGGTCGGTGGTCGTGATCCATTTCATGAGCCCGGTGGGGCCGTGCTCCTCGTGCGCATGGCTGAAGGGGTCCGCTTCGACCTGGGGGACGATCACGTCGGTCACTTGGTTGCGCCCCCTGTCGTCCCTGTCGGCGTTGCGAGGCTTGTGGCAGACGCGAGCGCCCGCTTCTCCGATGTCGAGATCGACGTGGCGGGTCCCGTGGAGTGGTGGGTGCTCACCCAGCTGGCGAACTGCACGGGCGTGACCACCTTCACCCTGAACCGCATGAGCGAGTGGTAGAGCCCGCAGTACTGCGTGCACTGGCCCCTGAAGGTGCCCAATGTGTGGAGGTTCAACGTGAACTTGTTGAGGATGCCAGGCTGCGCGTAGCGGCTGAAGTCGAACGCGGGCACGTAGAAGCCGTGCACGACATCGTGCGACCGGAGGTAGATGCGGACCGTCTCGTTCTGCGGGAGCACCATCTCGGGGTCCTGCAGCTCGACGCCGATCACTGTCACCCGCTTTGTTGTGTAGTGGAACCGCCAGCCCCACTGGAAGGCGGTGACGGTGACCGACAACTTGGGCGCCGGCAGCGCGTCGACGTTGTTCTCGGTGACGAACGTGAACCCGAAGAGGATGAGGACGAAGACGATCGGGATGGCCGTGTAGAAGATCTCGATCAGCGTGTGGTACTGGGTTTGGCGGGGGATCGCGTCGGACCGGCGCCGGTAGCGCAGCACCGCCCAGGTGATGAGCGCGAACACGAAGACGAACACTGCGGCGCCGGCGATGAAGAATCCCTGCCAGAGCTTGAGCGAGTCCTGGCCCTGCGTGGTGATGGCGCGGTGCGCCCCGAAGGTCGGCAGCTGGCAGCCGGCCAGGAGCAGGCCGCCCCCGGCGAGGACGGCGGCCGCCCACCACCGTGATCGCGGCCGACCCCGCCGGCGCGTCGTGGCCGTCAACGGGTGCATGTCATCAGCGGTGGAGGGGCCGGAAGGCGACGGATCCACGGCTGGGCAGACTAGCCAACGGCGTCCGAGAATTCGAAGTAGCTGGCAGGGGCGCTACATCCCCTGTGGACGACGGTCTCGGCGGCACAGCTTCGCAAGGAGCGGTGCAGGCGGGAGGTGACGGTCTCGCCGCGTCGCTTCCCTGTCGCGACGCCGCTCAGGCGTCAGCTGACAGGTCCGGCGGGGTGGCCGGGGTGGCCTGGGTGGCCGGGGTGGCCTGGCTGGCCGGGGTGGCCTGGCTGGCCGGGGTCCCGCTGGGCGTGCCTTCCTTCATGCCCTTTTCGAACTCGGTCTTGGCGGATCCGAGATTCCGAGCGAGCTTGGGAATGGCGGCACCGCCGAAGAGCACGACGGCGAGGACGATGAGGACGATGAGGAGGTCGGGTCCGAAGATGTCTGCCAGCATCGCTGTCTCCTTGTTGTTCGGCGGGCGCGGAGCCCGCCGAGGGCAAGGCTACTCACCCCGGCAGGGACCCGGACGCAGCGCGTCCCGAGGGCCCCGTGACCGCTACTTGCCCTGCCAGTGGGGTGGCCGCTTCTCGGCGAAGGCGACGGGGCCCTCCATGGCGTCGGCCGAGCTGAACACGACGCCGACGGCCTCGTCGGTGAGGCGCCAGCCCTCCTCTTCGTCCCCGTCGAGAGCTCTGAGCATGACGGACTTCGAGTACCTGACGGCAAGCGGCGCGTTCTCCGCGATGCGCTCTGCGAGGACGAGCGCCTCTTCCATCAGCGCATGTCGGGGAACGACCCGGTTCACGAGTCCGAGCGAAAAGGCGCGTTGCGCGTCGATCGGGTCCCCGGTGAGTGCGAGCTCCAGGGCGATCGCGAGCGGGAGGCGCCTGGGCAGCCGGAAGAGCCCGCCAGCGCCCGCGATGAGCCCGCGCTTTGCCTCGGGGATCCCGAACGTCGCGTGATCCGCGGCGATCACGAGGTCGCACGAGAGCACGATCTCGAGGCCGCCCGCCAGCGCCGATCCGTTGACCGCTGCGATGAGGGGCTTCGGGAACGAGCGGCGCGCGATGCCTCCGAACCCGCCCCGCGCGTGCATGACGGCCGCCCCCTCGCCTGCCGCAAACGCCTTCAAGTCCATGCCCGCCGAGAAGGCCTTGTCCCCGCTCCCCGTCAGCACCACGACCCACGCGTCAGGGTCGTCGGACAGCTCGTCCAGCGCATTGGCGATGCCGGTGCTGACGGCGCCATTGACCGCGTTGCGGGCCTCGGGCCGGTTGATGGTGAGGACTTCGACATGCCCCCGTCGCTCCCTCAAGACCTCGTCTGCCATGACGGCTCCTTTGCCTTCGTCGCGTGTCGTCGACGCTACCTGGTCCGTGCGTGGCGGAGCCCGGCTCGGGCTCCCGATTGCGGGCATGCCATGCTTTCGCCGTGCGGCAGCTCCTCTTGGGTGTGAGCGCCTCGGGCGCGCGATGCGAGGGAGGGTTCAACGGCCCGGGCGAGCCCGCCAACCACTGGTCGGCGTGGGAGCGGACGGGGAAGGTGCCCCGGGGGGCCGGGGGCGACCTCTGGGCGTCCCCCGAGCGCGCGCTCGACCGCGCGGCCGCCGCCGGCGCCGCGGCATGCTTGCTCAGCCTCGAGTGGGCGAGGGTGGAGCCGGCGCCAGGGCGTCCGGACGACGCTGCGCTCGACCGGTACGCGCACATCTTTTCGCTCTGCACGGAGCGGGAGATGCAGCCGATCGTCGTGTTGCACGACCTGACCCATCCCGAATGGCTCGGCGAGGAGTTCTGGCTCACGCCCGGATCGCCCGACCGCTTCTGCGACCATGTCACCCGCGTCGTGTCGCGCCTCGGGACAACCTGCACGCATTGGGTGACCTCGCGCCAGCCGAACGCGGTCGCGCTGGGGGGCTGGGTGGGCGGCCGCCACCCGCCCCGCCGGGTCGGCGCCCTGTCCGACGCCTGGGCCGTCGTGGACAACCTCCTGGCCGCGCACGTGCTCGCGTACGAGGCGATCCACGACGTGCAGTCGCAGTGGGGTCCCGAGGTCACGATCGGGCTCCGCGCGTCCTCCTCCTACGACTGGCAGCGCATGTTCGTCGATCTGCTCTGCGGGCCGGCGCTCGGCGTCGCGCACGGCACGTTGGACGGATGGGTGCGCGAGCGGCGTGCGCGCCACGACGCCGTGACGCCGCCGCGCGGTCTTTTGGACCTGGCAGCCCGGCGCCTCGCATCCTTCGGCGCGCCGTTCGGAGCGACGCTGAGCGTCGCGCGCCCGCCCTCGCCCCGGCGGATCGAGCATGAAGTGTTCGCCTACGCCCAGCGCCGGGGATCCGCGGACGTGGACGCCGGTCGTGGGGTGCGCCCGCTCGATGCGCTGCTGACCGTGTGGAGGCCGCCCGCCGCGGCGTCGTTGGCCGCGCCCGACGCCCTCACCAGTGGTGCGCGTGCACTGGTTGCGCGTGCGCTCGGCACGCGTGCGCTCGGCACGACTCGGGTGGTACGTGTCGCGCCGTGGGAGGTGCGCCCCGATCCCGAAGCGCTCGGGGCGTGGTGCCGCGAGCAGGCCGCACTGACCCCCGGGCTCGCGTTGTGGATCGAAGACGGGTTCGCCACGTGTCGGTCCACCGCGCGTGCAGACGGGTGGGACCGTGCCGCGTACCTGCGCGCGCAGACGGCAGCGGTGGCACAGGCCCGCGCGTCGGGCGCCCCGGTCGTCGGGTACCTGTCCGGCTCCCTCTGCGAGGGTGCGGACCCGACATGGCCCGATGCCGACTTCGGGCTCGACGTGGACCGACTACCGGCGGCCGCCGAACGGAGCCCTGTCACAGATCGATAGGCCGGGGCTGCCGACCGCGTGCCGCCCGAGCCCTCCACCGGGAGCGGCGCTGCAGCCCCGGCGCCGCCACGTCCGGTCACCGCCGCCGCAGCCGGTCACCGCCGCGGCAGCCGGTCACCGCCGCGGCAGCCGGG
>JAJYPY010000038.1 GCA_021794995.1 Actinomycetes bacterium | reverse complement strand
CGCCACGACGAGGATGAGCGCCAACGCCGCCGCGGGGTGCGCACGGCGGACCCGCTCCCGGCGCTCGCGTGGCATCGTCATCGCTTCCATGATCTGCTCCTCGTGGGTCGTCGGGGCCGGGGCCGGTCGGGGCCGGGGCCGGTCGGGGCCGGGGCCCGCAGGGGTCGCGGGGGCCCGGGTCATCGCGGTCGTGGGGGCCGGGGCCCGTGGGCCGCCGCCCTGTCCGGTGGGCTGACCCCTCGGACTCCTCGGGCTCCTCGGACTCCTCGGACTCCTCGGACTCCTCACATATTCGAAACGAAACGAGTCGTTTCGTTATTCCCGACGTAGGCTCGCCGTATGGACCGGCACCCCGCGCCAAGCGATGACCACCGTCCGGCCACACGCACGCCTGGCCGGGGTCGCCCCATGAGCCGGGACACCGAGCAGGCGATCCTGGAAGCCACCGCGCAGCTCCTGTCCGAGCGCGACCTGCCGGAGATCTCCTTGGAAGAGATCGCCGCGAGGGCGCGCGTGTCCAAGGCCTCCATCTACCGGCGCTGGCAGTCCAAGGGGGCACTTGCGTTCGACGCCTTCGTCGCCACGTTCCTCGACATGCAACCCGAACCCGACACGGGGAGCCTTCACGACGACCTCCTGGCCGCGCTCGGCAACTGGGTCCGGACCGTGGACGGCACGCCGACCGGCAGGACCCTTCGGGGCCTCGTCGCCGAGGTGCAGTGCAATGCCGAGCTCGCGGCGGCGTGGCGCGAGCGTTTCGTCGGCCCCGTGCGCGCCCGTCACTCCGTGATGGCCGAACGCGCGATCGCCCGCGGGGAGCTCCGCCCGGACGTGGACGTCCCGCTCCTGATCGATCTCTTGTACGGCCCCGCGTACCACCGGCTCCTCCAGGGCCACCTCCCGCTGGACGGCGCCTTCGTCACCGGCGTCGTCGACGCCGTGATCGCAGCCTGCCGAGCCGGTGCGATCTGACCTCGAGCGGCGCGGCGCGCCAACGCGAATCGAAGGCGAGCCTCTGCCCCGGGTCCCGGCCTAGCGGCCCCGTGCGAAGAGGTCGCCGAGCCGCTCGACACGATCGAGCACGTCCGGGGCCACGAACCGCAGCAGGTCCGGGTCACCGGCTTCGGCACAAGCCGCCACCTCGTCCATCGTCACCGGGGTCGACACGGTCGGCCACGCACGGGCCCGCACGAGTAGGCGGCCACCGTCGTCTTCGCCGGCACGTTCTGGCTCCAGTCAATGAAGACCTTGCCCGGACGAAGGTGCCTGCGCATGTTCGAGACGACGAGGTCCCCGTGTGCGCGCTCCGCGGCGGCGAACGCTCGCGCGTCCTCCCGCACGGACCCGCCCGGTCGAGCCGGGTCGAGCGGCACGTAGAGCTGCAGCCCTTTGGATCCGCTCGTCTTGGCGAGCACCGTCGCGTGCCCCGCCTCGGCGAGCGAGGGGACCAGCAGGGCCGCGACGCGGCAGCAGTCGACGATCGTGGCCGGCGCACCCGGGTCCAGATCGAAGACCATCTGGTCGAACGGGCCGTACTCGGCCGGATGCGTGGAGCGCCACAGCGGCACGTGGAGCTCGAGCGCGGCGCGGTTCGCCGCCCATACCAAGCTCGGGAGATCGCCGATCGCGGGCGCGTGGATCGGGACCCGCTGGCCGGCGCTGGCGCGACCCTCCTGCGCGCGGCGGCCAGAAGGGACGTCGATCGAGCGGAGCCACTCCGGCGCGCGTTTCGGCACGCGCTTTTCGAAGAACGACTGGCCGTCCACCCCGTCTGGGAACCGGACGAAGGTGACCGGCCCCCCTTGGAGGTGCGGCAGGAGGACCGGCGCGATGCGCACGTAGTAGGAGATGACATCGCCCTTGGTGAACCCCGCGTCGGGATAGAGCACCTTGTCGAGGTTCGTGAGGGTGAGGCGCTTGCCGTCGACCTCGGTCACCGTGCCGGCGTCAGGGCTCACGGACGACCTCGTCGGGCGCCTTGTCGGGCCGAAGGAGCTCTTCCCCACTCTCCTCGCTGGACCCCGTCCCAACCTTGCCGGCGTAGTGGAGCCCGGCGCGCGCGGGTCCCTCGGGTCCGGGGACGCCGACCAGCAGCGCGCCGAAGCGACCCGCGCGCGACCCCTTCCCCTCGGTCCATCCGCCGATCACGACCTCTTGGGTCGCCAGTAGCTTCAGCTTCACCCAGTCGGCGCTGCGCCGGCCGGGGAGGTAGGGACTCCCTGCGCGCTTGGCAACGACGCCTTCGAGGCCCGCAGCACGTGCAGCCTCGAGGACCTCGGCGCCCGGGAGGTCGTACGACGCAGACAGCGCCCAGCGATCCCCGACTTCCACGAGCTGTGCGAGCAGGAGGCGGCGATCGCGGGAGGCCATCTCGAGGAGCGGCACGCCATCGAGGATCCTCCCCTCGAAGGCCCGTACTCGAACGGGTGGCCCTCGACGTGCACCGCACGGCGGTTCGTCATGTGCCAGCCGGTGGTGCCAGCACAGGCGCCTGGCGTGGTGCTCGTGGATCACGAAGGGCGGCGATGCGTGCCCGCGTCGAGCACGCGTGGTCGCGTCAGACGTCGGAGCCGTGTCGGGGGCGCGCGCGGGGTCGCGCGCGGCGCGAGAGGAGTCAAGCGGCGTGCATCTACTCTACGGTCTTCCCCGCGCGAGCGATGCGACGCAACGAGCGACGCAGGAGGAGCTACGCCAATTGCATGGCCGCGGCCCGTGCCACCACCTCCGGCGCGGCGGCCCCGGCGCGCGCGGCCCGTCCGATCAGTCCGCGGAGGTACTCGGCGAACCCCAGCGCGGCCGTTCGGAGGTCGCCGGTCACGAGCGGCACGGGCTCCTTCTCCGGGTCGAGGCAGGACACGGCGAGCACCGCGCTGCGCAGGAGCTGCATCGCGTCGACCAGCTCGGTCACATCCGCATCGTGGCGTTCCATGCACATCGAGAGCGCGAGCGGCAGCGCCAGCGGCGCCGCGGCGGTGACCTCATCACTGGCGCGGGCGAGCACCCCGGCGACCTCGGCCGCGACGAGCACCACCATCCCCAGGTCGTCGAGCTCCGTCTCGTGACACCCTGCCGACTCCCCCGAGCACCCTGGCACGAGTGAAAGAGAGGCGGGGCGGGGCGTCGTCCTGGGCACCCACCCAGCATCGCAAGGGGGTATGACACGGTGGTGGATTGTCTGGTCGGAACAGGGGGAAAGAGGTCGGCATGGCCAGGGCCGTGTGGACCGGTTCGCTCAGCTTCGGGCTGGTGAACGTCCCGGTTGCACTGTTCAGCGCGACCGAGGAGCGATCGATCCGCTTCAACCAATTCCAGGCCGGGACCTCCGACCGCATCCGGAACAAGCGGGTGAACGAGCGCACCGGCGAGGAGGTCGCCACCCAGGACATCGCCAAGGGCACTCACCTGGGTGGCGGGGAGTACGTGGTCCTGTTCCGACGAGATCGCATCAGTGGCACCGGGCCGCTCCAAGACGATCGACGTCTCGGCCTTCGTGGACCTCGCCGAGATCGACCCGGTGTCCTTCGACCGGTCGTCCTACCTGGCGCCTCCCGGCAAGGATGTGGGGAAGGGATCCGTGCGCGCGTACGCGTTGCTGCGAGAAGCGATGCGGCGCGCGGTCAGCGCCGCGTAGGCCACCTTCGTCATGCGCGAGCGGCAAGTGCTCGCCGCGATCCGGCCACGCGCCGACGTCCTCGTCCTCGAGACGCTCCGCGACTCCGACGAGGTCCGCGACCCCGTCGAGGAGATCGAGACGCTGCCGATCGACGCGAGGGCGAGGAAGTCCGCTCGAGCGGCCCGCCCGGACGCGGCGAGGCGGAGGAGCAAGGCGTCCTGAGCCGCCCGTGCGCCCGGTCCGTCACCGGAGAGGGGACCGATGGCCGGGAGGTGGCCCGTCCCGGAGGGCGACGCTGATCGACCGAGCTGCACGTGGTACCGTGTGGCAGCTGGCGACACGTCGGCGTGGCCCGTTCGAGATAGATCCCGAGTCGGCCGTCTATCGAACGGAGCGTGCAATTCCATCCTTCCTTGACCTTGGGGTCAACCCTGCCATCTCCGCGCGCCTCGGCGCGCTCGGCATCACCGACCCGCTGCCGATCCAGGTAGCCACCATCGCCGACGCGCTCGCAGGACGCGACGTCTTGGCTGAAGCACCGACCGGATCGGGCAAGACGCTCGCCTTCGCGATTCCTCTTGCGATGTCCGCATCCAATGCATCGCCGGGCAGGCCGCTCGGCCTCGTGCTGGTGCCGACTCGCGAGCTCGCGGAGCAAGTCAGCGCTGCGATCTCCTCGGTGCTCGGCGCGCGGACGAGCCGGGTCGTGGCCCTCTACGGGGGTACCGGCTATGACGCACAGCGTCGCGCGCTCCGGCGCGGCGTCGACGTCGTGGTGGCATGCCCCGGGCGGCTCGAAGACCTGCTCTCGAGGGGCGACCTCCGACTCGACGCGGTCCGTATCGTCGTGCTCGACGAGGCCGACCGGATGGTGGACATGGGGTTCGCCAAACCGGTCTGCCGAGTGATCGATCAGACGGCATCGGGACGTCAGCTCCTGCTCTTCTCGGCAACGCTCGGCGGTGAAGTGTCCGCGCTCAGCCGCCGGTACCAGCATCAGCCGGCTCGCCACACCATTGCGCCGGCGATCGCTTCGGAGGCCAACGTCACGCACCTGTTCTGGCGCACGTCGCGCGCCGACCGGGTCGAGATCACCGCCAAGCTCGTTGCCCATCACGGTCAGGCGTTCGTGTTCTGCCGCACCAAGCACGGGGCCGATCGTGTCGCGCGTCAGCTCCGGGCTGCAGGCGTTGAGGCCGTCCCGATCCACGGTGATCGCTCACAACCCCAGCGCGCACGCGCCCTCGACGCCTTCGCGAAGCGGCGGACCCATGCGCTCGTCGCCACCGACGTCGTCGCCCGCGGGATCCACGTCGAGGACGTCCCGTGCGTGGTCCACTTCGACCCCGCCGGCGACGCCGACACCTACGTGCACCGCTCCGGACGCACCGGCCGCCTCGGGAGCTCGGGCATCGTCGTCTCGCTGGTGAGCGACGAGGTGCACGCCGACGTTCGGTCGCTCCAGCGGGCACTCGGGATCCCTCCGGCACTCACCCCCCCGTTCGCCGAGCAGAGCCGTCACCCGAGTGTCGCGGGCACGCGCTCGCAGGCACCGGCGGCTCCGGCTCCGGCGCCGGCTCCCGACCGCGCCCAGCGCCCTTCCGCCGGACGTCTCACCGGCAAGGTGAAGACGTTCGACCGGCGGCGCGGGTACGGCTTCATCGTCGGAGCGACGGGCACCGAATTCTTCGTCCACCGTTCTCACGTCACGGATGCCGGCACGGCTGAGGGCTACCTCCACAAGGGGGCGCCGGTGTCGTTCGACACGGCGGCCGGACGGCGCGGCCCGCAGGCGCGCAACGTCGTCGCGCTGTCCGGAGCATCCCGATGAACGCCCCGACGCACGCCCCGATGCAGACACCGAGCAGCCCGTTACGCAACGGTCGGAGAGACCGGCGGCCCCGTCGTGCCTAGGCGACGGCCCGACCGGCATCTCAAGCCGCGCCGCACGCAAGGTGAGCGCACGGCGACGGTCCGTCGGCCGCGCCACACCGACGCGGAGGTGCTCGAAATGCGCGAAACCGGCGCTCCCTACTCGACCATCGCACTGCGTCTCGAGCTCGGCCGGGCCGTCGATGCGCACAAGGCGTTCATCAGAGCGGTGCGCTCCTCCACCGAAGACGAACAACGCCGGCTCGTGGCCAACGAGCTCGAGCGCCTGGAGCAGTTGGAGCACCGCATCACGGCGCGGGACGCGGGGCAGCCAGACAAGCTCGAACATCGGCTCCTGGGCGTTGCGAACCTGCGCGATGCGTTGCCATGACCATCGTCGGCCATGACGCGAACTGCGCGCTGTGCGGCGCGGCAGGGACCACGATCGAGCTGCCCCGTCGCACCATCGCCCGAGGCCTTGACCCGGAGGACGCGGCATTCTCGATCATCGCCGTCCTCCCCGATCTCGAGCTCTGCGACCTTCACGCAGAGGAGCTCGGACATGGAGAATTCGTTCTTGGCTGGTGCGACGATGAGCAATGCCGGTGCTTCGGACGTAGCGGAGAAGCGTCCGGCTGCGGTACGCCCTACAAGGCGCTGAAGCACTGAAGACCGGCGGGTGGAACCCGCCAAGATCGCAACTCACGACAACGTAATACGACAGAGAGGAAGTGCGAAGAAGTGGCAACTGGAACGGTGAAGTTCTTCAACAGCGAGAAGGGGTTCGGCTTCATCTCGCGACCCGACAACGAGAAGGACGTCTTCGTCCACTTCTCGAACGTCCAAGGGACCGGGTACAAGACCCTCGACGAGGGGCAGCAGGTCGAGTTCGACATCGTCGACGGAAAGAAGGGCCCCGAGGCCCAGAACGTGCGGGTGGTGTAGCACAGCCCCCGGTCTACCCGCGAGAGCCCTGCGAGCGCAGGGCTCTCGCGGGTGACACGCGTCCCGTCACGCCCGAGAGCTGCGCGCCGCTACTCCGGGCCGGCGTAGGTGCCGGCGGTGTTCGGGAACAGGGACTTGACGATCCGGAAGTTCGAGATGTCGGTGGTGGCGTCCATGTGCAGGTACACGGATGCGTCCCGGAAGTATTTCTCGATGCCCACCTCGAGCATCGCGCCGTAGCCGCCGTGCAGCTCCATCGCCTGCGTGCAGACGGCGAGGATCTCGTGGGCGGCGAACACCTTCGCCATGTCCGACAACGAATCCGCGTTCGAACGGCGGGAGTCCACTGCCTTCGCGGCATGACGCAGCAACGCTGCAACCGCCTCGAGCTTGGTCGCCATCTCAGCGACGCGGACGGCGACCGCCTGGTGCTCGATGAGGACCCTCCCCCCCTGCACCCGGTCGTGGACGAATGCCACCGTGTCTTCGAAGGCCGCCATGCCGATCCCGATGTTCTTCGCGGCTTGCATGATCTTGCCGGGACGGAAGTAGACGCCTGCCTTCCCGAGCGCGTCGCCGCGGGCAAGGACGTGGTCTTCTGGAACCCGGCAATTGTCGAAGACGATCTCCCCGTTGTTCATGTAGCGACCGCCGATGGTCTCGTTGCAGCGCGTCACATGGAGCCCCGGGGTGTCACGCGGGACGAGGAAGCTGCTCGTCCCCTGGAGCATCCCCGCCGAGTCGTCGGTGTTCGCGTACACCACGTAGAGGCTGGCGTCGTACCCGTTGCTGATGAACTGCTTTCGCCCGTCGATCGTCCAGAAGCCATCCTCGAGCACCGCTTTGGTGTCCATATTGGCCTTGGGACTGTTGTAGGGGAGCCAGCGGTCCGACGCACCCCGTGGCTCGGTCAGGCAGTGCGCCATCAAGAACTGCGGCTCGTTCATGTAGCGAGTGAACCACTCCTCCTGGAGCCGCTCCGCGGCAAGCGAGCGCAAGAGGACCGCCACCTTCCAGTTCTGCACGAGCTTGTCCGCCACCCCGACGTCGCCGCGGGCGAGCTCCGCGGCGATGATGGCGAAGGTCTGAGCCTCGGTACCCTCTGCCAACGCGACACCGCCGTAGGCTTCGGGGATCCCGAGGCTGCGCAGGCCGGCGCGATCGGCTTCCTCCAAGAGCTCCGGGGTGAGCCGCTGCTCGGGCTCGAAGCGCCACTCCCGCTCGCGATCGTTGCGCACGAACGGCCGGAGCACGTTGTCCACATAGCGCCGGCACGTCTGGCGCATCGCGACCTGCTCATCGGTCAGGGACCCGTCGTCGAGATCGAACACATCGGCCATCTACGCCCTCCTTTGGCTCACGCGAGCAGGATGAAGGATACCGAGGCGGGTCAGATATCGTAGGAACCCGCGCGGTGCGGGCGACTGCGCGCACGTCTGTCCGCGCGCCGCACAATTGCGCGGCCCGTACGTCCGTAAAGGGGGCATCGATGCGAGACGCTGTCATCTGCGAACCCCTGCGCACGGCGGTCGGCGGGTACGGCGGCGCGCTGCGCAACACGCCCGCCGTCGACCTCGCCACGGCGGTGGTGCGAGCCGTGATGGCGCGCACGGGGATCCCACCCACGCGCGTCGACGAGGTCGTTCTCGGCCAGTGCTTCCCGAGCGGCGAGGCGCCTGCGATCGGGCGCGTCACCGCGCTCGACGCGGGACTGCCGATCGAGAGTGCAGGGATGCAGCTCGACCGGCGCTGCGGATCGGGACTCCAGGCGGTGATCTACGCCGCCATGGAGGTGCAGACGGGTGCCGCTGAGCTGGTCCTGGCGGGCGGGGTGGAGAGCATGAGTCAGGCGGAGTACTACACCACCTCGATGCGCTGGGGATCGAGGGCAGGCAGCGTCGAGCTGTTCGATCGCCTCGCTCGGGGACGGGTGACGGCAGGCGGCGCGTTCCACCCCATCCCCGGAGGCATGATCGAGACGGCGGAGAACCTCCGGCGCGAGTACCGCATCGGACGGCGCGAACAGGACGAGCTCGCGCTGCGCTCGCACGAGCGCGCCATCGCGGCGCAGAAGTCGGGGGTCTTTGCCGAGGAGATCGTGCCCGTGACCGTGGCCCGCGGCGGCCGCGACGGATTCGTCTTCGACACCGACGAGCACCCGCGCCCGGACACGACGTTGGACGCGCTCTCTGCGCTGCGCCCCGTCATGGGACGCCAGGACCCCGATGCGACCGTCACGGCAGGCAATTCCTCCGGGCAGAACGACGGTGCCGCCGTGTGCGTCGTCACCCATCCCGACCTCGCCCGGGAGCTGGGGCTGCGCCCGCTGGCCCGGCTGGTTTCCTGGGCTGTTGCCGGGGTGGAGCCCGAGCGCATGGGCATCGGGCCGGTTCCCGCCACCGCCAAGGCGCTCAGCCGAGCGGGGGTGTCACTCGCCGACATCGACCTCATCGAGCTCAACGAAGCGTTCGCCGCGCAGGTGCTCGCCGTCTTGCGGGAGTGGAACCTCTCCGGCGACATGCTCGACCGCGTCAATGTGCATGGCTCGGGCATCTCGCTTGGCCATCCGGTCGGCGCGACCGGCGGTCGCATCCTCGCGACGCTGCTCCGCGAGATGGACCGGCGCGGCGCCCGGCTCGGCCTCGAGACGATGTGCATCGGCGGCGGTCAAGGCATCGCCGCCATCTTCGAGCACGCCAGCTGAGCGCGGCGCACCAGAAGGCGGCGGCAGCGTCCCCAGGCAGCGCGCGATCACCGGCTACCACCAAGACGAGGCGGGCGACTGGGTCGCCGAGCTCGCCTGCGGCCACGCTCAGCACGTCCGCCACCGGCCGCCGTTCGAGCAACGGCCTTGGGTGCTCTCGGAGCAGGGCCGAGCGGAGCGGATCGGCACTCCACTCACCTGCCCGCTCTGCGATCGCGAGGAGCTCTTCTGACCGCGCGCGACAGATCCCCCCGGCCACGCGCGCGCAGATCCTGACGAGGGAAGGGACCCCGCGCCCTGGGCCGATCTCCCCTGCCCCGAATGCGGCATCGTCCTTGACGGGTCACCTCACCGTCGGGTGTGCTCGCTCGGGCATCCGGACTGGCGTCCCGCGGCGCAGGTCAGCACGGCGGGACGCCAGGTGAGCGCCGACGCGGTATCCTGTGGTGGGCTCACTTCGAGTCCGTGTGCCTCCGCATCTCCGGGGGAGATCGGTTGGCCCCCATGGGACCCCGTCCACCGAATCGGCGCGCCACGCGCGCCCGTGTCGCCGCTCCGGCAGCTCGTCGCGACCTCGACCGGGGGCGGTGACTCATGAGGATCGCGATCGTCGCGCCCCCATGGCTTCCTGTCCCTCCCCCCGCATACGGGGGCACCGAGAACGTGCTCGACACCCTGGCTCGTGGCCTGCATGCCGCGGGGCACGATGTCCTGCTGTGCACCACGGGAGACAGCACCTCGCCGGTCGAACGAACGTCGACGTTCGAGCGCGCCGTCGGCGTCGGATCCGGAAGCAGCGTCGACGAGATCCGCCACGTGATCCATGCCTACGAGGCCATGGGTGACGTCGATGTGGTGCACGACCACACCCTCGTCGGGCCCCTCTACTCGGCGGCGTTCCCGAACCTCCCCGTGGTGACGACCAATCACGGTCCCTTCAACACCGCGCTCATCGACCTCTACCGGGTCATCGCAGCGCGTGTCCCGGTGATCGCCATCTCGCACCACCAGGCCTCGACCGCCCTCCCCGTGCCGATCGCCGCGGTGATCCACCACGGAGTCGACCCGACCGAGTTCCCGGTCGGCGCCGGAGGCGGTGGCTACGCCCTCTTTCTCGGTCGGATGCATCCCAGCAAGGCCCCGCACATCGCTGCCCGGATCGCCCGAGCGGCCGGCTTTCCCCTTCGCATCGCCGCCAAGATGCGAGAGCCCGAAGAGCGCGCGTACTTCGACGCCATGGTCCGTCCCCTGCTCGGCGAGGACGTGATCTACGTCGGAGAGGTTGACCGTCGCGCAAAGGTGGAGCTGCTGGCGGATGCCGAATGCCTCCTCAATCCGATCGCGTGGGCGGAGCCGTTCGGCATGGTGATGATCGAAGCGCTGGCCTGCGGAACCCCCGTCCTCTCGTCGCGCTGCGGCGCGGCGCCCGAGATCGTCGAAGACGGCGTGGTCGGGTTCGTGCGTTCCACCGAGGCGGGGCTCGTCGAATCACTCGGCCGGCTGGGCGAGATCGAGCGCTCGGCTTGCCGGAAGCGCGTGGAAGCGCTCTTCTCCGCCGAGCGCATGGTCGGCGCACACCTCGACGTCTACGCGCGTGCGGTGTCGAGACGTGCCGGCACCCCGCTCGACGTGCTCGTGCCCGACGCCGCGTGACGGCCAGAAGGAAAACCCTGCGCTGCGCGGGCTCCCCGATCACTTGCGTCTCGTCGAGCCGGACGGCGTGCCGGCGGCACGGCCATGACCGGCGGCCCCGGAGGATCAGGTGGAGGCGACCGGCGAGCGGCGCCGGGAGGGACGGTCGAGGTCCTCTTCGACCGAGCGGGCGAGGCGGCGCAGCGCGCCGCGTAGCACACGTCGTGCCCGGTCTTCGAGCGCATCGGTCGAGAGCCGCGCGCCCACTGTGGTCTCCTGATGCCATGCGCCGGAGACTTTGAGCTCGCTTCGCTGGGCGTCGAGATCCTCCACCGAGAGCTCGCCCTCGAAGTGGCTCGTGCCACCGGTCTCCGAGAGGTGCCAGGCCAGCAGGTAGTGAGGAGGGGTTCCAACCCCTCCCGACGCCGTGACGGGGTCGAGTGCGCAGTCCGCGACGAGGGGAGACGGCCGTGCGCCCGGCGGGGTCGCGAGCTCACCCACGTCATGGACGGCAGCGCCGACGACGGTGCTCCAGTCCCGTCGGGCCGCCAGCGCGGCGTGCAGCGCCGGAGCCGGCAGCTCGACATGCACCATGTCGGTCAGCTCGACGGAGCTGGCGTGCGATCGGTGCGAGTCCGCCGGTACGACGTAGGCGCCCGATTCGATCGCCTCGTCGCGGGCTGCCACTTCCGCCAAGGTGGTGGACGCAAGCAGCTCGGCGAGCCTAGCGGTGGCTTGCGACCAGGTCTCGTGGAGCGGGCAGACGGCGTCCCAGCGGCAGGGTCCCTCGCCGAGGGCGCAGCGCTCGGCCCGGAGCGGCCCCTCGGCCGCCTCCACCACCTGGAGCACGCTGATCCGGTCGGGTGCCCGGGACAGCCGGTACCCGCCGTCACGGCCCGCACGCGACATCGCCAGGCCGGCACGTACCAGATCGGCCAGAATCTGGGACGCAAAGGTACGGGGCACCTCCGTCTCCGCCACCAGCTCACGGATCTTGCGTGGCGCACCGTCGTCAAAGGCGCGAGCGAGCGCGATCGCCGACCGCATCACGTAATCCCCGCGCTTGGACAGCGTCATGTTCATGGTGAGGCCCCCACGTTACCGTGGGCACTCGGTGCCTGAGGGCTCCTCGGCGCGGGTGAGGGGAACGCGGGCGCCGAGGCCGTCATCGACCCCCGACAGAGGCGGCGGTCTGTTGGCCGGCGGCGTCTCGTACGCCGGCCAGGATCCGGCGAGCGAAGGCGATTGCCGCCACCTTGGTGCCGCCCTGGCGCAACGACGAGGTGGCCACGACCCGGGCGCCACGCCGCTCGAACGCCGACGCCATCGCGGTGAGCGTCGAGCGCGGATGCACGCCGTAGGTACAAAAGACGGCGACGGGCACGCCACCGAGCCGCGGGGGCAGGGAGTCGAGCCAGACGCGCATCGCCCTCGCGGGACCCACCTTGGCCACGACCATCCCCTCGACCCAGGAGCCCACCACCACGATGTCCGCTGCCGCCAGCTCCTCGGGGCCAACCCGCTGGACCGGCAGCACCCGGACGCTGAGGCCCTTGTCGGTGAGCTCTTCTGCGATCGCCTGCGCGGCCCGGGCGGTCCGCCCGCCCTGACTCGCATAGCACACGAGGGCACGGCGGGACTGTCTCGGATCCGAGGTTCCCGGTCGGGACGGACGAGCGCCCAGGACGGCCGCCGCTGCCCGACGCCCGTGCGCCATGGCCTCGACCACGGTGGCAGGACCCACCAGGGCGTCGCCGACGACCCACAGGCGGTCGCGCACGGGAAGCGCGGCTGCGTGCATTCCCACCTCGCGCCCGTAGGCGAGGGTCCCGACCGGCGAGTGGTGGGCGAACGCCGACGCCTGGTTGGCGAAGACGCCCGAGGCGGTCCAGCGACGGTCGGGCAACCCGGCCGCCTGGCGCCGGACCGGCGTCCCCGGCAGCGCGTTGGCGATCGCCGGCTCGGCGCGGTACCCCATTGCCATCACGACCAGGTCCACGGACACCGTCTCAGCGGCGCCCTCGACCACCGTGGGAGGACGGTCGGCGCGTGGCTGCTCGCAGCGGGCCACAACGGCGCGCCGCACCCGGCCGCCGTCGCCCTCGAGGCGCACGACCGTGCGCAGGAAGCGGACGGACACGCCCTCTCGCCGCGCCTCTTCGAGCTCGTCAGGACGGGCGAGGGCGAAGCGCTCGTCGACCCAGTCGACACAGGTGGCATCGAGACCGAGGCGCCTCGCGGTACGCGCGACGTCCATCGCGGTGTTGCCGGCACCGAGCACGAGCACGTGCGGCGCGGCCCGGTCGGCACGGCCGCTGCCCGAGGTGGCAAGCCCAGCGGCCGCCACCCACTGCTCCGTGGCCATTGGGCTCTCCAGGGCGGCGCGTGCCGTCTTCAAGAAGTTGGTCGCGTCGGTCACACCGTCGAGATCGGCACCGGGGATCGGGGGACGCAGGGGTGCTCCCGCTCCGGTGGCGACGATCACGGCGTCGTGCTCGCAAAGAAGCTGCTCCAATCTCTCCGCGTCGACATCGGTGCCGAGGCGCAGGTCGACGCCGGCGGCTCCGAGCTGACGCCACGGGCGGTCGGCAACCCGTTCTGGCAGCGTGAAGTCCGGGATACCCCAGCCGAGGAGACCTGAAGGAACCGGGTCCCGCTCGTACACGGTGACCGAGACACCGGCTTCCACGAGCTCCCACGCCGCGCCGATCGCGCCGGGGCCCGATCCGACGACACCGACCGACATGCCGGCGTCGGGGCCGGGAACCGGCGGGGGCACCTCGCTGTTGTCGGCGACGAACCGCTCGAGGAGCCCGATGGCGACCGGGGTGTCCCCGGCGAGCGACCAGGTGCACGCGCCCTCGCACTGTGCCGCCTGGTTGCACACCCGCGAGCAGACGTCGGGCAACACCGACGTACGCCGCAGCACTCTATGGGCGGTGGCGAGGTCGCGGTCCCTGATGGCAGCGACGAAGCGCGGGATGTCGTTGTGAGCCGGGCAGCCCCTTACGCACGTCGGGTCTGGACACGCAAGGCACCGCTGGGCTTCGGCCAGCGCGTCGTCCCACGATCCGATCCCGGGGCGGATCTCACTCGTGTCACCCACGAGGTGGTCGGGGTGGAGCGGCTCCACCTCGACCCGAGGGGTGACGAGTACCGGCCCCTCCACTTCGATGGCGCTGAAGGGGCACGTCCGGACGCACTGCCGGCAGCCCACACAGGCGTCGTCACGAGCGACCGCCACCCAGTGCTCGGAGTCCATCTCGAGGGCGCCCGTCGGGCAGCGCACCACGCATTCCTGGCATCCTGCGCAGCGGTCCTCGAGGACCCGCACATGAGGGACTCCGGTCTGCACGGCGCTCGTGATGGTCATGGTCGTGGCCATCGGGATCCTCCTCCTGTGATGGTGATGACGGCTTCCTCGGACGCCGTGATGACGGCTCCCTCGGACGCCGTGATGACGGCTCCCTCGGTCGTCGTGGCGGTCGTGGTGGTCGGCACGGTCAGCTCGCCGCGTGCATCGCCACGTAGAGGACGGCCGCGACCGTCCCACAGAGAGCGACGAGGCCGAGGGTGCCGACCCGCAGGGCGAGGGTGTTGCGACTGATCGCCACGAGCTCACGAGAAGCGATCCGCCACGTCGCCCACAGCGCGCCGAGGGTTCCAAGGGCGATGACGGCCACCTGGACGTTCACGATCCACGGGTTGGTGAGGATGTGGGTGGCGTAGATCGGCGATCCGGCACTCGAGAAGCCGGCGATGTGCGCGACCGCGGGCACGACGCGCGCCGAGTGCTTGAAGAACTTGGGGAGCTGGCGGGCGAAGTAGTCGGCACCCATGACGGGGATCAGCCCGTAGGCGATGGGGACGAAGAACGCCCGGAACCGCGAGCCCCGGTCGGCGAAACTGCCCGGGCGGGCGAAGTCGACGTCGCGTCGAGCAAGGAGCACCGCGATGACCTTGGCCACCCCGGCCGTGGCGAGCGCGAGCACGCCGATCAGCCCGAGGTAGGCGACCGGGTCAGGGTAGTGGGGCACGCCGAGATGGGTGTTGAGCCAGGTGTCGACGCGGGCGTACGCGGTGGTGGCGTTGATCTGCTGGTAGAGCACGAGGCCCCACAGCAGCGCGATGGCCCACGCCACGTCGGCCCGACGGCGCTTGGGGGCGACGACCGACGTGAGCGGCTTTTGCAGGAACAGTCCGACGTTTTGCTCCGGGCAGGCCTTGTAGCACTCCGAGCACAACCCGCAGTACAGGTTGGAGTCGGCCGAACCCGGCCAGGTGTACCACGGACAGCCGTAGCCTTCCGCTCCCCCGCGCATGCAGTCCTTGGTCGCACAGGAAAGGCACACCTCGCGGTCCTTGGTCCGGAACCCGGCGACAGAGCCCATCGAACCGACCGTGCCGATCAAGGAGGTGAGCGGGCAGACGTAGCGGCAGAAGGTGCGGCGCTCGAAGACCAAGAAGAAGAGGAGCGCCGAGGCGACGATGCCGATCACCATGAAACTCGTGTCGGCCGGATTGCCCGGCCCGGCGATGTTGAAGAACTCCTCGATCCAGGTGAGCACGAGGAAGCTGACCACCGGAAGGATGAACCCGAGCCGGGCGAGAGGAGCGGGGAACTTGCGTCCGAGGCCGAGCGCCCGCTGGGCCCGCTGCCACAGGGCCCGGCGCTGGATCCACTCGGCGAAGCCTCCGAACGGGCACATTGCGCACCACGCACGCCCGACGACCACCATCATGACGAACACCAGGCAGAACCAGACATACCAGGTGATCGCGGCGCCGAAGTTGAGCCCGGGGACGGCGGTGCCGAGGATGCCGACGAAGATCACCGTCCAAAAGACGATCTGGTTCGGAAGGATCAGCAAGAACTGGAACTTTCGGTTCCGCAGCAGGCGAGCGACGCGGGGGTTCCGGCTCACCTCGAGCCCGGGGTCAGGATCCGAAGGGCCAAACCGCTCGTGGAGGCCACCCCGAGCGGGCGGCCGCAGGTGCACCGCACTCGACACCGGGTCGGCCAGGCCTGCCTTGCGTTCCTGTACTTCGACGACCATCGACCCTCCAAGTCTCCTGCGCCACCTTCAGCGCGCTGTGGGCGGTCCACGGCGGTGGATGGGGAGCTGCCCGCAGTGTCCGGACACCTCGCGCCGCCGCGGGCCTCGCTTACCTGTAGTGTTCTACTTCACGTTTGCAGTGTAATAAGTACTAGACACTACGTCAAGTCCTCGGGTACACTTTTATTGTGAACCTCTCCCTCTCGAGACGGGGCAGCTACGTCGTCCGGGCAGCGATCTGCCTGGCTGCGGCCCACGAATCGGCGCAGCTGTGCACGCTGCGGCAGGTGTCGGAGGAGATGAGGGTGCCGCGGACGTTCGTTCCCCAGATCCTGAGTGACCTCGTCCGCTCCGGGCTGGCCGTCTCGACCGCCGGATTGCACGGCGGCTACCGCCTCGCGCGACCTCCCGCCGAGGTGCGGCTCCTGGAGGTCGTCGAGGCGGGCGAGGGAACCCTGGTCTTCTCTGGCTGTGTCCGGGGCATCCACCCATGCACGGGTCGGACCGTTTGCCCACTTCACGAGACCTGGACCGAGGCGAGCGCCCGGCTCCGGAGCGCGCTGGCGTCCACCACGCTCGCCGAGCTCGTCGGGCGTGACCCGGAGGTCGGCACCGGATCCCGTGTCGAGCGCCCGACGCCGAAACGGCGTGCCACGCGCGGCGCGGCGGAGGTCCCGGACCCAGCGGCGGCCTGCTCCTCCAAGACTCCGTCGAAGCGCAGATCGAGCTCCTGGTCGGGCGCGTCCGGGCGGCTTCGGGGCGGCGCCGTCTTGGCGGCGGCGGGGCCAGCGACGGCGTCAGCAACGACCTCAGCGACGACCTAGGCGAGGAACGTTGAGCGCGACAGTGCCGCCACCCACCGCAGCGACAACGAGCCCGCGGTCCCCCCGGGGACCAGTCGGCGGATGTCGGGAACCGGGAGATCCGGCAATCGCGCGTCCGGGATTTCCACCGGAGAGCCTCCGTGGGATCAGGGAGACGGCCGCGTCTGCGCCGGGCGCCGAGGAGCGGGTGCCGGTGAGCATCGTGATCGTGGAGGACCACGCGCTCGTCCGGGAAGGCACCGCACAGCTCCTGGAGGCGGTGCCCGACCTGCACGTCGTCGGAACCGCAGAGTCCGCCGAGGAAGGCATCGAGCTCGTCGATCGGCTCTCGCCCGACGTGGCCCTCGTGGACGTCAACCTTCCTCGGATGAGCGGCCTCGAGCTTGCCCGCGAGCTGGCGCGCCGCCACGCGCCCACGCGCGTACTCATCGTGAGCGCCTTCGACGACCACGCGTACGTGAACGAAGCCCTCGAGATCGGGGTCGGCGGCTACCTCCTCAAGACGTCGTCCGGACAAGAGCTCGTCGACGCCGTTCGGTTGGTCTCCGCCGGCGTCTTCGTGCTCGACGGGGCGGTGTCCTCCAGGCTCAGCCGCCGGTGGCAAGGTGCGGTGTCGGGGCACCACACGTCGACCTCGCTCACCGCTCGAGAGGCAGAGGTGCTCACGCTGCTCTCCCGCGGGTGTTCGAACAAGGAGATTGCTGCCGAGCTGTCGCTGGGGCTACGCACCGTGGAGACGCACGTCTCGAGCCTGCTGTCGAAGCTTGGCGCACCCTCACGGACCGGAGCGGTCGCGAACGCGCTGCGCCGCCGGCTCATCACGTCCGGGGACGACGACGGTGCGCGCGCCGGGACCTGACCCTGACGGGGACGCCGAAGCCGGCGCTGCGGGCGTCGGCGCAGGGCACACGCCCGATCCGAGCGCTCGTCCGCCCACGTTCGCTGACGTCATGCGCCGGGCTCTGCGGCCGCCGGTCCACGAGCGGCGCTT
>JAJYPY010000175.1 GCA_021794995.1 Actinomycetes bacterium | reverse complement strand
TGCGACCCGCGCCTGCCACTGCGGATCGCTCGTGCCGCCGGTCGCCGGCGGGCCCGTCGCGACGTAGGTGACGTACCCGGCACCGGGCCCCGCTTGCGCCGCGGCGAGGCGCTCGGCCGCCGCCGACTTCCCCGACCTGGTGCCTCCGAGCACCAACGCCACCTGTCCAGGTGCGACCATCACGTCCTCGCGTGCCACTTCTCCGGCGGTCACCGGAGCACGCAGACAGGTCTCCTGGCTCCCGGATCGTCGCTCGCCCCGGCCTTCCCGCCCCGAGGGGCCGTGGCCGCGGGTGGGGGTCGCTACCCGGTCACAGTTGCGGGACAGCCCCGGACTCACACCGGGTTCCCTGCGCTGCGCCGGTCAGCGTAGCAAGACGCTCGAGCCGCAGCGCCCGGCGCGTCGTGCGCAGTAGCGTGGGCACGTGGCGAGGGCCGAGTCGATCGTGCTGCTCCACACCGGCGACGGGAAGGGCAAGTCCTCCGCCGCCTTCGGCGTCATGGGCCGGAGCTGGGCCCGGGGCTGGCGCGTCGGGGTGGTCCAGTTCGTCAAGGGCGGCAAGTGGAAGGTCGGAGAGCGCAAGCTCGCCGAGCATCTCGGCATCGAGTGGCACACGCTCGGCGACGGGTTCACCTGGGAGTCGACGGACCTCGACGAGACGGCGGCCAAGGGACGCCACGCGTGGGAGGTGGCCCGGGACAAGCTCGCATCCGGCGACTACGACATGCTGATCCTCGACGAGCTGACGTACGCGGTCAGCTACGGATGGGTCGCGGTCGACGAGGTGGTCAGCGGCATCGCGGGTCGGCACCCCTCGACCAACGTCGTGATCACCGGGCGCAACGCGGCCCCCGAGCTCGTCGAGCTGGCCGACACCGCCACCGAGATGCGCAAGATCAAGCACGTCTACGACACCGGGGTGAAGGCGAAGAAGGGGATCGAGTACTGAGCCGCGTCCTCGGTCCCCGGGTGGTCGTCGCCGGGACCCACTCGGGGGTCGGAAAGACCACCGTCGCGACGGGTCTCATGGCGGCGCTGCGCCGCCGGGGCCTCGGCGTCGCGGCGGCGAAGATCGGGCCGGACTTCATCGATCCCGGCTACCACGAGGTGGCCACGGGCCGGCCCGGGCGGAACCTCGACGTGTTCTGCTCGGGCGCCGAGGCGCTCCCCGCGCTCGCCGCACGCGCGGCCCACGGGTCGGACCTCCTCGTCGTCGAAGGGGTGATGGGCCTCTTCGACGGCGTCGGCGCCACGACCACGTCGAGCACGGCGCACGTGGCCGCCCTCCTCGGCGCGCCGGTGCTCCTGGTGGTCGACGCCGCGTCGATGAGCGGCTCGGTGGCCGCGCTCGTGCACGGCTACGACGACATGCTCCGCCGCACGACCGCCCGAGGGATCGCCGGGATCGTCTTGAACAAGGTCGGCTCCGACACCCACGAGGCGGTGCTGCGCCGTGCGCTCGACGGCGCGGCGCCCGTGGTCGGCGTGCTCCGCCGTGACGACGCGTGCAGCTGGCACGACCGCCACCTCGGGCTCGTCCCGGTCATCGAGCAGCCCGAGCAGGTCGCCCGATCGGTGCGCCGACTCGGCGAGGTGCTCGGGCGCGCGCTCGACTTGGCGGAGATCGAGCGCATCGCGCGCGCGGCACCCCCGCTCCACCCGGCGCCGCTCCCCGAGGCCCGACGCACGCGCGGGGCACCCGTGCGGGTCGCGGTCGCCTCGGGCCCGGCCTTCAGCTTCGCCTACCCCGACAACTTGGAAAGGCTCGCCGAGGCAGGCGCCGAGCTCTGCCCGTTCGACCCGCTGGAGGCGCCGTCCCTCCCCGACGGGGCCCGTGCCCTCTACGCAGGCGGCGGGTTCCCCGAGGTGTTCGCCGAAGCGCTGAGCGCCAACACGGCGCTCAGAGACGACGTGCGGCGCCGCGTCGGGGCCGGGATGCCCACCTGGGCGGAGTGCGGGGGGATGCTCTGGCTGTCCCGCTCGGTGGAGGGTCACGAGCTGTGCGGGGTGCTTCCCGCCGGGGCACGGATGCGCGAGCGCATCACCGTCGGGTACCGCACCGCCCGCGTGCGCTCGGACAATCCGGTCGCACCCAGGGGCAGCGAGCTCCGCGGCCACGAGCTGCACTACTCGGCCCTCACACCGCCGGGCGACGCGCTCGAGCTGTCGGGGACGGGCGGCTCACGCCCGGACGGCTACGCGTCGGGGTCGTTGCTCGCGACCTACCTGCACCTGCACCTCGGCGCCGACGCGGCGCCCGCGGAGCGCTTCGTCGAGGCGGCCGCGAAGGCAGCGTCGGCGGCGTCGGCGACCTCCGCCGGTAGGCTGGACGGGTGATGCCCCCGATCTCCATGGCCTGAGATGCCGCCCCCGATGGGCCGCGGGATGGGCGCGGGTTGGATGGGGATGCGCTCGTTCCGACAGGACCGCTCGGTCTTGGAGCACCGGGTGAAGAAGGGCACGACGCGCCGGATGCTGCGGTTCGCGATGCCCTACCGCAAGATCCTGGCCATCTTCCTGCCCGTCGTGGTGATCGACGCCGCCGTCGGAGCGGTGAACCCGCTCATCCTCCGGGCGATCATCGACAAGGGCATCCTCGGGCACCGCGCGGGCCTCGTCGTCGAGCTCGCGGTCGTCGCCGCGGTCCTCGCGCTCTTCACAGCCGCGCTCAGCCTCTACCAGCGCCGCGTGTCGGCGATGATCGGCGAGGGCCTCATCTACGACATGCGCTCCAAGGTCTTCCGCCACGTCCAGACGATGCCCCTCGCGTTCTTCACCCGCACGCAGACGGGGGCCCTCGTGAGCCGCCTCAACAACGACGTGATCGGCGCGCAGCAGGCGTTCACCACACTGCTCTCCAACGTCGTGGGCAACCTCATGACGGTGCTCATCACCCTCGGGGCGATGCTCTACCTGTCCTGGCAGATCACGCTGATCGCGCTGGTGCTCCTCCCCGTCTTCCTGGTCCCCGCGCGCATCGTCGGGCGCAAGCTCGGGGCCCTCACCAAGGAGGGCTACGACCTGAACTCCCAGATGAACGTGGTCATGCAGGAACGCTTCAACGTCTCGGGCGCGATGCTCGTGAAGCTCTTCGGCCACCCCGATCACGAAGCGCGCAACTTCGACGAGAAGGCCGCCCGGGTCCGCGACATCGGGATCGTCCAGGCCCTCTACGCCCGCATGTTCATGGTGGCGCTGGTGCTCACCGCGTCGCTGGCCACGGCGTTCGCCTACGGCTTCGGCGGCGTCGCCGCGGTCCACGGGACCCTCGTGGTCGGCACGGTCGTCGCGCTGACGGCCTACCTGGCCCGCCTCTACGGCCCGCTCACGCAGCTCTCCAACGTGAACCTGGACGTGATGACCACGCTCGTCTCCTTCGAGCGGATCTTCGAGGTGCTCGACCTCGAGCCCATGATCGCCGAGCGGCCCGGGGCCGTCGCGATCCCCCGCGGCCCTGCGAGCGTCGAGTTCGACCACGTCTCCTTCTCGTACCCGAGCGCCGAGGACGTCTCCCTCGCCTCGCTCGAGGCGGTGGCCACGCTGGAGACGGCGGGGCGCGCCGAGGTGCTGCACGACGTCTCGTTCCGGATCGAGCCTGGGCAGATGGTGGCCCTGGTCGGTCCGTCGGGCGCCGGCAAGACGACGATCAGCTCACTCATCCCGCGCCTCTACGACGTCACCGAGGGCGCGGTGCGGGTGAGCGGCGTCGACGTGCGCGACGCGACGCTCGACTCGCTGCGCAACGCGGTCGGAGTGGTGACCCAGGATCCGCACCTGTTCCACGACACGCTGCGTGCGAACCTCGTGTACGCACGCCCCGACGCGACCGACGACGAGCTCGTCTCCGCGCTCGAACAGGCGCAGATCATGCCCCTGGTGGACTCCCTCCCCGACGGGCTCGACACGCTCGTCGGCGAGCGCGGCTACCGCCTCTCGGGCGGCGAGAAGCAGCGCGTGGCGCTCGCACGGCTCATCTTGAAGGCGCCGGACGTCGTCGTCTTGGACGAGGCGACCGCGCACCTCGACTCCGAGTCCGAGGCGGCGGTCCACGAGGCGCTGCGCCGGGCGCTCGCCGGTCGTACCTCGCTCGTGATCGCGCACCGACTGTCGACCGTAGATCG
>JAJYPY010000174.1 GCA_021794995.1 Actinomycetes bacterium | reverse complement strand
GTGTCGTCGTTCACGGTTTTCGGTTCACGGTTCATAGCACTCACTGTCGCCTGCGTCGCGCAGGCCAAAGGGGAGCGGCTCTCCGACGACCCAGGTGCCGTCGACCTGTGCCCGCTCGCCCGCGCGTCGCGATCGCGCGACGAGCGCCCGTCCGAGCGCCGTGACCTCGCGTGTCCAGATGGCGAGGGCGGACCCGATGTCTGTTCGGGCGTCAGCGAGGGCCGCGGCCAGCAAGCGCGCTTCTTCTGCCGCCTTGGCGGTGCCGGCTGCGGCGTGAGGTCGAGCCACGAACCCCGCATCTCCTACGAGGCAGACACGACCTCGCGCCATGCACCTCGGATGCACGTCGATCACGACTTGGAGGAACGGATCAGGAGTCGCCTCCACCAGCGTGGCGATCGGCGAGGGGAGCTGTCTGCGTGCCTCGGCTGCGAGCTCGGCCAGCGCGTCGGGGCGTACCGTGCCCGCCGGCACCGAGAGGTCGTGCCGAACGCCCGCGCGATCCACCAGCAGGTCGGCGAGTTGGCTCGCGTCCGGAACGTTGCGGTACCAGACCCAGTTCTGCAGGATCCGCCGGTCACCCGCCGTCCGGATCGGATAGGTGAGGACGTGGCTGCGATCCAAGATGCTGTAGGTGATGGCGCCCGCGAGCGGGGCTCGCTGTGCCGCTGGGAGCGCCTCTTCGGCCACGACGCCTCGCCACGCCACGTAACCGGCCAGTTGGGGCTCGGATTCGGGGTCGAGCACCCGGCGCACCGTCGACCGGACCCCATCAGCGCCCACCACCAGGTCGCAGGTCTCCTTGTGGCCCGCGGAGTCGGTGATCTCAGCCTCGGCGGACGACCACGAGACCCCCGTGACGGTGACGCCGTGGCGGTAGGTGCCCCCCCGTGCGGCCAGAGAGGTTCGCAGCGCCCGGTAGAGGGCGCCGTACGCGCTAAAGCGGAGCCGGCTCGGTGCTTGGGAGACGATCTCGCCACGGTGGTCGATGTAACGAAGGTGGTCGACGCCGACGCTGAAGTCGTCGAGCGCCATGCCCTCGTGATCGGTGAGGAACCGGCTCGTGCTGGGATGGAGCACGATGCCCGCGCCGTGATCTTCGAGGGGCAGACGTGCCCTCTCGAGGATCTCGACATCCCACCCGGACACGCGGAGCCAGTTGGCCGCACTCAGGCCGGCAAGGGAGCCGCCGACCACGAGCGCTTTTCGTCCCGCGCGCGTCGTCGGGGCGGCAGGGCTGTGCACGTGCGGCGAGCTCCCTTCGGCGATCCCGGTCAGGGCGCCGTGGCCGGATCACGCAGCTCGACGGTCACGAACCGCAGCGTCGTGCTCCCGACGTTCTCCAGGTCGTGGATCAGCGCCTTGTCTTCGCTGTGCACGAGGAACTTCGTCTCGCCCAATCGGTAGTCCCGGACCACGTACGTCCCGTCGGCGAGGTGCTGCAAGCCGCGTCCTGGCTCGACCACCGTCCAGAAGTACGTCCGGTCGTGGATGTGGAACGGGCCGCGTTCGCCGGGGTCCAGACGGACTTCGAACACTCGCACGCGCTCGTTCTCGAACCATAGGGACGTCCCGAGCTCGTGGTTGTGAGGAGCTCGCTCGAGCTCGTCGGCGAACTCCGTGGGGTCGAAGGACCCGGATTCGACAATCCCGTCTGCCCTCCGCTCGATCCCGGTCGTCGCGTCCATCGGTACCTCCAACTCGTGGGTGGGCGTTTCCATCAGCCAGAATTACTTGATCGCCTGAGGATTGAGAGGGGAGCCCACCGCGCCGGGAATGACGAGCGGGGGGGCGACAAGCATGCACTCGTAGACCCGGTCCTCTGCGCAGTCCTGAGCGAGCGCCTCGAGGTCCCAGATCTCTCCGAGCATGAGCCCCATGGCCACCAACAAGACGAGGTGCAGCGGTTGGAAGGTCCCTGGGATCTCGTTCGGACGTACCTCGATCCCCCAGGTGTCGCTGGCGATTCCCGCGACTCGCCGCTCGGCGAACCATGGCACGGAGAGAAGTGACAGACCCGGCGCGTCGCCCGCAGCGTAACCAGCCCATCCGGGCTGTCCGCGCCGATGCGCCATGTCGCCGGTCCGCAGTAGGACGATGTCACCCTGCTCGACTGCGACGCCCTCGTGCTCGCAGGCGCGGTCGAGGAGCTCGGGGGTCACGGCTTCTCCGGGCTCGAGATGGGTGCGCCCGAGGGCGCGCGGCACGTCCAGGAGCACCCCTCGAGTCACGAGCGTGGGGACCTGCTCGATGCCATTGCGCGACGCGCCGGTGCTGCCGACCTCGCTCGCGGGATAGCCGTTGTACATCTGGTGGTCTTTGAAGATGTGCCCGAGCGCGTCCCACTGGGTGCCGCCCTGCAAGAAGAGGAACAGGCTGTCGTCCGCGTAGCCCCAACCGGAGCCGTACGGCTGGCGGCCGGCGACGTGGTCCGTGCCCGTCGCGACCATCTGATGGATGGCGTTCACCCTGCCGAACGCCCCGGTCTGCGGACCGTGCGCGTCGAGCGGGAGTTGGAGCGAGATCGCCACGCCCCGACGTACCAATGCGGCCGCGGACCGCACCTTCTCCTCGTCGATGTAGTTGACCGCTCCGCGCTGGTCGTCGTCGCCCCACTTGCCCCAGTTGCAGTATCTGGCGAAGTACTCGTCCAACAGCGCGCGACTCGGCACGCACTCGTCCACCGTCCGCATCATCTTCCCTTTCAGTCCGCTGAGGTTGCGTATGACTTCGCGGTGGTGACAGACCCGGGAAGTGTCGCGATGCCGGCCGCCGCCGGAAGCTCAGGCCGTGCCGACATTGCCTGAGCGGTGCCGCGCCGAACGGGTGTCGGCCAGCACTCGCTGGAGGAGCGCGATGTCGTCGTCTTCAGCGTCCAGCGGCTCGACGGCCATCGCGACGTCCGCTCGGGGGCGCCGCGGTGCCGCACTCTCGAGACTGTGGCGGATGCGCTCGAGCTGGGCACGCAGCTCCATGTTCTCCTGCTCCAGCGCCGCCCGGTTGACCTTGGCGCGCTGCAGCTCCACGTGCAAGGCGGACACACGGGCGTCGAGGTCGATGCCCTGGGCTGCTGGCCGTGTCCACTGGGAGCTCGGCACTGCTGCGAGACGGCGAGCCACCTGCACCAGGATCCGATGGGCGAGCGCATCGTAATCCAGCACGTCGGAGACCTTGTCGGGTGCCTCGTCGGGCCGCCCGGACGATGGCGATGGGGCGCGAGAAGTGCCCGCGTCGCCGGACGCGCGCCGCTCGCGGGGATGCGCCTGCTCCGCTCCACGAGCTTGCGCCCGGCGCCAGCCAGCGTCGATCAGGGAGACCTGGTACGTCCGCTTGCCCCGAATGTCGCGCGAGATGAGGCCCGAGCGCTCCATGCCCGAGAGCAGCTGGGCGAAGGCGGTGCTGGTCCCTGGATACCCGACATTGCGCGCCAGCGCGGTGCTCGCCATTCCGCGCGGCTCGTAGACGTCACCGTTCGCGGCGAGCCACGCGACCACCCGGTCCCGAGTGCCGACCGCCTTGCCCCTCACCATCTGATCGTGTGCCATCGCTGCACTCACCCCTATTTCGCTGCGACGCCCGCGCCAAGGCGACGCAAGCGACCTCACTAGGTGACGACTTGACAGCATAGGACGATGGGCGGCCGAAATCGCCCCTTGTCACAGGATTGGCATCATTCCGACTGCGCTGGCATCCCGCAGCTCGCAGCGTCGCGCGGGGTGGCTCGGGCCGCCAAATTCCGTTAAACTTTCGTAATCCCCTTGACGCCGAGCGGACAATCACTATGATTGGCAGCAGTGGGGGGCATAGCAGGCCTCCTTCGAGCGCTCGGACGGGCGAGCTCCACGCAGGTACAGTGCTGCGCCCGGGTCGCCCAGCGCCGCTGAACGTCCGAGAGCACAGGCAAGACGTCCGAGGAGGAGTCGATGAGGCGGGGTGCGGTTGAGGGGCGCGGCGTGACGGTGCCGGATTGGGCCGCGGCGCTTGGCGTTCCCGCCGAAGGACGTGCCGTCGGCGCCTGCCAGCAGCTGGTCGGCGCACGATGAGCCACCTCCTGCTCGGGGTCGGCTTCGGGCTCGTCACGGCCGCGATCGTCGCCCTGTCGACCGTCGCCCTCTCCCTCCAGTTCTCCGTCACGCGGA
>JAJYPY010000173.1 GCA_021794995.1 Actinomycetes bacterium | reverse complement strand
TGCTCGACGCGCTCCATCCGAGGTGCGTGCTCGTCGCCGGCGTCGCCGGGGCGATCGATCCGGCACTCCGCGTGGGTGACGTGATCGCCCCGATCTCGGTGCTCGACGCCGCGACCGGCTCCCGCTTCGTCCCGACACAGCTCCCGAGCGGACCCGAGCACGGCGTGGCGCGCCGGCACGGCGTGGCGCGCCGGCACGGGGTGCTGGTCACGGTCGCGCCCGACGCCCCCGGCGGTGTCTCAACGTCGTTGGGGGACCGAGCCGGCGGCCCGACCGACGGCGCGGCGGCAGTCGACATGGAGACCGCAGCCGTGGCCGCCGTGTGCGCCGCGCGCGCCGTGCCGTGGGACGTCGTGCGCGCGATCAGCGACGTCCCGGGCACGGTGACGCCCGCGGTGGCAGCCCTGGTGCGATCCGATGGCCGCACCGACCTCCTCGCGGCGATCACGCTGGTCCTGCGCGCCCCGCGCGAGGTGGTGCGGCTCGCGCGGCTGGCTCGGGACACCAGACGGGCGTTGGACGCGTTGGGGCGCGCCGTGCGCGACCAGCTCGATGGACGGTGAGGGTGAGGGCGAGGCGGGTCGCGGGCCAGGCGGGTCGCGGCCCAGGGTGAGGCAGCCCGCCGGCGGATCGTGCCCCCTCCGTCCTGTCCGAACGCTCCACGACCCACCGGTCCGGCCACCGGCCCGGCCACCGGTCCCCCGGTTCCCCTCTCGGGCACCACGATTCTACCGTTGCGTTCCGATGCGCGCAACGAAAAAAATGCGCTGTTCTGCTATGCAGAAGATGTCCAGCGTGCAGCAGAGGCCCCGCGCGCTGACGACCGACGCGCTCGGTGCACGCAGCGGCCCGGGTGACGGGGCGCCGATGCGAGACGGCGTGCTCGGCGGGAGCTCCGTCCATCGCGGCGCACCCCCCGTCGCTCGCATCCCTGGCTCGCGGCCACCCAAGCTGCGTCGTTGACCTGGGCAAATGTCGCCGCGCTCGACGGCGGCCCTTCCGTGGTCCGACAATGGGGTCCGTGAGCGCCCTCCCCCCGACCGAGACGCACGAGCGAGCTGGTGTTTCCCAGCGCCAGCACATCTTGGACACGGCCCTCGCCCTCATGTCCCAGCGGGGCGTCGACGGGACCAGCATGCGGGATCTCGCCTCCGCCGCAGGGCTCAACGTCGCGTCGTTGTACCACTACTTCGCATCGAAGCGGGAGCTGCTCGTCGCCGTCCTCCAAGAGCGCGGCTTCATCGACGATCTCGCAGCCTCGACGGGTCCTGCAGCCATCACCCGTGACGACTTCGACGGGCTCGCCGACATGCTCGACGACATCCTGCGGTCCATGCTCGAGGTCGAAGACTTCATCCGCCTGATGCTGGGCGAGGTCATGCGCGGCGAGGAGACGGCTCACACGGTCGGTGTCGAGCTGTTCGATGCCACCCAGACGGCCCTCGAGCGCTGGCTCGAGGAGTCCGAGCCGGGCGTCTGCAAGGGGCCGGGTGCGCCGGCGGTGGCCCGCGTGCTGCGCGCGTTCATCATCGGGCTGTTCTTCGAGCACGTCGCCGGCGTCATGGACGCCTCGACAGGGGATGCCCGAGCCGCGTTCCGCGCACGCGCAGCCGAGGCCGCGGCGGTCCTGCGGTCGAGCTTCTGAGCGGTCAGCGCGCGGGGCGCGCCCTCCCGGCGGCGCCCGACCGCGCGCCGATCTCCCCGCACGCCCCCGTCATCCGACCTCGCCGACCCCGAGGAATCCGCGCAGCTCACCGACGAGCGCGTCGAGCATCTCCGGTGGGGCGGATCCCGAGATCACGAAGACGTTGCGCCCTCCGGACTCGTCGGGCGTGCAGTTGACCCGGAGGACATCGCGGCCCGTGTGGACGCGGAACCGGCGCTGGCGCACCCCCGCCAAGTCCGGCCCCTCGCGCTCGGCGAACATGAAGAACGACACCGTCGGCGCCGGGGGGACGAACGGCGCGGGTGCCGAGATGCGCGCCTCGGCGAGCGGCACCGGCAGGACGCTCGCCGCGAGCGCCTCGCGCAATGAGATCATGACGCGGGGAGAGACGTCTTCGAGGCGGTCTCCGGGTCTGACGTCGGCGACCATGCGGACGGGCCCGACAAAGTTGCCGATGACGTCCTTCGCACCGGGCTGGCTGCGGTTCGACACCGCCGAGGTCACGATGAAGCGCTCGGCGCCCGCCACCCGGCACAGCGCCATCTCCAGCCACGAAAGGACGACGACGAAGGGCATCGCCGCCATCCCGGGCGTCGAGGAGACCAGGTGCGCCCACGTTGCGGCGGGCACGTTGAAGAATCGTGCCTGGGCGCGTCCCCCTTCTTCCTTGAGCTCCATCGGCCAGCTCCCCGCGGCGATCGGCTCGTCGCGCACCCGGCGCCAGTGCTCGACGGCACGCGCTTGGACCGCCTCTGGCACGGGGTTGTCCAGCACCCAGCGCAGGTAGCTCGCCCGGCTCGGCACCGGCAGGTCCGGCGCGGGCCGGTGGGCGTGCGCCGCATACGCACGGGAGAGCTCGCCGGCCACCAGGGTCCCCGATTCCCCATCGACGAGCGCTTCTGCCACGACGATCGACAGCACGTGCGTCTTGGGGTCGATGACGTAGAGCGACGCCTGCAGGCGCGCCTCGTCCCACGGCGACAGATCCTTGTACTCGGCTTCGACCGCCCCGATCGCCGCCGTGAGCCCTTCGAGCTTGGGCCGGTCGTCGAGGGCGACGATCCGCAGCACCCCCGGGCGGAACGGCATCACCCTCTGCGTGGCCGTTCCGACGTCGCCGCCTGGACCCGCGGTGATCCGGACCCGCAGCACGTCGTGGGCCTCCACGACATCGTCGATCGCGCGAGCGAGGGCCCCGACGTCGAGCTTGCCGTTCAGCTGGTACACCCAGCTCATGTACTCCCGGCTCGGGTTGTGGGGCGCCATCAGCAGGGAGGACTGCTGGGTGAGCGCGACCGGCGCGCACACGGGCCGCTCGTCGTCCGCCGCGTCCCCCGCCTCCGTGGTGCCCATCTCTTCACGTCTCCCTTGCTCCGCCGTGCCCGTATGCCCGTGCCGTGCCCCAATGCCCGGCGCGTCGCTCCTCGGGTGCGGTGCGGTCGCGCCAGCGGCGCGCGCAGCCCCCGTGTGAGGATGGCGCCGATGCGAGCCGCCTTCGAACCCACCACCGACGTCCGCGACTACCGATTCTGCCACCGCCTCAGGGTGCGCTTCGCCGAGACCGACGCCATGGGCGTCGTCCATCATGCGGCGTACCTGCCGTACCTCGAGGAGTGCCGGGTGGAGTTCCTGCGATCCGTCGGCCACCCTTTCGACGAGATCCGCCGGGAGGGATTCGAGCTCCCGGTCGTCGACATCTCGGCGCACTACCTCCGACCGCTGCGCTTCGACGACGTCGTGGACGTCCACCTCTCGGTCGCCACGGCGCGGGGGGCCACCTTCGAGCTCGGCTATCTCCTGTGCGTCGCGGACGAGGCCCGGGCGACCGCCGTGTCGCGCCACGGCGTGGTGGGTCCGGCGGGCCGCCCCGTGCGCTGCCCCGATTGGCTCGCCGCCCTCGCGCGCACCTGAACGCTCGAACTTCGAACGCCTCGCCGGTCTCGCCGCGCTCAGCCGCCTGAGGGGCTCCCGCTCCCAGGTGCTGTGCCCCCCGGTGCCGCAGGTGTGGTGGGGACCGTCGTGGTCGTCGTCGTGGTCGTAGACGACGTGGTCGTGGTGGTGGTAGACGACGTGGTCGTGGTGGACGACGTCTGAGGCGGCTTCGACACGGGCGGCGGTCTGGTCGTCGTGGTGGTCGTCGACGCAGGGGGCGGTGTCGACGTGAGCAGATTCCCCGCGGACGTCCCGCCTGCAGCATGCCCCGCTCCGATCAACGACGAGAGCGGCCGCCCCGCCGCCACCTCCACCGCCGTCACGATGCCGAGCGCGAGGGCGAACGTCACGAGGACGGTGACCGGGACGGTCCAGCGCGACCGGCGTCGGCGCGGGGCGAGCACCCCCGGCGTCGGTGTCGTGCGCACGCCCGGCGGCAGCCTGTTCGCGCGGCTCGACGCCACGAGCCGCCTCGGCCCGGTCTCCGCGGAGCGGACGCGCCTCGCACGCGCCGGCGGACCGCTCGTGGCCGCCTCGTCGGGCACGGCGTCAC
>JAJYPY010000172.1 GCA_021794995.1 Actinomycetes bacterium | reverse complement strand
GACGTGCTCAGCGCACTGTTCGCCGGCGAGCCCTGGATCCCCCAGCGGATCTGAGTGGTCATCGGCGATACTTGGCCGATCGAACCGAAGACGACACCTCCCTCGTGCTGGCCGATCCGCGACGCCGATGCACTCGCCAGCGCCATCGTTGCCGGACACCTCGACGACGCGCTCGACGCGGTCATCGACGCCGTCAACCTCCGGACCCACGCGATCGCCCGGCACCGCCGGGACGCAGCCTTGGCGCGCCTTGCCGTCGGCGACCGGGTCCGGTTCACCAACACGGCCAAGCCGCAGTACCTACGCGGCTCGACCGGTGAGATCCACGAGTTCTACGAGGATCTCGTCGTCGTCTGCCTCGACGTGCCCGTCGGGAAGTTCAAGTCCGGACACGTTCGGGCCTCACCCGAGCTGCTCGAACGTCTTATGGAGACCTGAATGGATACCGGCATACCGTCTCCATCGCAGTAGCGCCGTCGCGATGGCGGCGTCCATGCAGGCTACTGCAGCCGCCGGCTTTGTGCCACCGTAAGTCCGTATATGCCCGATTCATCCCGTTGAATGCCAGCGGGTATGGGCTGTTCCCGAGCGGGTGCCCGCCGGCTGCGAGTGCTCGCGAATGCCGGCGTCCGCTGATTTTGGGCAGGGAGCACCATGCCGGCGATCGGTAACACTCGTCCGTCGGACAAAGGTTGAACGGTATGGGACACCCTTCGACGAATCGTGTTTCTGCGCAGTTTACTGGCGATTACCCTTCACCTGAGGTCTCCAACGGGCGGCTCCACGTCCTTGGTGATGATGGGGTAAGCCAACCTCCGCCCGTCGTGAGGCGACTGCTCGGCCTCGGTGTCAGGTGACATCAATCGAACGTCTCGCTGCTCTTCTTCGACGTCACGCATCACATTGGGAGGCGCTTCTTCCAGCATCATGAGCGATTCGTCGGCGCCAGGTAGGGCGTGAAGGATCTCATCGAGCTTGCGCTGGATCGCCGCCTGCTCCCTTCCCTGGGTGTGTTGGATCGCGAAAAGCATCACGATCGTCACCGTTGACGCCGAGACCTCGAAGCCGGCGACCCAGCCGCTCGGAAAGCCAATCGCTCCGCCTGCGGCGATCAGACCGATCATGGCCCCTATGATGGCGATGGCGATGACGGGAAGTGACGTGTAGTGCTCGATCCGGTACAGGACACGGCTCGTCACTCGAAGTTGCGCAGTCCGATGGGAGATGCGGCTCTGGGAGACCTCGATTCGGTCCCATGCGGTGCGTTCCTTCACCTACAAAGGCTACCGGACGTCGGTCGTTCGGCATACGTCCCCCCTCGTGTTGCCACGCAGTGCCGCAAGGGGAAGTGACCTCACGCCGGCGATCGGGGACGGTTGGTGAGCGATGTTCTGGGATTGTCGGTTGCGGTGTCAGGTGACGCTTGATGCCACCCAACGGTCCCCAGGAGGATCCCCGTGCGGAGATGCCCGCTGCTATGAGAGAGCGTTCAGCGCCGCACGCTGAGTATGCGTCTAGCTTGTGCTCGTGAGCACCAATCTCGACTACGTCAGCCATCTCGCGCGCGAGTCAGCCCGCTTTGCGGCCGCTGTCACCGAGGCGGTGGCAGGGGCTCCGGTGCCGACTTGCCCTAAGGGCTTACCGAGAGACTGATCACGCGATCGTGTAGTTCCAGTCGCCGTGGAACTCGTGCCGCCGCAGTGGCACCGCGGCAAGCTCGGCATCGCTGACCTTGACGCCGGTCTCATAGCGGTTGAGGTCGGGTTCAGCGCGGATCTTGAGACCCTTCTTGGTCGTGGTCGCCGAGATGAGTTCGATGATGGTCCGGTAGGAGACGAGAGGTCGTCCGCGCCAGTTCATGGAGATGAAACTGAACATCTTGTGCTCGATGCGGTTCCACTTCGAAGTCCCCGGCGGGTAGTGGCAGACCGTGATCTCGAGGCCGGTCTCTTGGGCGAACTTGGCCAGCTCTACTTTCCAGAGCCTGACTCGTGCACCGTTGGACCCGCCTGCGTCCGCGGTGATGAGGAGCTTCGTGGCCTCCGGGAAGCGGGGCCTTCCCATGGAGTGCCACCACCGCCGGATGGCCTCGACGGCGAAGGAAGCGGTGTCCGCGCTGTCTCCGACCGACACCCAGCCCTCGTCGTTCATGACGTCGTAGACCCCGTAGGGGACGGCCCGTCCGAGCTCTTTGTCGATGAAGTCGTGGGTCTTGGTGCGCTCGGGCTCTCCCGTGGGCTGGTACTCGCGCCCGCCGTTCTTGTACTCGCCCACCAGCTCCTTCTTCTTGAAAGCGCACACGTTCGGGCGAACCTGTGCAAAGTGCGACCGAACGTTCACAGGTTCTCGGCCAGCTCTGCCAGGCGAGCCGAGTCGACGCCGTCGGCGAGGTAGTGCAGCGGTGCCTTCCTTCTCCTTCGCCGGCGCCTGGAGCGAGTAGCCGAGGGAGCGCAGGATGCGACCCACCGTGTCGTCGGTGATCTTGAACCCCTGGCGCACCAGATCGTCGGCCAGCTTGGCCGTCGACTTCGACGTCCAACGCAAGTACGACATCGGGTTGCCCCGGGTCTCGGGGTTCACGAGCTCGTCGAGGGCTTCCAAGAGCCCGGGCTGCTTCACCTCGGCCTTGATGTCCCCACCGCCTACCGCACGCTGGCGGCTCGAGGGTTCGATGCCCGAGAGCACCTCGCGCTCGGCCTTGATGACCGTGTTGCGGCTCATCCCCGACGCCTCCGCCACCGCCGACTTGCCGCCGTGTCCGAGACCCACCGCCATCGCACCGGCCACCACGCGGCGCTGCACCTCGTTCAGGTGTGGAAGCACCGTCGTGAAGAATCGCGCGAGCTCTTCACGACTGGCCTCCACCTCGCCAGACTATAGCGCGCGTACTAACTATCGGTGGACCCTAAGTGGGATGTCGACGACTTGTTGTGGCACCTGGCGGAGGTTCAGTGGTTCTGGGGCACGATCGTGCGCCAGGCACTCCAAGCACCGCCACCTGCCGAGACCAGACCGGAGCGACCGGCCAGCCGGCCCGAGCTCGCGTCGTTCTACGCGGTCGTCAGTGCCGAGCTCGCTTCCGCACTGGGCTCAGCTGCGCCTCAGGACCGGGTGTGGACCTGGTCGAGCGACCATACCGTTGGCTTCGTCCGGCGGCGCCAAGCTCACGAGGCGCTGATCCATCGAATCGACGCCGAGCTCACCGTCGGGTCGCGAACGCCAATGGACGCGCAGCTGAGCGACGACGGGATCGACGAGGCGCTGCGAGTTATGTACGGGCACGCACCCGACTGGGCCGCGTTCTCCCCGAGCGGTGCCGGCATCGTCCGACTCCGCGCCGCCGACACCGCCAGCACGTGGCTGGTTATCCCCGGCCGGCTCACCGGTACCGACCCCGACGACGGGACGCCCGTAGACGAGGCCTGCCTCGAAGTGGCCGAAGACCGCGGCGCTGAGGCGGACGCCACGCTCACCGGGTCGGCGGCTGACCTGGACTGCTGGCTCTGGCGCCGCCCGACCATCGGGACGCTTGAGCGCGCAGGTGACCATCGGCTGCTCGAGCACCTCGAGGTGGTCATCCGGCCAGGAATCCACTGAGACTGATCGGGTCGTCCGAGCAGTCGTGACGACGCCCCGCCTGCGGAGCCCCACTTCCGCTTGCTGACACGCAGGCGCACCTACTGTCCCATTGACTCGGGACGCCCCTGCAGGACGCACTCGACGCGGTCAGGGCAGTCCCGGCGGTAGGTGACACATCGTCGAGCAACAGGATCTGAGGATAGGTGACTCTGTGCGGGGAGCTGCTCCGTCAACCCCGACTGCGTGGAAGTCCAGTGGTGGGGGCGGAAGTTCGACGACCGCGAACCGGCGTTCGAGGACACCCGGCACCGAAAGCGCGGGTGATCTTCGGGGACGCTCGGTAAGGGGCAGCTGCCGCTACGCCGGAACCGCCGTTCGCCGTCGCCGGGTCGGAGTCCGGGCACGATGCTTTGGGTTCGTGTCCGATCGCTTCCGTACCGCGAGCTCCACTTGGAAACCCAGGACATAGAGCAACAGGATCAGCTGCTTGACCGACTTCGAGTAGTTGGTCGGATCGAGCAGTCGGTAGAGCTGGGCGGGCGAGGTCCCGAGCCAGCGAGCGACCTCCCTCGCTGAGAGCCCGGACT
>JAJYPY010000171.1 GCA_021794995.1 Actinomycetes bacterium | reverse complement strand
GAGCTCCTGCCCGCGCCGAAGACGACCGCCGCGCGGAGCTCGACCACCGCCACGCCCGCGGCGCCGAGGGCTGCGCCCACCTCGTGCCTGCTCGCCAGGTGCGCGGAGCCCGGCGCGTCCCCCAGGGCGCCGACGTAGACGATGCGGCCGACGCCGGCCCGCGCCGCCGCCCGGCCGAAGGCGGTGGCCAGTCGGAGGTCGAGCGCGCGGAACGCTCCACCGGCCGCCATCGAATGGACGAGGTAGTAGGCGGCCTCGACACCCGCCAGGGCGTCGGTGGTCGCTCCTTCGTCGCCCACGTCCACGGCGATCGCCCTCGTGCCCGCCGCGGCGTCGGTCACCGACCGGCCGACGGCGACCACGTCGTGCCCACGTCGTTCGAGGCGCGCCGTGAGCGCACGCCCGACGAACCCCGACGCCCCAGCGACGGCGACGATCATCGGTGTGTCCGGGAGGTGTGGGTGCGCCGCTCCCGCTGGGTGATCGTGCGCAACCGGGCACCTCCTGGTCCGTGCAAATGTAGGCCGGGCTCCCGTGCGACCGGTGCGTTCTTACGATCTAGTCGCAAGAACGCATATGTATTCATCTTCCGATACGCTCTTCGTGTGCTGCACCGCCGCGAGCAGGACCCCGCGCGCGGGGACCACGCGCCGGTCGACGACCACGCCCACCGGGAGCACCACGACGTGGGCAGGTCGCGGCTCGGGCGTGCCGGGCACGCCGTCTCCGGGGCGCTCGGAGCCCACACCCACGTCGGCGGCGATCACGTCGGCGCCGCGCTCGACGCCGACGCCGCCGGGCGCCGGGCGCTCCTCGTCAGCTTGGCGATCCTGGTGGCCACGGCCGGGGTCCAGCTGGTGGTCGTCGCGTTCTCCGGGTCGGTCGCACTGCTCGGCGACGGTCTGCACAACATCGCCGACGCGCTCACGGCCGTGCCGCTGCTCGTCGCGTTCGGCCTGGCGCGGCGTCCGGCCACGTCGCGGTACACCTACGGCTACGGCCGCGCCGAGGACCTCGGCGGCCTCGTCGTGGTCGTCGTGATCGCCCTTTCGGGCGCGGTCGCCGCCTTCGAGGCCGTCGACCGGTTGCTCCATCCCCGCGACGTCACCGACCTCTGGGCGGTCGCCGCCGCCGCGGTCGTCGGGTTCGCCGGCAACGAGATCGTGGCGCGCCTCCGCATCCGGGTCGGCCGGCGCATCGGGAGCGCCGCCCTCGTCGCCGACGGCCTGCATGCCCGCACCGACGGCTTCGTCAGTCTCGGCGTCCTCCTCGGCGCGGGCGGGGTCGCGCTGGGGTGGCGGGTCGCCGACCCGATCGCCGGCCTCGTGATCGCCGCCGTCATCCTCGGGGTGCTGCGCGCCGCCGTCCGCCACGTCGGCGCCCGGCTCCTCGACGCGGTCGACCCGGAGCTCGTGGACCGCGCACGCGCCGCGGTGACGAGCGTGCCGGGCATCAGCGACGTGCGCGAGATCCACATCCGCTGGATCGGGCACACGCTCCGGGCCGAAGTCGACGCCACCGTCGACCCCGCGCTCACCGTCGGCGAGGCCCACGACCTCGCGCACCATGCCGAGCGCCATCTGCTCGCCGACGTCTCGCGGCTCACCGCCGCGACCATCCACACCAGCCCCGCCGGCGCACACCGCTGAGCCGCACCCGGCACAGCGGGCCGGGCGGCGTCGCGCTCGGGCTCAGGAGGCGGGTGTGGCGGACGAAGACGTCGAGCCGGTTGTGGCGCCGGATGTCGTCGTCATGGCCGGCTCGGACTGCCTCGTTGTGCCGGTGCTCGACGTCGTGGTCGTGCCGGTGCCGCCCGTGCTCGTCGTCTGTCCTGTCCCCGACGGCGTCCCGGCTGTCGTGCCGGTGCCGGTGGTGCTCCCCGTCGTGGTGCCCGGTGTCGAGCCGGCGGGCGGCGCGGCGGTGCCGATTGTCACCTCGTTCACGCCGACCTGGTTCATCGGCTGGAGGAAGACGACCGTGAGCGTGCCGGTCTCGGAGGGCTGCTGGACCTGGACCTCGGCCACGAAGCTCGTGGGCAGCCCCCACGGCAGCCCGCCGCCCGGGCCGGAGGTCCCGGCGATCTGAGTGACGTTGCCCCTGAACAGGTACGCGACGTCGCTCGAGGGGGAGCTGGCGGTGGGTGTGACCGACAGCGGCGCGGAGACGAGCGAGCCGACCAGCTGCACCTCGGCACCTGTCGTCCCGGTCATGTCGACGGCGAGGAGCGAGCCGCCCTCGGCGAGGCACGTCCCGACCTTCACGTGGACCGGAGCTGTGGAGCCCACCGTTGCTTTCACGACGGCTGTGCCGCCGAAGGCAGGCGAGCCCGTGTGTGTGGTGAGGCTGACCGCGCCGGTGCTCAGGATCGCGTCGAGCACCGAGGAGCTGAGCGGGGGGAGCGACGTCGGGGTCGTGACACCAGAGAAGCCCGCCACCCCGCTGCACGTGCCCGCCGGCAGCGGGAACGTGTGCGCGGTGCCCGCCGTCGGAGGTGTGGTGGGGGTGGTCGTCGCGCCCGAGGTCGTGCTCGAGCCGTTCGTCGTCGAGGACGTCGTCGTTCCCGCCGCGCTGGTCCCCCCCGTGCTCGAGCTCGTGCTCGTGGCGGACCCCGAGGTCGAGGTGCCAGACGCCTCCGACGTGGTCGGCGCAGGTTGGTGGTAGGTGGTGGAGATCGCCGCGAGCGTCACCCAGGCCGGCGCGCTCGGAATGGACGCGGAGGACGGAGTGCCCGACGTGGTGCTCGACGCCGACGATGGCGCACTCGACGCGCCGTGCCCCGGTGTCGTCGAGGCGGTCCCGGCCGGCGCGGGTGTTGTTGTCGCCGGCGTCTGGAGCGCGCGCACCACGTGCGCCGCGGGCCCGGCGGTCCGACTCGCTGTCGTCGTGCCCGAGATGAGGGCAGGGCCGACGCCACCGGCCGTCGCGAGGCTCGCCACGATGCCGAGCACGACCGAGCCCTTTGGGATGCTCGTCGCCGACGCCACGACGGCTTGGGCGACGGGGGTCGCGGACACCTGGGCGATGAGCTGCATGCTCGAGCCGACGGGGCTCGCCGTCACCGCGGCGGCCGCCTGCGAGCCGCTCGCCGCGCCGGCCGAGAGCACCTGTGAGGTCGCCGCGCGCGCCGAGTCGCCCGCGCCCGAAAAGACCCGGCGGAACGCCGCCCGTGCCGATGCGGTGAGGAAGAGCGGGAGCGTCGCCAGGGTGCCCGAGACGGCGCCGGCGCCCTTCAGCGCGTGCTGGAGCGTCGTGCGCGCGCGCTGGACCCGCGCGCGGGCGTTTGTCTTGGTGATCCCGAGCGTCCCGGCCACCTCTTCGTAGGTGCGGCCCTCGACGAGGCGAAGCTCGAAGGCGCGGCGCTGGGAATCGGGGAGCGTGGCGATCGCCTGGTGCACCGCGGCGAGGGCGACGTGGTCGGAGGTCGTCTCGGCCACCTCGTCGAGCGCGTCGACGTGCGCATCTGCCAGCCAGTCCTCGAGCGGCACGGTCGCGTGGCGCCGCCGCGGGACGTCCGCGCAGACGTGGAGCAGGATCGTGTGCAGCCAGGCGCCGAGGCGCCAGTCGCCCGAGCGGCCGAAGCGGTCGAGGCCGCGGTACGCGCGGAGCAGCGTCTCTTGGACCGCGTCCTGGGCATCCTCGGAGTTCCGCAAGCGACGGCGGGCGCACGCGAGAAGTGTGGGGTAGTGGGTGCGGACGATCTCGTCGAAGGCCGCGAGGTCTCCAGAGCGGTGCGCCGCCACCAGCCGGATGCCGGCGTCGTATCCTCCGTTCCCCACGTCGTTCGGCGCTAGGGCCATTCGATCGTCTCCCCGGAGGTCTCCGAGCTGGCCGCGAGGACGCCTGTCCGCGCTTGGGTCGGTGAGTCGGTTCCTCCGCTGAGCCTCCCGGCTCGTCTCTGCAGTGAAGCGTGTGCGGTCGTGCCAGGCCTGCGGCCACTGCCGGGGCCCCCTCCACCCCGAATCTACTCCGCCGGTTCCGCGTGGCCACGCATGCCGTGGTCGTTCCCACGCTACCGGTGGGGCGCGCCCGGGTCAACGAACGGTAGTGGGTCATTCCTGAAGGAGCGCCGCTTGTCAAGTCAGCGTCGGCCCGAAGGGCCGACTCCCTTTCCTCCTGGTGCTGGTCGCAGTGAAGTGTGCGGCCAGTTGCAAGGCGCGCGAAACCAGCCCGACGTCTG
>JAJYPY010000170.1 GCA_021794995.1 Actinomycetes bacterium | reverse complement strand
TAGGCCCTTCCAGTGGCCCCCGACAGCGGCGAGGGCGGCGGGGTTGCGGTGCAGCTCGGTCTTGAACAAGGCGTTGGTCGATTCGGCCATGGCGTTGTCGTAGCTGTCCGCGACGGTGCCGATCGACGGCGCCGCGCCGATCTCTTCGAGGCGGTCGGTGTAGGCGATCGAGGTGTACTGCGAGCCGGCGTCGTTGTTAACCCGAATTCGGGTGAACTCGGATTATGCCGAGCCTTGCGTTAAGCCGAGGAATCGCGTCCTGACCTGCTTGGACGGGTCTGCCTGACCGATTCCTCGGCTTAAAACAACCGGGCGCTATCGGAGGCTGTAGAGGGCTTGGAGCTTGTCCTCGGTGAGTGGCAGCGCAGCTGAGGAGCCGATCGCGGGGGTGGCTGCGTTGACGGCTTGGCGCATCATGTCCAGGGTGGCGAAGGCGTAGAACGCCGCCGTGGTCGACACGTTGTCGTGGCCGAGCAGGCGCATGATGATCGGCAGGGGGACGCCTTGCTGGTAGAGATCCATGGCCTTGGTCTTGCGCAGCATGTGACAGTGGATGTTCTCGGGCACCGAGGGGCAGGTCCGGCGCGCAGCGGTGGCTGCATGTGTGAGCACGGCTGCGACGGTGTCGGTCGATAGCCGGGTCGGCGTCCCGTGGTGCGGGCTGTAGAACACCGGCCGCGTCACCGGCAGCGTAGGGGTGTCCGGGTGGAACTCGGCGAGGTAGACGCGAAGGTGCTCGATCGTCTTTTCGGTCAGTGGGACGACCCGGGTCTTGTCGCGCTTGCCGGTGAGCCTCACGTGTCCGGGCGTGGCCAGGCAGAGGTCCCCAAGCGTCAGGCAGGTGATCTCGCCGACGCGGGCCGCGGTGTCGTAGAGCAGGATCAGCAGCATCCGGTTCCTACGTGACTTCGCAGTGCGGCCGGTGAAGGCGCCGAGCACGGCTCGGGTCTCGGGTCCGGTGAGGTACTCGATCGGCTTCCTCGGGCTCGCTGGCGCTCGTAGGGCGTTGGCTGCCTGGCTGAGCGCGACGAGGGTGATGTCTTCGGCGCCGCAGTAGGCGAGGAACGCTTTGATGCTGCTGAGCCGCAGCGCGACGGTCGCAGGCGCGTAGTGCCGCTGGTCGATCATCCAGGTCAGCCAGCCTTTGAGGTGGTCGCGCCCCAGGTGGTCGAAGGTTACGTGGGCGCGTTCGATGGACTCGGTCTCGGCGAGATAGCCGAGGAAGCACTCCAGGCTGATCCGGTAGGCCTCGATCGTCTTGGCTGAACGTCGTTGCACCGTGGGCAGGTAGGTGTGCAGGTAGCCCCTGGCGAAGGTGTAGAAGTCCGGGGCGGCGGTTGTCCGGTCGCGCGTCATTCGAACCCGACCTCGGGCAGCAGTGACTGGCTCTCGGTGGTGATGTCGGCGTAGGCGTGCAGGAAGTCCGGTGAGGTGTGGATGTAGTAGTAGCTCGACTCGATGCTCGCGTGCCCCATGTAGCGCGCCAGGTAGGGCAGCATCGCGGTTGCGTCTCTGCCCTGCCTCGCCCAGCGTTCGACGTTCGCATAGGCGAAGTGATGGCGGAGGTCGTAGGGCCTCGGCTGCTGGCCGCCTGCCGGGCGCGGGAGACCGGCCGCGTCCCAGATACGGCGGAAGATCACCCCGACGGACGCGGGGGTGACCTGGTTGCCGGACGCGGAGACGAAGAACGCGCGCCGCGACGGGCCGAACCGTGCCGTCGATGCCCGGTCGCAGCCGGCCAGGACGTCGGTGACCTCGCCGGTCATCGGCAGCCGGCGGGAGCGGTTGCCCTTGGAGGACACGACGTCGAGGTTCCGGTCACGAAGGTGCACGTGCGCAGGCGCCAGCAGACGGGCTTCTCCGGTCCGCAGCCCGCAGGAGTGCATCAGGGTGAAGAACGCCACCGCCTGCCACCGCCAGGGGGACTCGGCGTGAAGCGTTGCCGCGGCAGCGAAGAACGCCTCGATCTCGTGCCCGCTCAGCAGGTAGGGGTGGGCGGGCACGATCTGGGCCTTCCACCGCTCCGAGAGCACGTAGGCGTCGCGGTGGCCGTGGACCTGGAGCCACCGGCCGACGTCGCGGATGTAGGACATCCACGACCGGTAGCGGCCTGATCGGGCCAGCTGGTCGGTGACCCATCCTTCGACGGTGTCACGGTCGAAAGCGACCCGGCCGTGCAAGCTGCAGTAGGTGTCGAACCTCTTCAGATACGAGATCCGGGAGCTGCCGTAAGAGCCCATCTTCTCCTTGAACGCGAGGTAGGCGTCCAGTTCCGGGGCGAACGCGCTGGTGAAGCCGTGGGCGCTCATGGCCGCGATCCCTCGAGCACGGGCACGTCCAGCACGCAGTCGACCAGACGGTCCCGGTCGACGCTCATGTAGAGGTCGGTCGATTCGGGGCTCGCGTGGCCGAGGACGGCCGAGATCGTCGGCAACGGGACCATCGCACGCAGCAGCCGCGACGCGGCGTTGTGGCGCAACAGGCGAGTGCCGACCTTCACGTCGACAACGCCTGCCCTGCGGAAGACCTCCGCGATCACCCGGTAGATCGACGCGTGATCGGCTAAGCGCGTGTGCGTGGCCACGGATCGCAAGAACACGTGGGAATCGGGTGAGTCGGGCCTGTCGTCGAGGACATAGTCGGCGAGCTTGCCCACCAGCAGATCTGCCAACGGCACGGTCAGCGGGTTGTGCGTCTTCTGCTGGACGATCTCGGCGGTCCGTGCGCGCCAGTCGATGTCCGCCAGGCGCAGGTTGACGATGTCGCACGCGCGAAGCCCCGTCGTCAACGCCAGCAAGGTGATGGCCGCATCCCGGGAGCTGACCGCCCCCGACGCGCACGCCTGCAGGACCAGGCGCTCGTCGTCGTCGCAAAGAACCGGCAGGATCGCATGGGAACGTTTCACACCGGCCAGCCCAGCCGCGTCGACCAGATCGGTGCGGCCGGTGAACTTCAAGAACGGCCGGAAGTTCGACACCACCCAGAACAACGAGGACGTCGCCCACCTGGCGGACAGCGACTCGAGGAACGCCAGCACGCTGGCCCCGTCGGCCTCATCGAGACAGCGGACCCCGCGAGACTCCAAGAACACCATGTAGGCCCGGCAGATCCGGCCATAGGCATCGCGGGTGGCCGGCGCCAGAACACGATCGTCCATCTCCGCCTCCCACGCGCCAGCCAGCGCGCTCAGCTCGCTCGATGCCGGCCGCGCGCCCCCGCCCCCGCGCTTGGAGCACGACAGATCCACCCGGCCGGTCTTCAGGTAGGTGTCGAAGACGCTGACCAGCCGGCCGTAGTCGAACCTGCGCTGCGCACTGAACCTGCCGGTGCGCGGGCTGACCGTCATCGCCGCGAACTCCGCACCGAGTGATGGCGTGTAGACGCCGTCACGTTCCTCGGCGAAGCGCGTCAGCGCTTTGATCGTCTTCTCGTACTGACCGATCGTCGAGTCCATGTAGCAAGCAGCGCGCAGCTCCGCGACAACAACCGACCCAATCCCCGTGACCGTCGTATCCATGGCCGTCTCCTCTCCTCAAGGGCATCCGGATACGGCGGACGGTAGCGACGAGCCACCGAACCGTTAAGCCGAGGAATCCGTCAGGCAGACCCGCCCAAGCAGATCAGGACGCGACTCCTCGGCTTAACGAGAACCTCGGCATAATCGTTGTGGCATACGAGCCCGTCGAGGGGAGTGTGGCGGCGGCTCCACGCGGCCATGTTGAGAGCGTCGAGCACCAAGGCGGTGGTCATGGACCGAGCTGCCTTCCAGCCGACGATACGCCGGGAGTACACGTCGACGACGAAAGCGACGTAGACGATCCCCGACCACGTCGAGCAGTAGGTGAAGTCGGCCACCCACAAGGCGTCGGGGCGCTCGGCGACGAAGTTGCGCCCGACGAGGTCCGGCGCGCGCACATGGCCAGGGTCGGCCTTGGTGGTGAAGCGCTTCTTCGCACGGCTCGCTCCACGCAGGCCCTCTGTCGCCATGAGCCGCGCCACTTGGTCCCGGCCGACGTCCATGCCAGCACGGCGGGCCGCCTTCCACAGCTTGCGCCGACCGTAGACCGAGTAGTTATGCACCCACAGCGCGACCAGCAGCGGTGCGATGACCGCGTCACGGACCGCTCGCGCGGACGGCGTGCGGGCCTTGACGTCGTAGTAGGTGGAGGGGGCGACCTGCAGC
>JAJYPY010000169.1 GCA_021794995.1 Actinomycetes bacterium | reverse complement strand
CGCGCTGGTGCTCTTGTGCGGCAGCGGCGCCGCCCTGACGGGGAGCTCGCCCGCGCCGGCACCCCACGCGTCAGCGGTCCACGGCACCTCGCTGCGGGCCGAGCCGGCCGCCCCCGCGCTGCGTCCGATCGAGCTCCCCGGCACACCGCCTTCGGACGTGCTCGGCGCGCTCGTGCTCCCTAAGGGCGCGCGCGCCCGGTCCAGCGTGAAGTGGAACGGCCTGACACAGTTCAGCGCCACGATGCGGTTCGACCTGCCGGCGTCGCAGGCCGCGATCATCGGGTTCTACCGTGCAGAGCTCGCGGCACGGGGATGGTCGATCCAAGGCGTCGGACCCGCCCGGGCCCAGCGCGGCGCAACCGAGGTGCTCGCGCAGCGCCCGAGCTCCGACGGCTGGTACTGGGAAGTGGGCGTGGTCGTCTCGCCGACGACGTTCGGCGGCGGCGCGGCACCCGAGACCACCCGCTTCGTCCTCGACCTCTACGAGATGCCCGACGCCACCTGACCGCTCCCCGCGGACCGCTCGGCGTCCGGGGCGATCACACCGAGGTGCGCTGGGCGAGCTCGGGATGTTCGGACGACGCCACGAGATCCGAACCGACGCCGGGCTCGGTGCCCTCGATGCCCTCGGTGCCCTCGACGCCTTCGGTGCGCTCGGATGCCGAGAACATCCATCCCCACGCGAAGAAGTCCGTCGGATAGAGCAGGTAGCCGACACGCGTGGCGGGTGCGAACGCGATCGCCACGAGCATCACCCAACCTGCGAGCGTCACCACCTCGGCCACGGTGCCAGGCGGGCGACGCCAGAGCCGGCGGGCGAGGACGATCCCGCCGACGAGAGCGACCACGACGGGAAGGGCGGTGTGCAGCCACGGCAGTGCCGTCACGATCACGTGCCCGGGGAGGTTGCTCGCCGCGGGGGACGGGACACCCGACAGTCCGAGCGGGAACAGGATGACGTTGTCGAAGAAGGCCCGCGCGTTCGGCACGACGAACGGCGCGACGATCGGTCCGGCGACCACGACCATCCCGAGCAGCATCCGGCCGGGCGCACGCCTGCCCTCGCGGTCGCGCGCGGCGAAGAGCGCGAGCGCCGCCAGTGGCCAGGCCGTGAATTTCATCGCGGTGACGATCCCGAGCACGATGCCGCTCCAGCCTGGACGGCGGCGCTGCGCGAGCACCATGGCGAGAAGGAGGAACGCCACGATCGGCATGTCGTCACCACCGGTGGCGAGGGGAAGCGCCGCCGAGGGCAGCACCGTCAAGAATTGGAGCACGCGCATCTTGCGGTTGCGCGGGGCGCGTGAGGTCAGGAGCGCAGCTCCGACCACGAGCAGGGTCACGATGCTGAAGAGCAGGCGCGTATCGGTGACGCGGACCGGACCCTTGCCGACGTGCGGCAGACCGAACGCGGCCATGAGGGGGAGATAGGGGAAGAAGGACTCGTAGGTCGGCTCCCCGCGCACCGCGGACTGCACCGCGCCATGCTGGACCGTGGTGTGGTACGGGTCCTTTCCGTGCGCGAGCCGGTTGCCGGCTTGGGCGATCACCACCACTTCGGGTTGCACGTGCAACGCGGCGGGGCCGTCATTGCGCAACGCGACTTCCGCCGACAGCGGCAGCAGCGTCGCTCCGACCAAGACGAGCAGCAGGACCCACACGCGAGCGGGACCCCACGACGGACGGGTGCCGGTCGTCGACGCGCCGCGGGTACGCCGTCGGCCGACGTACGCCGAGACGAGGGCTGCACAGGCGTAGGGGCCGAGTGCCAGCCATCCCCACAGCCGATACCCGACGATCCCCGACAGCAGGCCGGTCATGAGCGCGAACAGCGCAGCGATGCCGTAGAGCACCGCGTCGCCCCCCTCGGGACCCCACGCGCTCATGAGGCGCCTGGTGGCCGATCGGGCGCGGTCCCATACATGGCGGGGTTCGCGGATCCACGCACCGCTCATGACGAGATCCCTCCAGGCGGAGCCGCTGAGGAGACCGGGTCGCGCTGGAGCGACGGAGGTGCTCACCAACTCCCCAGGTTACTCCGGCGGACCTCTCTCGCCCCTACAGTGAGCGCATGTCCTGGCACGCGTTCGTGGTCACCCGCACCGACGACGAGCTGCAGACCTCGGTCGAGGACCTGTCCGACGATCTGCTCGGTCCCGGCGACGTGGTCGTCGACGTGGAATGGTCGGCGGTCAACTACAAGGACGCCATGGTGACGGTGCCGCAGAACCGGGTGGCACGGCGGTCCCCCCTCGTCCCGGGCGTGGACCTCGCAGGCGTCGTCGCCTCGAGCGACGACCCGTCCATCCCTGAGGGGACCCGCGTCGTGGTGCACGGCTACGACCTCGGTGTCGACCACCACGGCGGCTTCGCGACCCGCGCCCGGGTCCCCGCAGGCTGGGTGGTCCCGCTGCCGGAGGGACTGACGACGCGCCGGGCGGCCGCGATCGGCACCGCAGGGTTCACGGCGGTGCTGTCGTTGGAGAAGCTCCGCCAGGCCGGCGTCGGGCCCGGCGACGGCCAGGTGCTCGTGACCGGCGCATCGGGCGGCGTCGGGAGCATGGCCGTCGCGGTCCTCGCCCGCCAGGGCTACGACGTCGTCGCGAGCACGGGGAAGGACGCGCAGCACGCCTACCTGCGCGACCTGGGAGCGTCCGACGTGATCGGGAGAGACGAGATCGAACGCCCGGGACGGGTGCTCTCGCCGGAGCGGTGGGCCGGCGCCGTCGACTGCGTCGGCGGGGAGACCCTCGCGGCGATCCTGCGCTCGCTTCGCTACGGCGGCGCCGTCGCGGCGAGCGGGCTGACGGCCGGCACGGACCTGCAGACGACGGTCTACCCCTTCATCGTGCGCGCGGTGTCGCTGCTCGGCGTCGACAGCGTTGCGACGCCGATCCGCGAGCGCAGGCGGCTGTGGTCGGGGATCGACGAGGTGCTCACAGGACGCGTCGTCGACACGATGGTCGAGCGGGAGGTCGGCCTGGACGACCTGGCGGGTGTGCTCGCCGCCGTGCTCGGCGCCCGGGTCCGGGGCCGCGTCCTCGTGCGCCCCTCGCAGGACGCCCCGTCGAGCCGCTCGGCTATCCGCTGAAGTCTTCAGGCTTGATGGAGTCGAGAAACTGGCGGAACTGGCCGACGAGCTCGTCGGGGCTCTCGTCGTCGTCGTCCGAGGGCTCGATCGCGAGCAGGATGCCCTCGGCGTCCATCAGATCGTCCGCGACGTACAGCGGGCTCCCGGTGCGGATGGCCACGGCGACCGCGTCAGACGGGCGACTCGACACGACCGCCCGCTGCGCGCCGGCGCGAAGCTGCAGCTCGGCGTAATAGGTCGAGGACCGCAGCTCGGTGATGACGACGCGTTCGACGGCAACCTCGAGCGACGTGAGCACGTCGCGGATGAGGTCATGGGTCATCGGCCGCGGCATCGCAACTCCTTGGAGCGCGTACGCGATCGCAGCCGCTTCGGGAGTGCCGATGAAGATCGGCAGCGTACGCCCCTCCCCTTCGGTCTCCTGGAGCAACAGCACCGGGGTGTTCGACTGGAGGTCGACCCGAACAGCCCTCAGGCGGACTTCGACCATACCAGCAATGTAGCGTGACCCCCGGCCTGTGCGCGGCCGGTTCAGCTCCCGAGCTGTTTGCGCAGCGCCGTCCGCACCAGCGACCCCCGCAAGCTCTGCCCCAAGCGGGCGAGCTCGGCGGCGGTCTCCACCGCGCGTTGGCGTGCTTCGGGGTTCCGCTGGCGAAGGAGCGGCGTCACGACCTGCTCGACCAGCCCGGCCTCCCGGTCGACGGCGTTGCGGTACATCCGCAGGTGCCGCGGCTCGATGCCGAACCGGCCGAACTCCACCACGAGCTTGCCGACGGTGAGGGCCTCCTCGTCGTAGAAGGTCCCACCGGCGATGGCCATCGGCGCGAGCAGGCCCAGCCCCTCCAGGGCGGCCACGGACTGGGCCGAGAGCCCCGTGGCGGCGCACAGCTCTGCGAGCGTGAGGCTCACCCCCGACACCGACGGCGACAGCGCGTCCGGGTGCGATGACAAGGCGACCGCGAGCGGCGAGGGAGCGCTGGTCCCCGCAGTGGCCGGCGTGGCCGCCGTGGCCGCAGTGGCCGGCGTGGCCGCAGTGGACGGCGTGGCCGCAGTGGCCGGAGAGGACGACGCCCTGCCCGCTGCCGCCTCACCTGCCTGTGCACCCGCG
>JAJYPY010000037.1 GCA_021794995.1 Actinomycetes bacterium | reverse complement strand
CCCCCTCGAGCGACTACGCGCGGCGGGTGTCCGAGTGAGCGTCAACACCGATGACCCCCTCCTCTTCGGAGCGACGGTCGAGGGCGAGTACGCCACCTGTGCGCGTGCGTTCGGCTGGGACAAGCTCGTCCTCGGTGCCATCGCACGGACGTCGATCGAATCCAGCTTCGCGACGGACGACCGCAGGCGCGAGCTGCTGGGACGACTCGACCGCTATCTCGACGCGTCGTGACGACGCCAGACGGCCCCGCAGCTGGCGACGCCTCGCCGTCCGGTCGCGTCGAGTGGAACGGTGCGGCCTACGACCGGCTCTCTGCACCACAGGCCCGCTGGGGCCGAGCCGTCGTGGAGCGGCTCGTCCTTGGCGGCAACGAAACGGTGCTCGACGCAGGGTGTGGCAGCGGCCGGGTCACCGAGGAGCTCGTGGCCCGGGTCCCCGAGGGACGGGTGGTCGCGCTCGATGCGTCGGCGTCGATGCTCGACGAGGCACGTCGGCGCCTCCGATCCCATGCCGACCGGGTCCGCTTCGTCCGCGCCGATCTCCTGGCACTCGATCGTCGCACGCTCGGCGGGGACGCCCCCGTCGACGCGGTGCTCTCGACGGCGACGCTCCACTGGATCACCGATCACGACCGCGTGTTCGCGAACTTCGCAGCGGTGATGCGACCCGGTGCACAGCTCGTCGCGCAGTGTGGCGCAGAAGGCAATATCGCCCGCCTACTCGAAGCCGCCCATTCCGTCGGTGTCGAGCGCGCGGGATCGTGGCTCTACGCGGCGCCCGAGGAGACGGCTCGACGCCTCGGGCGGGCAGGCTTCGTCGACGTCGACGTGTGGACCAATCCCGAGCCGACGTCGTTCGCCGACGAGGACTCGCTTGGCGCGTTCCTCGAGACGGTCTGTCTGCGCGAGCACCTCGCCACCGTGCCGCGTGCGCAATGGCGCCCGTTGGTCCAGCGCGTGATCGGAGCGATGGCCGACCCGGTGATCGACTACGTGCGCTTGAACATCGTGGCGCGACGAGCCCTCGGATGACCACTCCGTGCGACGCCACCCCCATCGGCGAGGGAGACTGGCCCCCGCTCCTCGGGACCTGCGGGCACCGAGTGGGTGCGGCAGGCATCAGCGCACGTCGAACGGGGTATCGGCCAACACGGCCCGTCCCCGACCGAACACGGAGCACACGTCATTGACCTCCACCAGCACGACAGAGCGGGTACGTGTCGAAGCCGGCGGTCGCTCGTCGGCTGCGCCCTCTTGCGACGCCCTCGCCGAGCGCTATGCAGCGGTCCGCCAGCTCACCGAGCAACTGGCGGCACCGCTGTCGGCGGAAGACCAGACCGTGCAGTCCATGCCCGACGTCAGCCCGACCAAGTGGCACCGGGCGCACGTCAGCTGGTTCTTCGAGACGTTCGTCCTCACCCCGTACCTGAGTGGCTACACCGAGTACCACCCCGGGTTCGGGTACCTGTTCAACTCGTACTACGAGGCCGCCGGAGCGCGCTACCCGCGGCCCGCGCGCGGGCTCGTGTCGCGCCCCGGGGTCCAAGAGATCGCCCGGTACCGCACGCACGTCGACGAGCACATGCGTGCGTTGCTCGGCCAGGGGATCGGAGAGCCGGCGGCGTTCCTCGTCGAGCTTGGCCTGCACCACGAGGAGCAGCACCAAGAGCTGCTTTTGATGGACATCAAGCACGTGCTCTCGGCCAGCCCGCTCGATCCCGTGTACTCGAACGTGTCGCCGGCTGCCCCGCGGACGCGTCCCGCCCCCGCCAAGTCGACGCGGTGGGTCGGCCACCCGGGAGGCGAGACGGCGATCGGCTACGGGGGAGCGGGCTTCGCGTTCGACAACGAGGCTCCGCGCCACGTCGTCCGCCTCGCGCCGTTCGAGATCGCCGACCGGGCCGTCACCTGCGGCGAATGGCTGGCGTTCATCGACGACGGCGGGTACCGACGGCCTGAGCTGTGGCTGTCCGACGGATGGGCGGTCGTGAACGAACAGCGATGGACGTCCCCGCTCTACTGGCGGGAGGAAGGGACGGACTGGAGCGTCTACACGCTGGCCGGGAGGAAACCGCTCGATCCAGACGAACCGGTCTGCCACGTGAGCCTCTACGAGGCCGACGCGTACGCCCGCTGGGCGGGGGTGCGCCTGCCCACCGAGTGCGAGTGGGAAGCGGTCGCGGCCGAGCGCCCGGTCGCCGGCCGCTTTCTCGATCCCGGGCGTCCGCATCCGGAGCCCCAGCAGGCAGACACCTTCTACGGCGACGTGTGGGTATGGACCGCCTCGGCATACCTGCCCTACCCGGGGTTCCACCCGTGGCCAGGCGGCGTCGGCGAGTACAACGGGAAATTCATGGTCAATCAGCACGTGCTACGCGGGGGCTCCTGCGCGACGCCTCTCGGACATGTGCGTCCGACCTACCGCAACTTCTTTCCACCGGGTGCACGCTGGCCGTTCACGGGTGTGCGCCTTGCCCGGGACGTGGAAGGGGACCCCGGGTGCAACGTCAACTGAGCCTCGACATACTGGTCGACGACGAGGAGCGGCGCAGGTCCCTCTGCGACGACGTCCGGGCCGGGCTCAGCAGCCCCAAAAAGTACATTCCTCCTGCGTGGTTCTACGACGAGGCGGGGAGCCGGTTGTTCGACGAGATCACGAGGCTGCCCGAGTACTACCCGACCCGCGCCGAACGCGCGATCCTCACCCGCCACGCCTCGGACATCGCGGCAGCGACGCGTGCCGATACGCTCGTCGAGATCGGGTCCGGTACGTCGGACAAGACCCGCCTGCTCCTCGACGCGATGGCAGCCGCCGGCCACCTCGAGCGGATCATCTTGTTCGACATCAGCCGGGAAGTCCTTGCCGATGCGGCCGAGCACCTGAATCTCCTCTACGACGTCGACGTCCACGCGGTCGTCGGAGACTTCCGGCACCATCTCGGGAATGTCCCTGCGGTCGGACGCCAGCTGTGGGCGTTCCTCGGTGGAACGATCGGCAACCTGCTTCCCGCTGGCCGGAGACAACTGCTCGAGTGCTGTCGCCGGCAGATGGGCCGTGACGGTCGGCTGCTCCTCGGGACCGACCTCGTCAAGGACGTCGGGCGACTCCTCGCGGCGTACGACGACGCGTCCGGCATTACCGCCGCCTTCGACCGCAACGTGCTCGCCGTCATCAACCGCGAGTTGCACGCCAGCTTCGATCCCGAGCTGTTCGATCACCGCGCGGTCTGGGACGCCGACGAACGGTGGATCGAGATGCGCTTGCGCGCCAGGCGTCCCCATACGGTCGTCGTGGAAGACCTCGACCTCGTCGTCTCCTTCCGGGCGGGCGAGGAGATCCTGACGGAGATCTCGGCCAAGTTCACCCCGAGCCAGGTCGCCGGCGAGCTGGTCGGCGCCGGGCTCGCGCCTCGGGCCGTCTGGTACGACGACGATGATGACTTTCAGCTCACGCTGGCCCGGCCGCTCCCCCTCGTCCAGGGCGATCTCGGGCCGCGCCCGGAGTCGTGATGCACGGCCCGCGAGCCGGCCGTCGGGACACGATCCTGGACGGTCCAGAGGTCGCCGCGTCCTCGGGCGACCGCGCCGCCTCCGACGTCATGGATTAGAAATTGACAACGTGACGAGCACCGAGTCGCCGGCCCGTCCTCCCGCCACCCCGCCGGACGGGCGGTCCGCCCGTCGAACCCGCGCGACTCCTGGACTCCCCCTCGTGCTGACGCTCGCCATCGCGGTCCTCGCGGCGGCGACCTTTGCGGTCTTCGCCTCCCACGTGCGCAACCAGGCGACCTCGAGCTCGAGCATCCGGCCATCGGGGCTCCCGGCGGACGTGTCCACCAAGCTCGCGATCCTCATGGGCCTGGACCCGGTTCCCGCGCACCGTGCGCCGGGCTTCACGCTCACCGACCAGCACGGCAAGACGCTCTCGCTTTCCAGCTTCCGGGGACACCCGGTGGTGCTCGAGTTCATGGATCCCCACTGCACGGACATCTGCCCCATCGTCTCCCAGGAGTTCGTCGACGCGTACCACGACCTCGCCAGGAGCCGACCACGCGTCGTGTTCCTCGCGGTGAACGTGAACCCGTACCACCTGAGCGTCGCCGACGTCGCCGCGTTCTCCAGGGAGCACCGGCTCGACACGATCCCCACCTGGCACTTCTTCACCGGTCCGCTTGCCACGCTCCGCACCATCTGGGCGCGCTACGGGATCGAGGTCCAGGCGCGCGGCCCCAACGCGGACGTCATCCACACCTCCATCGTGTTCTTCATCTCGCCGAGCGGGATGGAGCGCTTCGTGGCTGCACCGACCGACGACCACACCAAGTCCGGCATCGCCTTCCTTCCGGGACCGCAACTGTCGGCCTGGGGACGCGGCATCGCGCTGGTGGCCGCAGACATCCGTCGCTAGGGCATGCGGGCGCGTCCCGTGGCCCCGGTCGGCCGCCGCGCCGATGGAGCGCAGACGGCGGGGCGGCGGCCTCGACCACGCGGGTACGAGGTCGCGGATGCCTCGCCTCGTGGGCGGTAACCGACCGGACGCGGTCGTGGTCGGCACCGGGCCAAACGGCCTGGCTGCCGCCACCGTGCTGACCGCGGCCGGGCTCTCCGTGCGCGTCTACGAGGCGGCCGACCAGATCGGCGGCGGTTGCCGCACCGACGAGCTGACGCTGCCAGGGTTCCGTCACGACGTGTGCGCAGCGGTGCACCCGCTCGCTCTGGCGTCGTCCTTCTTCACGCGCTTCGGGCTCGAGGCCCGCGGGGTGCAGTTCCTCCAGCCCGAGATCCCCTTGGCGCACCCCCTCGGTGGGCGTCGGGCCGTCGTCGTGCAGCGCAGCGTCGAGGAGACGGCGGCGGCGTTGAGCCGGGAGGACGGCCAGGCGTACCGGCGGCTGGTCGGCCCACTTGCGGGCAGGCCCGGCGCCCTTGCGTCCGCGGTCCTCTCCTCCCATCGGGGGATGCCGCGAGCCACGCTCACGGCCGTGCGCTTCGCCGGGCTCGGAGTGCGCTCGGCGATGGCGCTGGCGCGCCGTTTCGAGGGCCCTGCGGCGCGGGCGCTGCTCGCCGGGATGGGAGCCCACGGCAACCAACCTCTCGACCGGCCCCTCACCGGTGGCGTCGCCCTGCTCCTCACGAGCCTCGCCCACGAGGTGGGCTGGCCGGTGGTGCAGGGTGGAAGCGCCGGAATCGTCGCCGCGCTGGGCACCTTCCTCGCCGAGCGCGGGACCGAGGTGGTGACGGGTCAGCCCGTCACCTCCCTGGGCGAGCTCCCTGCGGCCCGCGCGACGCTGCTCGACGTCGGCCCGCACGGATTCCTCGCCATCGCTCAAGACCAGCTCCCCGCGCGCTACGCGGCCCAGCTCCGCACCTTCCGCTACGGGCCAGGAGTGTGCAAGGTGGACTGGGCGCTCTGCGGCCCGGTGCCCTGGGCGTCAGCCGCCTGCCGCCGCGCCGGAACCTTGCACGTGGGCGGCACGCTCGAGGAGATCGCGGCGTGCGAATTCGAGGTGGCGCACGGGCGTCATCCGGAGTGGCCGTTCGTGCTGGCCGTCCAACCCGGTGTCGTCGACCCCACCCGTGCACCCGGGGGGACGCACACCTTGTGGACCTACTGCCACGTGCCAGCGGGGTCGGACCGGGACATGAGCGCGCGGATCGCCGCGCAGATCGAGCGGTTCGCCCCGGGGTTCCGCGAGCTCGTGCTCGCCAGATCGGTCCGCACCGCTCGGCGCGTGCAGGCGGAGAACGCCAACAACGTGGGCGGTGCCATCGGTGGTGGAGTGCAGGATCTCCGCCAGACGCTGTTGAGGCCCACCCCCCGGTGGAACCCCTACCGGACGCCCCTCCCCGGCGTGTACCTGTGCTCCGCCTCGACGCCGCCGGGGCCCGGCGTCCATGGGCGGTGCGGGGAGCTCGCGGCGATGTCGGCCCTGCACGACCGCTTCGGGATCCTGAGCGCCGATGTGGACGGCGACCGACGCACACGGATCATGCACCGCTTGTGACCGCCGACGGGTCAGCCTCAGATCGCTCCGTGGGGAGTTGGAGCTAGCGTGTGACCAGCGTTGTCGAGTCGACGCGTCATCTGGCGCAGCACAAGGAGCTGACCCGCGCATGATCGTCTGTGTACCCGTCGACGATGTCGGCGCCGTGGACCCACGATGGGGGCGGGCGTCGCAGGTCGCCCTTGCGACCGTCGAGGACGGCGCGATCACCGACTGGCAGGAGATCGCCGTCGGCTGGGACTCCCTCCACGACGCGGGCAGCGAGGCTGCCCATCACGCCCGGGTGGCCCGCTTCCTGCGGGAGCGCCACGTCGAGGTCGTCGTGGCGCACCACATGGGGGGAGGCATGAGCCGGATGCTCGAGACGATGCACGTCACCGTGTATCTCGGAGCCAGCGGCGACGCGAGACTGGCAGTCCAATCGGCAGGCGCGTCTCCACTCCCGCGCTGATGGAGGACACCGACCAGCGCTCGGAATCTCGCTACCGTTTCTCCCGATGACTTTGGATGTCCTCCACCGTGACCAATGACCAGAAGATGACCGGACGTGCCCCTGCGCACCGCCACAGCAGCGAGTCCCACGCGTTCCGCCTGCCTGAGCTGCCCAGCCACGTCGAGATCTTCGATACGACGTTGCGCGACGGCAGCCAGCAAGAAGGACTGTCGCTGACGGTCGACGACAAGCTGCGCGTCGCCGAACAGCTCGACCACCTCGGCGTCGCGTACGTCGAGGGAGGGTGGCCCGGTGCCAACCCGAAGGACGACGAGTTCTTCACCCGGGCACGGACGGAGCTCGCACTCCACACGGCCACGCTCGTCGCCTTCGGTTCGACGAGGCGTGCGGGTGTGCGCGCCCAGGACGACCAGGTGCTCGGATGCCTCGTCGCGGCAGGCGCTCCTGTCGCGTGCATCGTGGCCAAGAGCTGGGACCGGCACGTCGAAGAAGCGCTGCGCACCACGTTGGACGAAGCCGTGGCGATGGTCGGCGACTCCGTTCGTCACCTCCGCGAGCACGGTCTCAGAGTGTTCGTGGATGCCGAGCACTTCTTCGACGGATGGCGGAGCCACCGGGACTTCGCCCTCCGGGTGCTCGAGGCGGCTGAAGAAGCTGGCGCAGAAGCGCTGGTCCTGTGCGACACGAACGGTGGGTCCCTGCCCGACCAGGTCGGAGCCGCGATCGCCGACGTGCGCCGCGCCACCAGCGCGCGCCTCGGCATCCATTGCCACAATGACGCCGGGTGTGCGGTGGCCAATTCCCTCGCCGCCGTGGAAGCCGGCGCCACTCAGGTGCAGGGTTGCGTCAACGGGTACGGCGAACGTGCCGGCAACGCCGATCTCTCCACCGTCATTCCCGACCTGAGCCTCAAGCTCGGGATCCCAACGCTGCCCGCGGGACGGCTCGAGCGCCTGACGACGGTCGCACATCACATCGCCGAACTCGTCAACATCGCACCCGCTCCGCAGCAGCCGTACGTGGGCGTATCGGTCTTCGCACACAAAGGAGGACTGCACGCGAGCGCCGTCATGCGCCGGCGCGACCTCTACGAGCACGTCGATCCCGAGCTGGTAGGGAACGGGACGCGCGTGGTGGTCTCGGAGATGGCCGGCCGGGCCACCCTCGCCATGAAGGCAGACGAGCTCGGGCTCGAGCTCGATGGCGAAGTCATCTCCCGCGTGCTCGACGAGCTCAAGCACCTCGAGCACGAGGGCTACCACTTCGAGGTGGCGGATGCGTCACTCGATCTCCTGCTGCGCCGGGCGATCGGTTGGACGCCGGAGTTCTTCGACGTCGAGTCGTTCCGAGTGATCACCGACCATCGTGGCCATGCGGGCGACGAGCATCTGACCACCGAGGCGACGGTCAAGATCCATATCGGCGAAGACCGCATCGTCGCGACCGCCGAGGGCAACGGGCCCGTCAACGCGCTCGACAGCGCCCTGCGGCAGGCCATCGGTCCCCGCTTCCCGGTGCTGCACCGCGTGCGGCTGACCGACTATCGGGTACGGGTGCTCGACACCGGCAAGGGCACCGGCGCGGTGACCCGTGTCCTCGTGGACACCGCCGACGACGAACGCACCTGGACGACCATCGGGGTGTCCGAGAACATCATCGAGGCGAGCTGGCAGGCACTTCACGACGCGGTGGTGTACGCCCTCGTGCACGCCGAGCACGCTGGCTGACAGCTCCCGCGAGTGGCGGGCAACGCGGTGGTACAGCGATCGGCAACGACGCCGATGGCGGCGCGGCTACGCCAATGCGAGCACCGGGTCGTCCGGGCGGAGTCGCGACGCCAGCTCACGTCCCTCCACCACCGTCCGGTAGGCCGCCTCGTAGCCTTCGACCATCCGAGCGTTGTCGAAGAGCTCGGCGCGGGCCCGGCAGCACCGGCGGTCGAGCAGGTCGACGGCGGCGATCGCTCGGACGAGCCCCGCGAGGTCGTCGACCACGAACCCGCTCTCGCCGTCGGCGACGATCTCGGGCACGCTCCCGCGTCGAAGCGCGACGACCGGGGTCCCGCAGGCCATCGCCTCCACCATCACCAGGCCGAACGGTTCGTCCCACTGCACCGGGAAGAGGAGCGCCTCTGCCCCGGCCAGAAGTTCCCGCTTGGTGACGGCGTCCGCTTCTCCCACGTACTCGACGCCCCCTCCAAGTCGGGGTGCGACCGCGTCGGCGAAGTACGCACGCTCGGCGGGCTCGTTGAGCTTGCCGGCGAGGAGGAGCCGGCGACCGGCGGCGCGCGCCGCGTCGATCGCCAGATGCGCACCCTTGTCGGGGTTGAAACGGCCGAGGAACAGCAGGTAACCGCCGTCGCCCTTCCCAAGGGGGAACGAGTCGACCTCGATGCCGTTGTGCACGGTCGTGAGCCAGTTCACCTCGGGACGGAACCGCCGCTGTGCCTGCGAGATGGCAACGACGTCGACCGAGGTGCCGAGCGCCACGAGGTAGTCGCCAGGCTCGCCGCGCACCGGGCCGTGCGCGGTCACGAGCGTCGGGACGCTCCTCCCCCGGGCGAGCAGCGGTCCGGCGAGGGTGTGGTCGTGGACGAGGTCGATCTCCTCGCGTTCGATGAGCGCGGCGGCTGCGGCGGCGTGCAGCACCTCGGGCATCGGCTCGCCCAGGCGCAGAGAGGGAGGATCGGAGAAGACGGCGTGGAAGCGCTGCGCGGCCGTCTTGGGCTCCCCAGCGCCGACGAGCACCACGTGGTGCCCGCGCGCGACGAGCCCGTCCACGAGTCCGGCCACCATCGCCTCGATCCCCCCATAGCCCACCGGGGGAACGGTGAACCACGGGGGCGCGAGCATGCCGATCCGTAGAGGCCGCTCGGCGGCTGCCGGCGGTCGACCGTCGAGACGTCCCGGTGACAGCGCCACCATTGCTTCCTTCCCTCCTTCCTTTTTCGTGCTTGCTCGTTCGTTCTCGTTCCAGCAACGTCACTGCACGCCACGATGGCTGTGGCGGGGCCCGCTCTCGGCCAATGGTCGAGAGGGTCGCCGCCGACCGACGCCACTCCGGGCCGCGCGGAGCGCCTCTTCGAGCTCGACCACCCTGTCTTTCAGCTCGAAGACGTGACGGACGCCCACGACGCTCACCCCATCGCGCATGAGGGCACGGGCATCGAGGAGGCGTCTGATGTCGGCCCTGCTGTAGCGGCGGTGGTCCCCGCCGTTGCGCGTGGGACTGACCACCCCCATCGAGTCGAGGCGACGGAGGAACCCCGGCTGCATTCCGACGAGCTCGGACACCTGCCCCACGCTGAAGAGCGGCGCCTGCTCGTCGCCGAGCAGGGCGTCCAGCTCGGCTCTCGCGGCACCGTCGCCCGGGCCGACGGTCCGGGCTCGCTCGCCTCTGCGAGTCGTCCCCACAGCTCTCACGTGCTCCCTCGGATGGGCGTCCAAAGTTACGACTCCAATTGTAGTTATTCTGTCACTGTGATCTCACGGCGGTCGCGGGAAAAACGGGATCCGACGGCAGGGGGTCAGCCGCTCGCACACGTCGACGCGCGCCAGCGGATGGGCTCTGGTTTCGGTGCCGAGTCCTCGGAGCGCGGTGGGCAGGTCCTCGTCGAGGGGACGTCGTTTTCCGTGAGCGGGCCCGGTGGCGACATCGACGGTCCGGCTCAGGGACTCTTCGTGCGTGACGCCAGGATCATCTCGCGCTGGCGCCTCCGCGTCGACGGAGCGCCCCTTGATCCGCTCGGCGGCTACACGGCAGAGCCGTTCGCAGGAATCTTCATGTCCCGCAGCCGATTGCGAGACGGCCATGTCGAGCCGACCGTCCTCGTCGAGCGGCGCCGCTACGTCGCAAGCGGGCTGCGAGAGGACCTCTGCGTGCACAACTACGGGAACGAGCCGGCCGGTCTGACCCTCAGCCTGGAGGTCGGCGCGGACTTCGCCGACCTCTTCGCCGTGAAGGCGGGGCGAGCGGAGGAGACGGCTCCGGTCACGGTCGTCGCGGGCGCGGAGGTCTGGTCAGCCTCGGCCCGCCACGGCCAGAGCGAGAGAGCCGTGCGTGTGCTCGCCCCTGGGGCGACCGTGGCCCCCGACTCGCTCTTCTACAAGGTCGTGGTCCCGGCGCACGGCGAGTGGCGAACCTCGATCGCCGTGATCTCGGCGGTCGACGGCGAGGAGATGCCCATGCGGTTCCCGCTCGGCGTGCCGGTCGAGCAAGCGTCGCCGTCGCGCGAGATCGCCGAATGGCACCGGACGAGCCCGACCCTCCACTCGGACTCGTTGCCCTTGACCCTGACGATCGCTCGCAGCGGGGAGGACCTTGCGGCCCTGCGCCTTTCGGACCCTGCGGAGCCGGGCCTCGACGTGGTCGCAGCCGGCGCGCCCTGGTTCATGGCGCTCTTCGGACGGGACTCGCTCGTCACGAGCTCGCTCGGGCTCGCTTTCGACCCCGACCTCGCGCTCGGCACGTTGCGCGCGCTCGCCCGCCACCAGGGCAGGGTCGTCGACCAGATGAGCGAGGAGGAGCCAGGCCGAATTCTCCACGAGCTGCGGTTCGGGGCCGACGTATCGCTCGCCCTGGGCGGTGCCGAGCGCTACTTCGGCTCCGTCGATGCGACGCCCCTCTTCGTCGTCGTGCTCGGGCAGCTCGCCCGCTGGGGAGCCGCTCCCGACGTCGTCGACGAGCTCTTGCCGGCTGCCGACGCGGCACTCCGCTGGATCGAAGACTACGGCGACAAGGACGGCGACGGCTACGTCGAATACCTCCGCTCGACCGATCGCGGACTTCGGAACCAAGGATGGAAGGACTCGGCCGACGGGATCAACTACGCCGACGGCACCGTCGCCCAGCCGCCGATCGCCCTCGTCGAGGTGCAGGCCTACGTCTATGCGGCCTATGCAGCGCGAGCCGAGCTCGCCACCGGCCGTGGCGATACTGAGAGCGCCTCCTACTGGCGCGATCGCGCGACGTCGTTCAAGCGTCGCTTCAACAACGACTTCTGGCTGGCCGATCGAGGCTTTTTCGCCGTCGGGCTCGACGGGGAGAAGCGCCCGATCGATGCCCTGGCCTCGAACATGGGGCACGCGCTCTGGGCGGGTGCGGTCGAACCTGACAAAGCGGCGCTCGTGGCCGGGCGTCTGCTCTCTCCCGAGTTCTTCAGCGGCTACGGCATCCGCACGCTCGCCACCACCATGGGCGCCTACAACCCGGCGAGCTACCACAACGGCTCGGTGTGGCCCCACGACACGGCGCTGTGCGCAGCAGGACTCCGCCGCTACGGCTTCGTTCGCCACGCCCAACGAGTGGCAGTGGGCCTGCTCGAGGCGGCCGCCTACTTCTCAGGCCGCCTCCCCGAGCTCTTTTGCGGCTTCGACAAGGACGAGGTCCCTGGTCCCGTGCCGTATCCTGCCGCCGGGTCGCCTCAGGCGTGGGCATCGGCCGCACCTGTCGGCGTCCTGACCGCGCTCCTCGGCATCGACCCCGACGTGCCACGGCGAACTGTCGAGTTCGCGCCCGCGCTGCCTCCTGAGTGGGGAGCCGTCGAGCTCGACGACGTCCCCGTCGGAAACGAGCGCCTGAGCGTCGTGGTGCGCGACGACGGCAGCTTCTCGTGGACCGGCGCGCAGGGTCTGTCAGTCTCGGCAGGCGAGAGCCGCCTGCTCGCAACTTCTTGACGGGCGAGTCCCGTGCACTGCGAGGCAGCACCTCGTGCGCTTCCGTGCCGAGACGGCGCGTCCGGGCGGGCGGCAACCGCAAGCGACCGCCCGCCCGGGGCACGTACCTGGGGCCCTCCTAGCAAACCGCGGCCAGCTCCTTCTGCCGGTCCCCTGAGGTCACCTCGACCTTGCGGGGCTTCGCCGTCTCGTGGACGGGGATGGTGAGGGCGAGGACGCCGGCGCTGTAGCGGGCCTCGACACGGTCGGCGTCAAGCGTGTCGCCGAGGAATAGCTGGCGGGTGAAGGTTCCCGACGGACGCTCGGCGACAAGCGTTTCGACACCGTCTTGTCCTGCCGCGCGGCGTTCGGCTTTCACCGTGAGCACGTTCTTTTCGACCGTGAGGTCGATCGAGTCGGGATCGACCCCTGGGAGGTCGAAGTGCACGAAGAGCTGGTCGCCTTTTCTGAAGACGTCCATGGGCATCGTGCTCGACCTGGCAGCGGCTCCGAAGAACTGCTGGGTCAGTCGGTCGAGCTCACGAAAGGGATCGGTGCGCATCAGCATCTGGCTCCTCCTTTCGATCGAAAGAGCTGGCGCAGCACTGTCCAACGTGCATGCCTCTCGCCACAGCGCCCTTGCAGGAGCCGTGGCCTGGAATATGATAGGAGCAAGGAAGAAAATCTGTCAACTACGACTTAGATCATGAGGAGATCCGCTCGACATGGACTCCACCGGTGCCAGCGACTACTACAGCCGCCTCGAGGTGGCCCGAGGTGCCCCGCGCGGCGACATCGTCGACGCCTACCGGCGTCTCGCGATGGGTGTGCACCCTGACTCCCACCCAGAGGATCCCCACGCCGCCGCACGCTTCCGGGAGATCGCCGAGGCCTACGAGGTGTTGGGCGATCCGCAGCGTCGTGCTGCCTACGATCGCCAGCTCGGGGGTGCCCGGATTCAGGTGCAGGTGCACCACGCCTCGCGCGGCAACGCAACCGTGGCGCGGGAGGGTCCGTGGCGCCACCACGCAGGCGATCCCGTCGTCTTGCGCACGTCGCGGCCTCAGCGTCGTGGCATTTCTTCGGGCATCTGGCCGGTGAGCAACGAGTACGACGGCCGACAAGCGCACGACGTTGCGACCGCAGACCGATGGGTCTCGGCAGTCTCCGACCTCCTGCGGCGTGTCGCCGAGTCGTGGTGGGAACTCTGATGCGGTGGCCCGAGGCCAGCCACGGCGTCTTCGCCATCTCGGTCGCAGCCGAGCTCGCGGGCGTGCATCCGCAGACGTTGCGCATCTACGAACGCGAGGGCTTGGTCCAGCCGGCGCGCAGCGACGGGGGCACCCGCCGCTACAGCGGCGAGGACGTCGAACGACTACGCCTCATTGCCGCGCTCACGGGCGGCGGGGTGAACATCGCCGGCGTGAAGAAGGTGCTCGCCCTCCAACAAGAGCTCGCCACGCTGCGGGCCACGATCGAGCGCCTCGAGGCAGAGCTCGCGAGGAGCCGGCAGAGCGCGCGCACCCGGTAGAGCGAGATGACAGGCGAACGGCGCACCACAGCGTTCACCGAAGAACAGCGGAGCGGCCTTCGCGCCCGCCAGATCGACCAGGACCGGACCCTCTCGGCCATGCGCCGCCTCGAGGCGGCCCTTGCCGACGCCGCACCGAGAAGAGAAGGCCCCTGGCTCGACACGGTCTTGGGCGCTCTCGGAGAATTGGAAGCCGTCACCGCTGAGGAGCTCGCGAACGCAGAGCGCCCCGACAGCCTCCTCTCCGATCTCTCCCGCAGTCAGCCCCGGATGCGCAATCGGGCGCGGGCCCTTCGCCTCCAGTACGTAAAGCTCCGAGACACCATCTCGGGCCTACGCCAAGAGCTCGGCGGGAACGGCGAGGATGTCGACGTTGCCGACGTCCGCCAGCGCCTCGGCTGGGTGCTCACCGCTCTGCGCCACCAGCGGGCGCGGGAGTCCGACCTCATTTACGAGGCGTACTACGACGCCTTCAAGTTCGAGCTCCGGAGTGCGGAGCCCGGTACCGGCACACCGTGACGGGCAGTCCGCGCCGGAGGCAACGAGCGCTCCAACGCCGCGCGTTTTCCCTGGTGAAAGTCCTTGCATGATGCCGCGTCAATGGGTATCAATTGTGTGTAGAGAAGCGTTGGTCAACGGAGGAAGCAACCTCGCGAATGAGGTTTCCGCCATGAGTCGAGTTGCCATCGAGCGTTCTCCGCCTTAGCGGTGCCGGATTTCCGGCTGAAGCATCCCTCGGGCTCCGTCGCATTGCGCCTTTCAATCGGAAACGGCGGAAGGGATCCGGACCAGCCCCGGTGAGGAGGTGGACGAAGGTCGCCAGGAAGGTCCTGGCAGGGCACGGACCGGCCCGATGCCGCGTTTCTCCAACCACGTACGGCTGCCGTGACGGCGTCTGAGGCATGACGACAACCAAAAGTGCCGAAAGAACGGGGACCCAAGGGGTCCCCGTTCTCTTTGTGGTCGCGCCCAATGATCGGCAGCCAACGAACGACGTCTCATGCGCTCGCACTCGCCGAAGCAGAGTGCTAACAATTCGAGATAGCGGCAACGCTCTGACAAAAAGGAGGACATCGAGCGCGGGAGGTTCCCGATGACGATCTTTACGTCACGTACACCCTCACAAGAGGCGAAGAACCTGACGTTGCCGGTGGGCTCGAATGTCGAGACCGAACCCGGCACCATCGACGTGAGCTGGGCGGAAGACGCCCTGCGCGGCAGAGAGCTCCCGAGGAGGTCGGCGGTCCAGGGTGGCGGCGCTAACAGACGCCGGCGATTGGCGTTGGTTGTTGCATGCGCCGTCATGTGCGCCTGTACGGCGAGCGCCGCGGTCGCGACCGTTGCCAGCCCCGCCTCACCAGGACAGGTGCACGAGCATGGAGTGACGCCGTCTGCCGTCCATCGTGCAACCGCGTCGGTGGAGCCGACCAGCATGAGTTCTTCGGCGTTCTTCACGTGTCCGTTCTCGCTGCTCTCGGTCCGAGGAACTCGAGGGGACCTCGTCAACTCGAACGGGCCGCTGTCGTGCCCAGATACGTGGCCTGCGCTGCTCCCCGTCTCGACACCGACTGCGACGCGGACTCCGCGGGTGCGGAGGGCGAGATGAGCGGAACGACCTATTTGCTGGGACTCGGAGCGGTGTGGACTTGTGTCGCTCTCGTCTGTGTGTTCATGGGCATCGCCCGAACCGATCGCGGACGGAAGATCAAGAGACCGATCTCCGAGCCGCGCTCCCTCGTCACCGTGCTTCACGACGGCGCGGAGCTCGAGGCCGCGGCTGCGCGGGCCCTTCGGTTCGAGCTGTCGGCCGACGAGTCGCTCCGGCGGCGAATCGAGCGATATTCCACCATCGCAGGACCGCACCGCGGCACTGGCGCGGTCCTCGAATTCCCGGCACGCTCCGAACCGGAGGTGCGACGCGCACGCCGGACCGCATGAGTCCACTCCCGGTGGAGATGCCCTTCCGGGGCACGATCCGTGACGTCCTGCGGATGGACGGAGGTCGTGCTGCTCCAAAGAGACCGGAGCCTGCACGACCTCCGCGACAGGACCACCCGGTCGATCAGGCTGCCAGGCGGCGGTGACCCGGGCGCTCGACGCGCACCGCCTTGGCCCTGTTCTTCGACCGCGACGAGAGCCAACGCGTCAACGCGACCGCGTCGGCTCCCACAAGTCCGAGGGCGAGCGCCCCGAGTCCCCAGGCCACGCCGGAGAGCGACCAGCCGATCACGTGGTCAAGCGACCATGCGCCAGGTCCCGCGAAGCCAACCGCGAGGGCGGCGAGTCCAATCAGGAGCGGGTACTCGTAGCCACCCGACTGAGCCAGGAATCCGTTGCGCAGGTGCACGAGGCCGACGGCAGCCGCCATCACCCCGACGATGGCTGCGACCCCGAGCGGGGTGAGCAGACCCGCCGCGACGAGGAGGCCGCCCACCACCTCGGCAACCCCTGCTACGAGGGCGTGAAGACGACCGGGTCGGAACCCGAACTTCTCGAACGAGCGGCCCGCCGCCTCGAGGCTTCCGCCGGAGAGCCAACCGAACAGCTTCTCGGTCCCGTGCGCCACCACAACCAGCGCGATCGCCAGGCGCAGGATGAGGATGCCGAGTGCCATCTCCAACCTCCTTTGTTGCCCAACGTCCGGTGCACATCGCACCGTCGAGCGCCACCGTTCGACGGTGCCAACCGGCAAAACAGCTGGCGCTCACCTGCCTATTCCCGGCGCACCGTTCCATTCGCTCTGTCCGGCGCCGTCCCGTACTTCCATCAGCTCGGTGGCACCTGAGCGACTGAGCGCCCAGGTCTGCATGTGAGCTGACCGCAGGTGGCGATCCTCCGGGAGGAAGCGTTCGATCGAGGACAGCTTGATGGAGAGCATGGCGAGTCCCAGCGACGCCTCTGCACGACACCCAATCCGTCGGTGAGGTCGGCGATGCACCGAGTCTCGCGACTGCTGGAATAGAAACGCTGCCGCGTGCATTACCAAGGGTGACGAGGCCGGATTGGCCTTGGAGACACAAGCAAGGAATCGAGCAATGCGGAGGTGAATGACGATGCTCATGCGCACCGACCCGCTCTCTGACTTCGGGCGCCTGTTCCAAGCGATGTGGGGCGTCCCCGGTTCGCTGGGACGCTCGGTCCTGCCCATGGACGCCTACCGCAGCGGCGACCGGGTTGTCGTCCACATCGACCTCCCGGGCGTCGACCCAAAGTCCATCGAGTGCTCGGTCGAGAGGAACGTGCTCAGCGTGAAGGCTGAGCGCTCCTTCGCGCGCAGCGAAGGTGAGGACGTGCTGATCGCCGAGCGCCCGCAGGGCAACTTTGTCCGAGAGCTCTTCTTGGGCGATGGACTGGACGCCGAACACGTCGAGGCAACCTACGACGACGGCGTCCTCACCGTCACGATCCCGGTCGCCGAGTCGGCGAAACCCCGAAAGGTCGCCATCACGACCGGTCAGCAGCCTGCGCAGTTGACGGCGGCCTGAGTCCGGCACTGCGCGTGTCGGATCACTGAGGCGAGGCGGGCACCAGGCCACTGGCATCCGCCTCGCCTCGCCCCCAGCCAACAAGTCCAGTCCCCTCGAACAGTTGACCCCGAGGAGACGGGAATCGGGTCCACCCACCGGGTGCTGCGACAGCTGCCGGAGATCATCTGTGGTTCCGAGGATGTCGGTACGGTCTGACGCAGGGACGAGTGCAGAACGAGGCCGCGGTGGGGCCGGTGCTCGTGGTCGTCCTGGGGCACGATGCCGTCCGCTTCGACAAAGCTGGTCGCATGGAGGCAGAGATTGCCCGCTCGGTGGTCACCGTGTTCCGATCCCGGCTGCGTCGAGACGCAGAGGCGAATGGCTACGCAGCGCTCGCGGCACGCATGGAGGCCCGTGCCCGAGCGATGCCAGGATTCGTCGACTTCAAGAGCTTCGTCGCCGCTGACGGAGAGCGGCTCTCGGTGATCGTGTTCGACACCATCGCCCACCAGCACGCCTGGCGTGACGACCCCGAGCATCGCGTCGCGCAGCAACGGGGCCGAGACATCTTCTACAGCGAGTACTCGATCTCGGTCTGCCAAGAGCTCGACCGGCGACGCGGTGCGGCGGACCGGGTGACACCGGGACGCTCCCGCGCAAGGACGCCCCGGCGCGAGCGGTAACGGTGGAACCAAGCACGGCCCGCTCGGCGATGGCGGAGCCAGGCCCGGAGGGACCAGCACTCCGCCATCGCCGAACCAGGGCCGAACTACGCTTCGCCCCATGTCGCTCGTGAAGCCCGCACCCTCCGTAGCGGGCTCAGAGCCGGCAGCGGGACGTTGACGGCCGCACCGCCGCCGTCGAACGGGCCGCCGCGGCTGCGCCGAGGCGTCCTCGCTGCTGCGGTGGCGGCGCTGTGCTTAGAGGCTCAGCGGATAGGCAGCGATGCCGGTGACCAGCGATTACGCCAGTCAATGAGCTTGGCGGTGAGCAAGAACACGACCGCGAGGGCGAACTGTGCAAGCCGATGGCTCGTCTTGCGATCCGTGTTCCGACGCAGCTGACCAA
>JAJYPY010000036.1 GCA_021794995.1 Actinomycetes bacterium | reverse complement strand
TGCTGTTCTGGGGCGATCCGCTGTCTTTGGGCGAGCGGTAGCCGATGCGCTCTGCGTCTTGGGTGCAGCGTGTCGCGTGCGGTGTGACCTTGGGCTTTGTATTGACGAAGTGCGTGGCGCCAGGCGTCGTCACGACCACCTTGCGGGCTGTGCGCGCCACGACGGTGGTCGGGGTGGACGAGAGGTGGCGAGAGCGGTGCGCCGGGGTCTTGGCCGCGGCGCCGGCGCCGGCGCCGGACGCGAGCGACAGGATGCTCGACAGGCCGACGGCGAGCAGCAGCGCGCCGGGCAGCACGTACCGGTTGCCCGTGAGCCGGCGGATCACGCGGCGTCCCCTACTTGAGCAGGAACAGGCAACTGTAAAGACCGATCCAGACGATGTCGACGAAGTGCCAGTAGTAGCTGATGCCCTGGAAGACGGCGAGCTCGCCGGGATCGCCTGCCGGACCTTTCATGCGACCGAGCAGGAAGATCATCGCGACGAGCCCGATGAAGACGTGCAGGCCGTGGAGGCCGGACATGATGTAGAAGAGCGATCCATAGGCGTTCGTGTTCCACCGCGTGGTCTGGGTGACCCACTCGTAGAACTGGTTGCCCAAGAACATGAAGCCGAGCACCATCGTCGCGGCGATCCACCTGCGCGCCCCCTGGCGGTCGAAGCGCTCCTCGAGGAACACCGCGTACTGCATCGTGAAGCTGGACGAGACGAGGATCGCCGTGAAGATCCCTGCCTGGACGACGTCGAGGTGGGTGCCGACCGGCGGCCAGGGGTGGTCGTTCGCCCGGATGGTGAAGTAGGCCGCGAACAGGCCGCTGAAGAACATCAGCTCTGAGCCCAGCCAGATCATGACCCCGACAGCCAGCATCGGCGGCCGGTCGTGCACCACCCGGGCCGGTCTGCCCGGCTGCTGCACCGAGATGGCCTGGCTCACGGGGCTATGTACTAGTCGAGGTCAGCGCCGCGGCGCCAACCTCCTGCACAGTGCGGCGAACCGGCACCGGCACCCCGAACCTCCTGGTGGGCACGTGTGCACCACCAGGTCGGACGCCGCCTGGCACACCGGGCGTCATGGGATGGTGAGCCCCTCGGGGAGCGCCTGCGCGTGCACGACGGCGAGGCGGCGCGTCGGCCTGGTGAGGGCCACGTACAGGCTCCGGTAGCCGGCCCTCGTGGGCCCCGACCCCTCCCCGGTCACGATCGCCGCCGGCTCGACCACCACCACCGCGTCGAACTCGAGGCCGTGGGACTCCGCCGCCGGCAGGACGACGAGCGGTGCCCCCAGCCCGGGCCCGGAAGGATCCCTCGGGTCCACCGGGTCCAGTCCCGCGGCGTCGAGCGCCGCCAGCACCTCCTCGAAGGACGCGTCGGCGACGAGGACGGCGGTTCGTCCTGCGCCCACCGCGCCACGCTCCGCCGCCGCCACGTCAGCCACCGTCCGGGCGAGCGAGCCCGCCTCCCCCTGTCGGACCGTCGGGGGGAGGCCAGAGCGCCGAACCGTGCGCGGCGCCTTCAGCCCTGGCGCGGCGGTGGCGAGCACCCCTGCAGCCACGTCCATCACCTCGGCCGGCGTGCGGTACCCGACGGTGAGCTCCACGAGGCGCGCCGGGCGGGACGGGCTCAGGTGGGCCGCGACGTCCTGCCAGCTCGACGGCGCCCACGGACCCGTCGCCTGGGCGATGTCGCCGACGACGGTCATCGACCCCGAGATCGAGCGACGTCGCAGCATGCGCAGCTGCATCGGCGAGAGGTCCTGCGCCTCGTCCACAACGATGTGCCCGAAGGCACGCACGTCCTCCTCGGCCCCTGCCCCGTTGCCGCTCGACGCGGGGATCGGGCTCACGCTGAGGCCTGCGGGCCAGAAGCCGACGTCCTGGCGCACGCGGTCCGCCCGCTCGCCCGGGCCCGGTCGCTGGCGCGACCGCGCCCGGCGCGGCCCGAGGAGGGCACGAGCCTCGTCCACGAGCGCGGCGTCGGCCGCGGTCCACGGCACCTCCTCGAGGGAGGCGCTGCGCGGCCGGTGCAGACGTGCAAGCTCGGAGTCGCTCAGGACGTCTCGGCCGGCGGCACGGAGGAGGGCGGGTGCTCCGAACACGTCGTGCAGGAGCTCGTGCGGAGAGAGGCGCGGCCACATCCTGTCGAGCCCGGCCGCAACCGCCGGGACCTGTCGGATCCGGCGCCTCAGCTCCGCCAGGTCGGAGTCGCCCGCGCCGGGCCGGGGGTCGCCGGCGGCGTCCCCCTGGACCTGCGCGAGGTCCGCCGCGGGCCCACCTGCGATGGCGCGGCGGCGCGCACGGTCGACCTGCTCGGCGAGACGCTGGAGGACCTGGTGCTCGACGAAGCGGCGCCGCGCGTTGTGCGGGGCCGGCCTCCGGCGGGCTGCGGCGACGATCTGCGCGGAGTCGGCTGCGCTGAGCCGCAGCGTCATCGGCCCGAAGGGGATCTCGAGGTCGCGGCGCAGGGCGCGCTCGCGGGTGCGCACCGCACGCGCGACGAATGCCGCCATGCGTGCGTCACCCTTCAGGCGGGCCACGTCAGGAGGGTCTGCGGCGCGGACGCGGATCTCGGGCACCAGCCCCGAGACCGTGGAGAGCGTGACCCCGGTCTCGCCCAGCGACGGCAGCACGCGCTCGATGTAGCGCAGGAAGAGAGGATTGGGTCCGACCACGAGCACGCCTTGGCGCTCGAGCGGGAAGCGGTGCGTGTACAGCAAGTACGCCGCCCGGTGGAGGGCGACCGCCGTCTTGCCCGTGCCGGGACCGCCTTGGACCATGAGTGCGCCCGCCAGCGGCGAGCGGATGATCTCGTCCTGCTCGCGCTGGATCGTCGCGACGATGTCGCCCATATGGCCCGTGCGGGCGTGCCCGAGCGCGGCAAGGAGCGCGCCCGGACCGCCAAGCTCGAGCCCGTCGGCCTGAGGGCCCGCGCCCCCCCCACGGTCGGGATCTTCGCCGCCGGGAGCAGGCCGGGTCGCGGCGGCACCGGGCGCGAAGTACTCGTCCTCCACGCCGGTCACCGTGCGCCTCGACACCGCGAGGTGGCGGCGTCGGGTGAGACCCTGGGGATCGAGCCCCGTGGCCCGGTAGAACGGCTCGGCGACCGGCGCACGCCAATCCACGACGAGCGGGTCGTGATCCGGACCCGAGACCGCCAGGCGTCCGATGTGGAACGACTCGCCACGGGGGGCGCCGTCTTCGGGGACGCGGTCGATGCGCCCGAAGCTGAGCGCCTGGTCGCCGATATCGAGCTGGGCGAGGCGGGCCATGCTCGTCCGCACCACGATGTCGCGCTCCGTGCGGGACTGGAACGTCCCCCCGCGGCCCACGTCGAGGACCGACTCGAGCATGCGCGTCGCCTCCGCGCGCATCGTCTCCAGGCCCTCGTAGGCCCTGTCCAGGTGGTCCTGCTCCTCCTGGACGTCCTGCTCTTGGGTCACGTCGAGGTCCTCCTGGGCCGTGACGGCGAACGAACAAGAGTAGTAGCCGTCCGCGGGGTCCGAGCTGCGCGCTGAGGCGCACCGGGGCGCCCTCCGCGGGGGCGCTGGTCCTCGCGGCCCGGGGGCTGCGATGATCGCCCTGTGAGGGACGGCGGCCCAGACCCTGAGATGAGCGAGGCGGTGCAGGCCGGGTCCCCGCTCGTACGGGCGTGCCGGCGGGAGCCGGTGCCATTCACGCCCGTGTGGTTCATGCGCCAGGCGGGACGCTCCCTCCCCGAGTACCGCGCGGCGCGCGGCCAGGGCAGCATTCTCGACGCGATCGCCGACGCCGACCTCGCCGCGGAGCTGACCGTGCAGCCGGTGCGCCGGCACGGCGTCGACGGCGCGGTCTTGTTCTCCGACATCGTCGTGCCGGTCCACGCCGTGGGCTTCGGGGTCGAGGTGGAGGCAGGTCGCGGGCCGGTCGTGGCCGAGCCCTTCGCGTCGCGTGACGACCTGCGCCGCCTCCGGCCGTTCGAGCCCGACGAGGACGCGCCGTACGTCGGAGCCGCGGCCCGCGCCGTGGTCGCCGAGCTCGGTGACGCGGTGCCGCTCATCGGCTTTGCGGGCGCGCCGTTCACGGTGGCCAGCTACCTCGTCGAAGGGGGGCCCTCCCGCACCTTCGCCAAGGTGAAGACGCTCATGCACGCAGACCCGTCCCTCTGGGAGGCCCTCGTCGCGCGCCTCGCCGACATGTCGGCCGCGTTCTTGGGCGCCCAGATCCGGGCCGGCGCCCGGGTGGTCCAGCTCTTCGACAGCTGGGCGGGGGTGCTCTCGCCCGGCGAGTACGAACGCTTCGCACTCCCCGCGACGCGCCGCGTCTTCGAGGCCGTCGCCCCGCTCGGCGTGCCTGGCATCCTCTTCGGGGTGGGCACGGGCGAGCTCCTCGGGCTCATGGCCTCCGCCGGCGCACGGGTGATCGGCGTCGACTGGCGTGTGCCCCTGGATGCGGCCCGGCGCCGTGTGGGGGTGGCGCACGCGGTGCAGGGGAACCTGGACCCCGCCGTCTGTCTTGCCCCGTGGGAGGTCGCCGCCACCGAGGCGCGAGAGGTGCTGAGGCGAGCCGGACGCGAGCCCGGCCACGTCTTCAACCTCGGGCATGGCGTCCTCCCCGAGACGGATCCGGGGATCCTCACCGCCCTCGTGGAGCTGGTCCACGCCGAGGGACGCGCCGGGGTCGTGGGCCCGTGAGCGACGTGTCCCCTGGCACGACCGGGGTCCTCGTGATGGCCCACGGCACGCCCGCCGCACCCGCAGAGATCGGGGCGTTCTACACGCGCATCCGCAGGGGGCACCCGCCGTCGCCCGAGCAGCTCTTTGACCTCGTCCGCCGCTACGAGGTCATCGGGGGCACCTCTCCCCTCGCCGCCCGTACCGCGGCCCAGGTCTCGGGGATCGCCGCAGCGCTCGAGCGCGCCGCGCCCGGCGAGTTCGTCGTGCGCTACGGCGCGAAGCACACCGAGCCGCTCATCGAGGACGCGGTGGCGGCACTCGGGGTCGCCGGCGTCCGCCAAGTGGTGGGGATCGTCCTCACCCCGCACCGTGCGTCGATGGGGTCCGACGAGTACCTCGATCGCGCGGAGGCCGCGCTCGTGGCGTCCCCGGGCGCCCCCCCGCTCGTGCGTGTCCCGCAGTGGTACGACGCACCCGGCTTCGCCGAACTGCTCGCCGAGCGGGTGGAGGCGGCGCTCGCGAGGCTTCCCGCGGGCACCGGGCACCGGACGGTCGTGTTCAGCGCGCATGCGCTCCCCGAGCGGGTCGTGGCGGCCGGCGATCCGTACCCGGACCAGGTGGCCGCGTCGGCTGCCCTCGTGGCGGCTGCGGCCGGCCTCGTCTCCGCAGGGGTGGCGTGGGAGGTGGCCTGGCAGAGCGCGGGGCGCACTCCCGAACCGTGGATCGGTCCGGATCTCCTGGCGGTGCTCCGCCGCCTGGGTGGCGAGCTGCGGGGCCGTGCGCCGGGCGGTGTCGTGGTGTGCCCCGTCGGGTTCGTCGCGGATCACCTCGAGGTCCTCTACGACGTCGACGTCGAGGCACGAGCGGTCGCCGAGTCCGAGGGACTCGCCTTCTGCCGGACCGACTCGCTCAACGACGACCCGCGGTTCTGCGAGATCCTGGCCGGCGTCGTGCGCCGGTCCGCGACACCGCTGTGCAGACCGATGGGGTCGGCCAGTGGGTGAGCGACCAGGCGTTCGGCGCCCCACGGTGGCGGTGATCGGTGGCGGCATCTCCGGGCTGGCGGCCGCGTGGGAGCTCACCGGAGGGGCAGGAGGGCCGGGACCCGAGTCGCCCGACGTCGTGGTGCTCGACGCGGCGGCCAGCACCGGCGGGAAGCTCGCCACCGCCGCGATCGACGGCCACCCCGTGGACGTCGGACCCGACGGGTTCCTCGGCCGACGACCCGAAGCGGCCCAGCTGTGCCGTGAGGTCGGGCTCGGCGACGACCTCGTCCCGATCGGTGCGTCGGGTGCGGCGATCTGGGCGCGCGGTCGCCGCCGGCCACTCCCCGCCGGGCTCTTCCTCGGGGTGCCGACGCGCGTCGGGCCCGTGCTGCGATCGGGAATCCTCTCGCCCGCCGGTGCCCTGCGCCTGCTCGTCGACGTGGTCGCGCCGAGGCCCGACCGCCGGGGACCGCTCGGCGACCGTGCGATCGGCCCGCTCGTCAGCCGCAAGCTCGGCCAACAGGTGGTCGAGCGGCTCGTGGAGCCCTTGCTCGGTGGCATCCACGCGGGCGGCGTGGCCGACGCCAGCGCGGCCGCCATCTTCCCCGCGCTGCTCTCGGTGTCCCAGGGGCGCGCGGGGTTCATGCGGGCGCTCCGGCGGCTCTCGGCGCCCCACGCGGCGCGCGGTGCCGGTGCCGACGGTGCTGGCGGTGGAGGTGCCGGTGGTGGAGGTGGTGGTGGTGGTGGCGGTGGCGCTGGCGGTGGCGACGACGGTGGCGACGACGAGGTGCCGGCGTTCTGGACGTTGCGGGGGGGACTCGCCTCGCTGAGCGGGCGCATCACCGAGCTCCTCGTGGCGCGTGGCGCGTCGGTGCGCACCGGCGCCCGCATCACCGCCCTCGAGCGGGAGGACGGCCGGTGGGCGGTGCGCGGCGACGCCGGGACGGTCCACGCCGACGGCATCGTCATCGCCCTCCCGGCGGGCCCGGCGGCCGAGCTCCTCTCCCCGCTCGATGCCGACGCCGCCGCGATCCTGGCCGGGATCGACTATGCGTCGGTGACGGTGGTGACGCTCGTCTACCCGGCGGACGCGGTGCCAGACGACCTCTTCGGCACCGGCCTGCTCGTGCCGCGCGGCACCCGGGTGCCCCCCGTCGCCGGCGAGGATCGTCGAGCACCCGGCGGGCGAGACGAGACGTGCCTCGTGACGGCCTGTACCTACCTGTGGGCGAAGTGGCCGCACCTGGACCGTCCGGGCACCAAGGTCCTGCGTGCCTCGGTGGGACGGTTCGGCGACGACCGTGCCGCCGCCATGGGCGACGACGAGCTCGTGGCACGCGTCTCGGGCGAGCTCGCCGGGTTGCTCGGCATGCGCGGCGCGCCCGTCGAGTCGCTCGTGTCCCGATCCAAGGACGCGCTCCCCCAGTACCGCGTGCACCATTTGCTGCGCGTCGGGAGCGTCGAGGCCGCAGTCAAGCGTCTGGGTGCGGTCGCGCCAGCGGGCGCCGCCTATCGCGGCGTCGGCATCCCGGCGTGCATCGCGAGCGGGCGGGCGGCGGCACGAGACGTCGTCTCGCAGCTCGCGCTGGCGCCCTCCGTCTCTCCCTGAGGGCGAGCGCGGGGCCGACGGCTGCGCCATGGCAGCATGGACGTCCGTGTCGTGGCGCCGCGGCCGCGTGGTCGTGCCTTCCCTGGTCGCCGGCCTGCTGCTCGCTCTCTCGGTGCCCCCGTTCGGATGGTGGCCGCTCGCCTTCGGCGGCGCGGCGGTGCTCTTCTGGCGCCTCGAGGGGCTGCGCTGGCGGACGCGCCTGGGCGCGGGGTGGGTCGCCGGGATGGGGTGCTTCGTCCCCGGTCTGTGGTGGGCCGCGTCGTTCAATTGGTACGGCGCGGTCGTGCTCATGGCGGTCGAAGCCCTCTCCATGGCCGTGGCCGCGGCGCTGGTTCCCGCGCGGCGGTGGCGCCTCGGCGCCTACGCCGGTGCGTTCACGCTGCTTGAGGCGGTGCGCCTCAGCTGGCCGTTCGGGGGTCTGCCGCTCGGCGGCGTCTTCCTCGGCCAGGCCGACGGCCCGCTCCTCGAGACGGCCCGCGTGGGTGGACCCCTCCTGCTCACCGCCCTCGTATGGACCGGCGGTGCGGCGCTCTGCGAGCTCGTGCTCGCTGCGGCCACGGGCGCGGGGATCGCGCGAGGCAGTGCCGCCCGACTCCCGGGCGCGAGGCGGGGCGCCTCGAGGGGCGCCGCAGGCGCACTGGGCGTCTTCACCGTCGCCGCGGTCGCCGTCGCCGGGGCGCTCGCTCCCGCCGGCGGTCCGCCGACGCGGCGGATCACGGTGGCGCTCGTCCAAGGGGGAGGACGCCGTGGCGTGTCGCAGCGCCAGGTCACACCTTCGACGGTGTTCGAGGCCCAGGTGGCCGCCTCGGCCGCGCTCTTGCATGCGAACAGCCCCCCGGCGCTCGTCGTCTGGCCCGAGGACGTCATCCGCGTGGGTGCGCACCTCGAGGGGACCCCGCAGGCCGCCTACGTGTCCGCGCTCGCACGCCGGCTGCGTGCGACCGTCGTGGCGGGCGTGACCGAGACGATCTCGTCGCGTGCCTTCCGCAACGAGGCGGTCGCGTGGGGGCCGAGCGGACGCATCGTCGGGACCTACGAGAAGAACCACCGCGTGCCGTTCGGCGAGTACGTCCCGTACCGCTCCTTCTTCTCGCACTTCGCGAACCTCTCCGCCGTGCCACTGGACGCGGTGCCCGGCCACGGCCCGGGGTTCCTCGCCACCCCCGCCGCGCCCCTCGGCGTCATGATCTCCTTCGAGGTGTTCTTCGCGAGCCGCGGGCGCGCCGCGGTGCGCGCGGGCGCCCAGCTCCTCGTGGTGCCGACGAACACCTCGTCCTACGCGACGACCCAGGTGCCGCAGATGGAGCTCGCGGCAGACCGCCTGCAAGCCGTGGCCGAGGGCCGGGACCTCGCGCAAGCCGCTCCGACCGGCTACTCCAGCGTGCTCGACGCGAACGGCGCCGTCGTCGAGCGTTCCGCGCTCGGTCGCCGTCAGGTCCTGCGTGCCACGGTCGCGCTGCGCACCGGGAGGACGATCTACGCGCAGCTGGGTGACCTGCCGGTCCTCGTGCTCGCGGCGCTCGCGCTCGGTGCGGGCATTACCGGATCGGCGCTCGGGGAGCGCCGCCTGCGCCGCCTGCGCCGCCTGCGCCGCCGGTGGCACCGGGCGGTCTCGTGGCGACCCTGGCGGCGGGGCTACCCGTAGGAGCCGCTCGGAGCTACCCGTAGTAGCCGCTGTGGATGTAGACGCAGGGCACGCCCTCGTCGACGAACATGGCGCGGTTCGCCGGGTCGTCTTCAAGGGCGAGGCGCAGGTCCCATCCGTCCGCACGCAGGTGTCGGACGACCCCGCGCTTGTATGTCGAGACGGGGCCGGTGTCGGCGCGTCCGCGCATGACCAGAAGATCCCAGCGCAGCCCGTAGCGGTCGAGCCACGCAAGGGTCTGGGGCTGGACGCGCAGCGGCCTGCCGGTCAGGAGCATCACCACGAGGCTGGGATCGAGCAACTCGAGCAGGCGCGCCATCTCTTCGATGACCGGATCATCGCCGCACGCCTCGAAGAACGCTCTCCAGTCGCGCCGGCCACGTTCCAAGAAGTGCTGGCGGCTGGTGGCGTCCGACAGCACGCCGTCGATGTCGAAGACGACCGCCGGTCCCGCGGGAACCGGCCCCGTGCGCCAGGTCCAGCTCTGCGGCGACTCCCCCACCGCCGTCAGGGCAAGAACAGCAGCGTTGCGTGGTGGGCGAACGAGGTGAGGGGTCCCGGCCAGAAGCCGAGCACGACCGTCACGGCGACGCACAGCCCGATCGCCGCCGCCGAGAGCGGGGGGACCTTGAGCGGTCCCGCGGAGCGCACGGCCGTCACGTCGAGGGTCTCCCCGGAGTCGCGTGCCGCTGTGCCGAGGGCGGGGCCGAGCGTCACGGGATCGCCGTCGAGCAGAAGAGAGGCGTTCAGACGGTTGAGGACCGCGACGTTGCGCTCGATGCCTGTCCACACAGGACGCGTGGGAGGGATCTCGGGTGCACCGATGCCGACGAGCGGCTCGGACTGGGTCTCCGCCTTCGTCCGGTCCCCCTCGGTCGCCATCGCGGCGCGGGCTGCGCCGCTCCCGAGCGGTCTGGCGTCCTCCGCCGGCGCCTGCACGCCGGGCACCGTGCCGACGTCGGCCGCGGGCGAGTACATGAGGACCGCAACGCGCAAGTAGAAGAACGCGGCGACCGCGGCGCTCACCATCGCGACGACGGCCAGCGGGATGGCATGGTCGACCGAGGCAAGCACGACTTGGAGCTTCGCCCACAGCCCGGTCGTGAACGGTGCGCCCGCCTGCGCGAGGAGCAGGACGGCGAAGGCGAGCGCGAGGAGCGGTTGGCGCCGGGCGAGTCCCCGATAGGAGGCGATGTCGTGCGCGGCATCGCCTCGTCTCCCCACGACCGTCACGACGGCGAAGCTCCCGATCACCATGAACATGTACGCGAACAGGTAGTAGAGCGAGGCGCTGACGCCGCGGCCGGAGGCGGCCTCGAGGCCGAGCAGTACGAAGCCCGCGTGATTGATGGACGAGTAGGCGAGCATGCGCTTCACATCACGTTGGACGACCGCGAGGAAGGCGCCAAGGAGCAGCGTCACGATCGCCAGCGCGTAGATGATCGGCTGCCAGTCGGTGCGCAGCACGCCGAAGGTGGAGACGAAGACGCGCAGAAGTGCCGCGAATGCGCCCGCCTTGGCGACCGCGGCCATGAACCCGGTCACAGGCGACGGCGCCCCCTGGTAGACGTCGGGGGTCCACATGTGGAACGGGACCGCCGCCACCTTGAACGCGAAGCCGACGAGCAGCAGCGACATGCCCGCCAGCAGGAGTCCGTCGGACGCGAGCACGTTCTTGGAGAGGAACCCCGCGATCTGGGCGAGGTTCGACGAGCCCGTGGCGCCGTAGACGAGGGCGATGCCGTAGACGAACACCGCCGAGGAGAAGGACCCGAGGATGAAGTACTTGAGGGCCGCCTCTCCCGACGCCGCACGGCGGTGGTTGAACGCGGCGAGGACGTACAGGGCGATGGAGAGGATCTCGAGCCCCAAGAAGACGACGATCAGGTCGTTCGCCGACCCCATGATCATCGCCCCGCTTGCCGAGACCATCGCGAGCACGTGCATCTCGGGCCCCACGACGTCCTCCCGGCGGAGGTACCCGTCGGCGACCAGCGCGGTGAGGAAGATGGCGCACGAGACGAGCACGTTGACGAACGCGCTGAACCCGTCGACGACCACCGCGTGGTCGACGGCGGTGAACGGGCCCCGCCCCGACACGTCGGCCCACTGCCACAGCGACACCCCGAGGGCGGCGGCGGAGATCACGAGGGTGCACACCGTGGCGAGACGGGCCCGCAGCTGGCGCTGGACGAGCGAGCCCACCGCGAGCAGCAGGATGGCGCCCCCCAGCAGCACGATCTCGGGGAGGATGGCGAGGATGCGGATGTGGGGGGTGGCGATCGCCGCGATCATGTGCGCACCCTCCTCGGCAGCGTGCCGTTGACGCCGAGCCGCGCGACCGGTGGCTCGGTGGTGCGGGTCGCGGAGTCGACCTGTGCCACGAGGCTGTTCACCGTCGGCGTGATCCGGTCGAGCACGGGCTTGGGGTACACGCCCAGGAAGACGATCACGAGGATCAGCGGCGCGATCACCACGCGCTCGGCCCAGCTCAGGTCACGGGTGCGGGAGTTGGCGAGGTCGACCTTGCCGTGGAAGACCTGCTGGTACGCCCAGAGCAGGTAGAGGGCGGCCAGGACGACGCCCGCCGTCGCCACGACCGCCCACCAGCGATGCGTGAGGAACGTCCCGGACAAGACGAGGAACTCGCTCACGAATCCGTTCAGGCCGGGAAGGCCGATCGAGGCGAGCATCACCACGGTGAAGACGCCCGCGAGCACCGGAGCGGGTGCCTGCAGGCCGCGCAGCTCGCTCACCTGCCACGTCTGGCGGCGCTCGTAGATCCAGCCGATGAGGAGGAACAGCGCAGCGGTGATCAGCCCGTGGTTCAGCATCAAAAGGACGCCACCGGTCAGCCCCTGGGTCGTGAAGGCGAAGGTCCCGAGCGCGATGAAGCCCATCTGGGCGAGCGAGGAGTACGCGACGAGCCGCTTCAGGTCGCGCTGGGCGCACGCCACGATGGCCCCGTAGATGATGCCGACCACCGCCAAGGTGAGCATCAGCGGCGCCAGATCGACGGATGCCTGGGGGAACAGTCGCAGGTCGAACTGGAGGATGCCGTAGGTGCCGAGCTTGGCCAAGACCGCCGACAGGATCATCGACCCGCCCGTGGGTGCCTCGGCGTACGCGTCGGGCGACCACGTGTGGAAGGGGAAGATCGGGGCCTTCACCGCGAACGCTGCGGTGAAGGCGAGGAAGAGGAGGATCTCCCCTGCGCTCGAGAAGTGCGTGTGCTCGAGCGCAGGCAGGGAGAACGTGAGGACGCCCGTCTGGTCCTTGTGGATGAACGCCACGACGAGGATGCCCACGAGCAGGAACGCGGATCCCAAGAACGTGTAGACGAAGAACTTCACCGCGGCGTATGCCCGACGCGCGTAGCCCCAGCCGCTGATGATGAAGTACGACGGCACCAGCGTCAGCTCGAAGAAGAAGAAGAACAAGATCAGGTCGATCGACACGAAGCTGCCGATGCACGCGCACTCGAGCAGCAGCATCCACGCGACGAAGCTCGGCGCGTCGGTGCGGGTCCGCGCGCCCACGAGGGCGATCGGAAAGAGGATGGCCGCCAGCAGCACGAGGAAGAGGGAGATCCCGTTGACGCCGAGCTGCCAGTGCACGCCGAGGCCGCTCGCCCAGCGATGGTCGCTCACGAACTGGAATCCGCCGGTCGTCGTCGCGAAGAGGGCGGCGACGACGACGGCGAGGCCCAACGTCGCCAGTGACACGGCGATGCCGACCCACTCGACGACCGCGCGCGCCACGTGGCGGCGCGCGCCGAGGAGCGCGACGCCGAGCGCGCCGCCCGCCGGCAGCAGGATGAGCACCGTCAGGTACGGGAAGGCGTGGGTGCTCACGACCACCACGTCCGCGACAGCATGAAGGCGAGGATGGCGGCCATCCCGAGCGCGATCCCAAGGACGTAGTTGCGGACGTAGCCGGTCTGGACGCGGCGCACCCCCGTGGCGGTCGAGCGCACGAGCCGGGCGGCACCGTTCACGGCGCCGTCGATGACTCTGGCGTCCACCACGACGGCGTACGCCCGGGCGAGCGCCTGTCCCGGCCTGCCGATGGCGGCGTCGTAGACGTTGTCCCAGTACCAGACCCGGCGCAAGAAGGCCGGCTCGAGCGCGGGGCGCGTCGCGCTCCGGCGCCACAGCCGCCAGGCCACGAGCACCGCGGCGATGGCGACGACGGCATCGCCGAGGGCGAGACCCACCTGCGCCCCCGCGCTCTGGTGTGCGGCGAAGAGGCGGCTGCCGAACACCGGGCCGAGCCACGTGTCGAGCGTGCCGACGTGCACCCAGGGCAGGTTCACCGCACCGGCGAACACGGCGAAGAAGGCGAGGATCACGAGCGGTGCCCGCATCGCCCACGGCGCCTCGTGCGGGGAGTGGTGCGGGGGTCGCCCGTCGGGTGCCGTCTCCCTCCAGCGCTCCCGGCCGGTGAAGGTGAGGAAGAAGACGCGGCTCATGTAGTACGCCGTGAAGAAGGCGGTCAGCAGCCCGAGGGCGTAGAGCGGCAGCGACTTTCCGTAGACGTTGGTGAGGATGTCGCCCTTCGCCCAGAAGCCCGAGAAGGGCGGGATCGCCGCAAGGGCGAGCCACGCGGTCAAGAACGTCACGAAGGTCCACGGCATCACACGCCGGAGCCCTCCCATCCGCTGCATGTCCTGCTCGTCCTCCAGCCCATGGATGACCGACCCCGCGCCGAGGAAGAGGAGGCCCTTGTAGCACGCGTGGCAGACCATGAGGAAGATGGCGGCGACGTAGGCACCGGTGCCCACGGCGAGGACCATGTAGCCGATCTGCGAGACCGTCGAGAACGCGAGCGCCTTCTTGATGTCCTGCTGCGCGCAAGCGATCGTCGCCGCCACGAACGCGGTCGCGCCGCCGATGGCGGCGATCACCCACATCGCGTCCGGGCTCAAGGCGAGCAGCGGGTTCACCCTGCACAGCAGGTAGACGCCCGCGGTCACCATCGTCGCCGCGTGGATGAGCGCGGAGACGGGCGTGGGGCCTTCCATCGCGTCGGGAAGCCAGTTGAACAGGGGGATCTGCGCCGACTTGCCGGTCGCCGCAAGGAAGAGGAGCAGGACCGCCGCGGTCGCCGTGCCACCACCTGAGAGGAGGTGCCGGTGGGCGAAGACCGACACGTACGTGAGCGTGCCGGTCTTGGAGAAGATGAGGAACATCGCGAGCAAAAAGCCCACGTCGCCGATCCGGTTGTAGATGAAGGCCTTCTTGCCCGCCGATGCCGCCGAGTCGCGGTGGAACCAGAAGGCGACGAGCCAGTAGGAGCAGACGCCCACGCCCTCCCAGCCGACGAAGGTGACGAGGAGGTTGTTCGCCAGGACGAGGACGAGCATCGAGAACACGAAGGCGTTCAGGTAGACGAAGAACTTCGTGAAGTCCCGGTCGCCCTTCATGTAGCCGACCGAGTAGAGGTGGATGAGCATGCTCACCCCGGTGACGAACATGCACATCGTCATCGAGAGCGGGTCGAGCAGGATCGCCGCCTTCACGTGCAAGCCGCCGACGGAGATCCATGTGAAGAAGGCGTGCGGCTGCGCGGCGGTGCCGCAGCTGACCGAGCACGTGAGCGATCGGGCGGCGCTCGAGCGCCCTGCCAGCCCCGCGAGCGTCACGCACGCGGACACGAAGGACCCGGCGATGGCGGCGGTCCCGATCCATCCGGCGAACGGCTCGCCGATCCGGCGTCCGAACGCGAGCAGGACGACGAATCCCGCGAGCGGGAACAGGGGCATCAAGAATGCGGCGTGCAGCACGTCAGCCCTTCATTCCGTGCAGGTCGTCGGCAGTCGTGTTCGCTCGCCGCCGAAAGATCGCCACGACGACGCCGAGCCCGACGACCACCTCGGCGGCAGCCACGACGAGCACGAAGAACACGAGCGACTGGCCGCCGATGTCACCGAGCATCCGGGAAAACGTGACGAACGTGAGATTGGCGGCGTTCAGCATGAGCTCGATGCACATGAACATCACGAGCACGTTGCGTCGGATGAGCACCCCGATCGCGCCCAGGGAGAAGAGCACGGCGGCGAGCGAGAGATACCAGGCGGGGCCGATGCTCATCTGCTGACCTCCGCACGCTCGGGGACGCCCGCGTCCGGCGTGCCCGGACCGACCGGGCCGGCATCCCCAGGCTCGACGACCGTGTCGTGGACGCGCGACGGGCGTCGTGCGAGCACGACCGCCCCGACGACGGCGATGACGAGGAGGGCGGCGGTGATCTCGAACGCCCAGAGGTACGTCGTGAAGATCGACTTCCCCAGCAGGTACGTGTCCGTGTGGTGCCCCGAGGAGAGGCTGCCGACGACACGGTGCGCCCCGGTCACCCAGTTCGACGTCGCGGCGAGCGTCAGCACACCGACCAGCGACACGGCGACGAGGACGAGGGCGAGCGGGCGCTGGCCCTTGAGCGGTTCGGCGTCGATGTCCTCCCGCCGGTCGACTCCGAGGAACATGATGACGAAGAGGAACAGGACGACGATTGCGCCGGCGTAGACGATGACCTGGACCGCGGCGAGGAAGTAGGCGTGCTGCTCGATGAAGAGCACCGCCACCCCGAAGAGCGTCATGACGAGGGACAGTGCAGCGTGCACGGCGTTGCGCGACGCGATCACGCCGATCGCGCCCGACAGGACGACCACGGCGCAGACGGCGAAGGTGACCGCGTCGGGAACGGTCGCAGCGAACATGGGGCTCACGGGCGGACCTGCCTGGGTTCCCGGCGATCCCTCGTACGCGCCGCACGCAGGTCCTTGAACCGCTCACGCGCCTGTGCCATCTTCCGCCGGTTGCGCGCGGCGGAGAGCTGCGCGCGCCACAGCCGGCCGCGCATCCCGCGGTGCGCGAGAGGGATGTCCTCGTCCAAGAGGTGCGCCTCGAGCACCTCGCGCAGGGCGAGCGTCCCGGTCGCGGCGTCGTCTCTGCGGCCGGACTGTCCCCCTTCGGGCGGGCGCACCCCGTAGCCGAGCTCGCCCGACCACTGCACCTCTCCCTCGTAGGCGGCGCTGCCGTTCGGGGCGGTGGCGCGCATCCACCCGGAGGTGTGCAGGTCATCGCCGTCTCGCCAGTCCTCCCACGGGAGCTTCTGCGGGCGCCCGTCGGACCCGACGAGGAGCTCGGCCTTGGTGTAGATGGCATCCGCACGGTTGGTGAAGGAGAACTCGAAGAGCTTCGACTCGGTGATCGCCTCGGTGGGGCATGCCTCCACGCACAGGTCGCAGTGGATGCACCGCAGGTAGTTGATCTCGTAGACGTAGCCGTACCGCTCACCGGGCGAGACCGGGTGGTCCGGGGGATTGTCGAGCCCGCGCACGTAGATGCAGTCGGCCGGGCAGACGCCGGCACACAGCTCGCATCCGATGCACTTCTCCATCCCGTCCTCGTAGCGGCTGAGGACGTGGCGGCCGTGCTGGCGCGGCTGCTTGGGCTTCTTCTCTTCGGGGTATTGGCGGGTGACCCGGGGCCGGGTCAGGTGCTCGAAGGTGAGCTTGAACCCGCCGAAGAACTTGAGGTCCTCGCGGATGTCGGAGAGCAGGCCCATTCAGTCCGCCTCTCCGTCGCCCTCGCCGACCGCCGACCCGGGCGGCACCGCATGCACCGCATGCACCGCATGCACCGCGCGAGCGCCGACCGGGGCGAGCAGCGGCTGGTGCTCACCGCGCGCCTTTCCGATGGCGAACGCGCGGATCAAGAGCCCCGTCACGACGAGGGCGCCGGCGACCACTCCCGCCCCCCACCACCCGTCGACCATGAACCCCGCGACCGCCAGCAGCCAGCCGAGGCTGAGCGGGATGAGGTACTTCCACCCGAGCGTCATCAGCTGGTCGTACCGCAGCCGCGGGAGGGCGGCACGGAGCCACACGTAGAGGAAGAGGAAGCAGAAGACCTTGGCGACGAACCACACGGACGGGAACCAGACGTCGAACGTGGGCAGATGCGGCACCGGACCGTCGGGGCCCCCCAAGAAGAGCGTCACGACCACGGCGGACATGGTGATCACGTTCATGAACTCGGCCAGGAAGAACAGTGCGAAGCGGATCGAGGAGTACTCGGTGTGGAAGCCGCCGACGAGCTCCTGCTCGGCCTCGGTCAGGTCGAACGGCGGGCGGGTCAGCTCGGCCGTGATGGCCGTGAGGAAGAGCACGAACGGCACGATCCCGAGCCGGATGATGTTCCAGTCCCAGAACGCCGCGCTCTGCGACTCGACGATCGCGCGCGTGGAGAGCGAGCCGGTGACGATGACCACCGTCACGATCGTGATCCCAAGCGCCGCCTCGTACGAGATCATCTGGGCGGACGCGCGCACGGACCCAAGCAGCGGGTACTTCGAGCCCGACGACCAGCCGGCCAGCATCACCCCGTAGACCGCGATCGAGGACATCGCCAGCACCACCAGGATCCCGATGGTGGGGTCGGCCACCTGGAGCTCGAACCGGTGTCCGGCGATCGTCACGAACCCGCCCACCGGGACGACCGTGAAGATGAGGAGCGCGGGGACGAGCGACAGGTACGGCGCCAGCTTGAAGACGAACCGGTCGGCCCGGGCGGGCAGCAGGTCCTCTTTGAAGAAGAGCTTCGTGCCGTCGGCGAGCGTCTGGAGGAGGCCCCACGGTCCGGCACGGTTGGGCCCGATCCGGCTCTGCATGTCCGAGATCAGCTTGCGCTCGAACCAGATCATGAGCATCACCGAGGTCAGCAGCACGATGAACGCGACGAGCACTTTGATGAGCACCACGACCCACACGAACAACCCGACCCCGTGAGAGAAGAGGGGGTCGCCGTGCGTCGTCAGCGCGTCGAGCTGCGCCAGGTGCGCCAGCTGCGCCAGCTGCGCGTGCACGGTCGGCGTCGCGCCTCGCGTCATCGCACCGACTCCACGCGGACGTCGGTGACCGCTGCGCTCGCGTCGATGAGGGTCGCCGCTGCATTGGGACCCGTCGACGCCGCAGCGCCGTCGGGTCCCCCGGCAGGCATTGGGAGGTTCCAGTCCACGGCGACCACGCCCTTGGGCACCGTGTCGTCGGCGGCGCACGGCAAGGTGAGCGAGCCGCGCGCGGAGCGCACCAAGATCGGGTCTCCATCGCTCGCCCCGATCCGGTCGAGGTCGTAGGGGTTGACGCGCGCCGTCGCTTCGTCGACGAGCGGGACGAGCGACGGTGAGTGCGCGATCGCGGCGCCCGAGTCGTAGAGACGCCGGCTGGACACGAGGCGGAGCGAGTAGCTGTCGGCCGCCGGGACCTGCGCGGCGGCGAGCGCGCCGACGAGCTCGTCGAGTCCCGCGTGCGGCTGTGGGCTCGGCACCGTCTTGTCGCCCCCCGCCCGCGCCAGCGGG
>JAJYPY010000035.1 GCA_021794995.1 Actinomycetes bacterium | reverse complement strand
GATCCCCCCCGGGACCCCGGTGCTCACGTATCCCTACCCCCTCGGCCCCGATGCCGAGTGGAACATGACGTTCCAGGCCGACGCGGGCATGCGCTTCAAGCTCATCGGCGGAGATGGCTTCGTGCCAGGCCCAAAGGGTACGAGCGTCTCCCATCCGACACCGCTCCGCCCGACGGTTGTCGAGCGGCTCTTCACCGACGCCTACACATCGCTCTTCGCCCGCGAGGTGCTGGGGGGCGCACGGGCGCGCACTCCGCCGATCGATCGGTCGACGGTCGCCGCGCTCGCGACGTTCCTCCGTCGCTACCACGTGTCGACGGTCGTCGCCGACGACCTGGGAACCTCCCCGCAGACGGTGGTGCGCTACGTCTCCGCCGTGCTCGGGCCACCCGAGCTGACCGGCGGAGTGTGGGCGTGGTTCGACGTGCCGCGCCTGCTCGGGCGCCTGCCAGGCCCGTCTCGGCGCTGACCGGCCCGGGCCCGACCTCCCACCGACGCGGTCGTGCGCGCCCGCGCACGTCCCGGTTCCGGGGGGAGGGCTCGAACCTCCAACATCCGGCTCCAAAGGCCGACGTTCTGCCGATTGAACTACCCCGGATCGCTGCCTCGAGACCATTCAACCAGGTCGCCGCGTGCATCATCGGCGTGGCAGGCGAGGCAACCCGCACACGCGGAGCGCGAAGAAGTGTCGAAGATCGCGCCTCACAGACGCCACCCGTCGCCACGCACCGCTAGTGTCGTCCCACTCGGCATGCGCGTCGAGATCGGCCCGGCGGCACGGTCCGGTCTCCCCGGGCTCCTCTTGGCGCGGCACATGGGCCACTGGGCACGGCGCGACCAGCACCTCGGTCGAACCGACCCGGCGTCCCATCCCGTCGACGCTGCCGACATGCATCACCGATGGCCCGAAAGGAGAGGGCGGTGCGAGTTCTCGTGGTCGACGACGACCCTGGCGTGCGCACCGCGCTCGACCGCGCCCTGCGGCTCGCCGGCTACGAGGTGACGACGGTCGTCGACGGTCAGGCAGCTCTCGACTCGCTCGCCCTGGCACCCCCCGACGCGGTGGTGCTCGACCTGGGGTTGCCCGGCATCGACGGGCTCGAGGTGTGCAGGCGGATGCGGACCGCGGGCGACGACACTCCCGTGTTGATGCTGACCGCGCGCGACGCCGTGCACGACAGAGTGCTCGGCCTCGACGCAGGAGCCGACGACTACGTCGTCAAACCCTTCGCTCTCGCCGAGCTCGAGGCGCGGCTGCGTGCCCTCCTGCGCCGCCGCCCCGCCGAAGGTGGCGAGTCCCTGCGGTTTTCCGACCTCGTCCTGGATCTCGGCACGCGTGAGGCCCGCCGCGCAGATCGCCCGTTCACCCTCACGCGTATCGAGTTCGACCTCCTCGAGCTCTTTCTCCGTCACCCGCGGCAAGTGCTCACGCGTGAGATCATCTTGGACCGGGTCTGGGGTTACTCGTTCGACTCAGGAACCAATTCGCTCGCCGTGTACGTCGGCTACTTGCGCCGCAAGACGGAGGCGGGAAACGAGCCCCGGCTGCTGCACACGGTTCGTGGGGTCGGGTACGTGCTGCGGGATCCGTGACGTTCCGAAGTCGCCTGGTCCTGGCGGCGGCGGTCGCCGTCATGGTCGCGGTCCTCGCCGCTGCGGCCGCGAGCTACGTCGCAGCCCGGACCTCGCTTCTGAGCTCGGTGGACGGCACCCTCAGAGCGAACGCCCGCACGACCCTGCAGACCCTCGACTCGCGCTCGGGACGCCTCCAGCGCCATCTCGGCAGCTTCGGCTACCAGTTCATCACCCCGGCCGGCGCGGTGATCACAGGCGGCGGCATCCCGACGTCGGCGGAAGCCGAAGCCGTCGCGTCGGGAAAGGCGCCGTCGTACTACGCAGACGTCACCATCACAGGGTCCGACTATCGGGAGCTCGTGGTGAGCGTTGGCAGGGTCAGCGTCTTCACAGGCCCCATCTACGCGGGGACGACGCGCGCGGCCATGCAGCTCGTGTTGCCGCTCGCGAGCGTCGACAACCAACTGGCGCGCCTGGGGTTCATCCTCGCGTCGGTGGCCGTGCTCGGGATCGCCCTGGCGCTGATGCTTGCATGGCTCGTCGGACGTACCGCACTCGTCCCGCTCTACGAGCTGACCGCAGCGGTGGAACGTGTGGCGGCGACCTCCGACGTGACCGAACGGCTCGACCCGGGCGGCCCCGACGAGCTCGGCCGCCTGCGCCGTGCCTTCAATCATCTCCTCAGCGCCCTGCAGCGCTCACAGGATGCGCAGCGCCAGCTCGTGCTGGACGCCGGACACGAGCTTCGAACCCCGCTCACCAGCCTGCGCACCAACCTCGAGGTCGTCCAGCGCCTCGGCGACCTTTCCCCCGAGGAGCGCCGGGTGCTCGTCGACGATCTGCTCACCCAGATGAACGAGCTGACCACCCTGGTCGGCGATCTGTCCGAGCTCGCCAGGGGGGAGCAGCGGCACGTCGCTTCCCAGGTCCTGCGCCTCGACCGCGTGGTGGAAGACGCCGTTGCCGTGGCGACGACGCACGGCCGTCCGCGCGAGGTGTCGTTCAGCCTCTCGTCGGGACCGACGTGGGTGCGCGGGCAACGAGACCGCCTGGACCGTGCCGTCGGGAACCTCTTGGACAACGCGCTCAAGTGGAGCCCGCGCGGCGGCGAGGTCGAGGTCACGTGCCATGCAGGCATCATCACCGTGCGAGACCACGGTCCGGGGATCGCCGAAGAGGACCTTCCCCACGTGTTCGACCGCTTCTACCGGGCACCCAGCGCGCGCGGGCTGCCGGGTTCAGGGCTCGGTCTGGCCATCGTCGCACAGGTTGCGCAAGCTGAAGGTGGCTCGGTATGGGCGAGCCGGGCACCGGGTGGCGGAGCGGTGTTCCGGCTGCAGCTGCCGGTCGTGGACGCGCCGCCAGACCGCGATCCCGACGACGAAGAGGACGATTGAATGCCATGTTGCGGGGCACGTCCACGCGTGGGCAGTCACGGACTCATCCACCTTCTCGAGCGAATTTGAGCGATCTGTGACGATTTCCTTATCTCGGCAGGGAAAGATGTGCGGTGCAGGTGTAGCGGTCGCGGTGCACGTCGAGGTGGATGGCATGGTCGAGCAACAGCGCCCCCGAGATGACGGTTGGGCCGATGGGGCGGCCCGGCGCGGGCGTGGCGCGCTCCGGCGAGCCCGGGCGGTGTGGAAGCGGGTCGTCGACGCGGCGACCGCCGTCGAGGGCGTCGTCGGGGGGTGGAGCCTGCTGCGCGGACCGGCGGCAGTCCCGATCCCGGTCCCGGTCCGCGTCCGCGTTCCACCACGGGGTCCCGGAAGCCGCTAGCGCCTCCCGGCCCAGGTGTCGCGACCCCCACCGCGCCGGTAGCCGAGCGCGTCGCACGGGCGCCCGGTTCGCTCGTCGGCCGGGCGCGACATGGCGAGTACCCCCCAAGCCCGCTAACCTCCCCCGGGCCATGGGATCGCTGATCAAGAAGCGCCGCAAGCGAATGCGGAAGAAGAAGCACAAGAAGATGCTGAAGGCGACGCGCTGGCAACGGCGCGCCGGGAAGTAGCGCCGCCGACCGGCGTGTCTACGGGCCGGACCATCCGGCCGGCACCGTGTGTACCGGGATCAGGCGGCCGTCGTCGCGCCCGAGCGTCAGCACGTCGCGCCCGGCGAGTCCCAGCTCCTCCGCCGTTCCGGGAACCCACCACGTAGAACCGCTCCCGGCGAGGACCGGGGGCACTCCTGCGGCCTCGCCCAGCAGCTCGCCCCAGGGGGCGAGACGCGGCTCGACCGCGATCGCCGCGTCCATGAGCTCGTTCAGCCCGAGCGGGTCGAAGTGCCGGTGCCGCCCCGCGTGCTCGGCACCAGACCCGGGACCCGCGGCTCGCGCCGTCAGGCGGTCCCACTGCTCGTACACCGCGGCGGTGTCCACCGCGAAGGGCGGGACGAGGAGGACGAAGGCCCGCGGTTCGTACGGGAGCGGTGTCACACGCTCGCCGATGCCGCCGACGGATGCACGCCCGCCGCGCACGCAGAACGGCACGTCCGCGCCGAGCCGTGCGGCGACCGAGGGATCGTCGACGCCGGCCCACCGCAGGATCGCCGCGGCGTCTGCAGAGCCTCCACCGAGGCCGCCCCCGACGGGAATGTGCTTCTCCACCCTGACCGCGCCGCGCCGACCCGATACGGCGAGGGCACGAGCCACGATGTTGTCCGGACCTTTGGGCACGGACTCGATGCGCGTGCCGGGCGCCCCCACGACCTCGAGGCCCTCGCCGTCGGGATCGACGAAGAGCAGGTCGCACAGGTCGACCGACACCATCTCGGACTCGAGCTCGTGGTAGCCGTCGTCACGGCGCACGAGCACCCTGAGCGATACGGTGAGCTTGGCCGGGGCAACGAGCGCGATCGTGCTCAAGAGCGCTCCACGTCCGGCGTCCACCCGGCGAGCGCGCCCCATTGCTCCACGCCGATCTCTTCGGCCCGCGCCGTCGGCAGGACGCCCGCAGCGCCGAACGCGTCCGCTGCGACGACGCCTGCGAGTGATCGGCGGAGCATCTTGCGGCGCTGGCCGAATCCCGCGTTGACCACCGTGCAGAGGCGCTCGTAGGAGGTGACGCGGCGAGGGACCGCAGGGCCTGCACGCCGGACGATGCGCACGAGTACGGAGTCCACCGAAGGACGCGGGATGAACACGGTCGGCGGCACGACGCCCGCGATGGTCGCGGTCGCCCAGTAACGAACTTTGACCGATACCGCGCCATAGACCCGGTTGCCGGGCACGGCGGCAAGCCGCTCGCCGACTTCACGTTGGACCATCACCAGCAAGGAGCGGACCGCGGGCGCCTCCTCGAGCACCCGCAAGACGAGGGTCGTCGCGATGTTGTACGGAAGGTTGGCAACGAGCGCCCATGTCCGAGCGCCGTGCAGGAGAACCCCCCAGTCGAGCGAGAGCCCGTCGTCGTGGAGCACCCGGACGTTGTCCCGTCCCGAGACGACGGCGGCAAGAACCGGCACGAGGTGTCGGTCGACCTCCACGGCGACCACCTCGGCACCGGTGCATGCCAGGGCAAGCGTGAGGGAGCCCAACCCGGCGCCGATCTCCACGACGTGCGACGACGGGCCGATCTCGGCGAGCCGCACGATGCGTCGGACCGTGTTGGGGTCCGCGACGAAATGTTGGCCGAGGGCCTTGCGTGGTCGCAGCCCGTGATCGTCCAGCAGTCGCCGGACATCAGCCGGGCCCAGGGTCACAGCGCGAACACCGCCCGGGTCGCCTCGCGTGACGCGCGCGCCACCACGGCGGGCTCGATCCCCTTCAGCGCCGCGACGGCCGCGCCGACCAGGGGAACGTAGGACGGCTCGTTGGCGCCGCCCCTGTGGGGCACCGGTGCGAGAAACGGGCTGTCGGTCTCCACCAGCAGCCGGTCGAGCGGGCAGAACGCAGCGGCCTCACGGACGTCTTGGGCGTTCTTGAAGGTGACGATCCCGCTGAACGACACGTACATCCCTGCGTCGAGACAGCGCCGTACCTCCTCGGGGCCGCCGGTGAAGCAGTGCAGGACGGTCCGCTCCGGCACGCCCTGGGCACGCAAGACGTCGAAGAGGTCGTCCCAGGCATCACGGGCGTGGATGACGAGCGCGAGCCCGGCATGCCGCGCGGCGTCGATCTGCTCGGCGAACGCCTGGCGCTGGATGTCACGAGGTGAGTGCTCGTAGTGGTAGTCGAGCCCGCATTCGCCCACCGCGACGAGACGGCCGCCATCGGGGGCGCCAGCCCCGGCAGCCACGGCCGACTCGATCAGTCGGATCGTGGCCCCCGTTCCCTCGGACGCGTCGTGGGGATGGAGGCCTACCGTGGCCCAGATCCGCGGCGCATCGGCGCCCAACGCTCCGGACGAGCTCTGACCGGCCAGTGCCAGCGCTTCGCCGGAGGTCGACGGACCCGTCCCGACGCACACGATCTGCTCGACGCCAGCGGCGCGAGCCCGCTGCAGCGCATCACCGAGGACGCGTCCGGTGCCCAGGTAGCTGTCTTGGAGATGGGAGTGCGAGTCGATCCACCCCTCGACCACCGTCGCCTCTCCGGCTGTGCCGGTGCCCACGCCCCCGTCGCCTCCTGCGCCTCCGACCGTCACGGCTTGCGTCGCGGGAAGAGCGGACTTCCCTTCTCCACCTGGACGCCGCCGGGGTATCCGCCCCATGCGGCGTCGGCGGGCAGGCGGCGTTCGTGCGGTGAGCCCGTGAGCCCGATCCGTCGCCAGATCTCGTCGGCGGTCGTGGGCATGGCCGGCGAGACGAGCAGGCTGACGAGGCGCAGGATCTCGAGTGCATCGCCCAGCACCACGTCGACCGCCGGTCCCGGATCGGCCTTCCACGGCTCGGCGGCCTCGAGGGCGGCGTTCGCCGCGCCGATGAGCCGCCACGTCGCCTCGAGCGCGTCGTGCGGAGCGAGACGCTCCCATGCCGCCGAGACCGCCGAGACCACCTCCGAGGCCACCGCCGCGAGCGCGCTGTGCGGGTCGGGCGCAGGACCGATGCCTGCGCACTTGGAGCTGACGACGGTCGCAACCCGGGCCACGAGGTTGCCGAGGTTGTTCGCGAGGTCGGCGTTGTAGCGCGACACCATCCCTTCGTACGAGAAATCTCCGTCGGTGCCGAGGGGCACGTCGCGGAGCAAGTGGTAGCGGGTCGCGTCGACCCCGAAATCGCGCGTCAGCGCCTGCGGCGCGATGTCGGTAAGCCGCAGCGCACCGCCGTCACCGCCGTCTGCGTCCCCGCCGTCTGCGTCCCCGCCGTCCCCGCCCTCTGCGTCCCCGCCGCCGCCGTCACCCGCCGCCATGCTGCGCACGAGCGACTTCGACAGCTTCTGGCCACCCACGAGCAGCCAGCCGTGCACGAGTACGCGCCCGGGAGGATCGATCCCCGCCGCCATGCACATCGCCGGCCACCACACGCAGTGGAACCGAAGGATCTCTTTGCCGATCAAGTGGTGGACGGCGGGCCACCACCGCGCGCAGCGCTCGTCGTCGGCTCCGTAGCCGATCGCCGTGAGATAGTTGATCAACGCGTCGGCCCAGACATAGAAGACGTGGTCGGGGTCCCAGGGAACGGGGACGCCCCAGCGCAGCGACGTGCGGGTGATCGAGATGTCCTTGAGCCCCCCCTTGATGAAGCTCAGCGCCTCGTTTCGCTTGGTCGCGGGGCGCACCGCGTCGGGCTCGGCCTCGTACCACGCGAGCAGGCGGTCGGTGAACCGGGACAGCGCGAAGAAGTAGTTCTCCTCTTCCATCTCGACGACCGGCCGGCCGTGCACCGGGCAGTTGCCGTCGAGCAGCTGCTCTTCGCTGTAGTAGTCCTCACACGAGACGCAGTACAGACCCCGGTACGTGTCGAGGCGGATGTAGCCGTTGTCGTAGATCTTCTGCATGAACGCCCGCACGGACCGGTGGTGTCTCGACTCGCTCGTCCGGATGAAGTCGTCGTTGGCGATGTCCAGGTCATGCCACGCCGAGCTGAAGCGCTGGACCACGGTGTCCGCCCAGTCCTTCGGTGACGTGCCGTGCTCTTCGGCCGCCTCGGCGACCTTGGCGCCATGCTCGTCGGTGCCGGTGAGGAAGAACACGTCGTCTCCGCAGAGTCGGTGCCAGCGGGCGAGCGCATCGGCGTTCACGGTCGTGTACGCGTGACCGACGTGGGGAGCGTCGTTCACGTAGTAGATCGGCGTCGTGATGTAGAAGCGGGGCACCGCCCGTACAGTACCGGGGTCAGTGCGCCGGGCCGCTCCTGCGCACCCCGACCGCTGCGTCGTAGGCCACCCGCCGGCTCACGCCCAGCTCCTTTGCCGCCGCGCTCGCGGCGTCGCGCACCGACGCACCGCCTGCGAGGTGGCGCCCCACCGCCGCCGCCACGTCGCGGTCGCCGGGTGGGCGCGCTCGGGCGAGTCCCGGTTCGGGCGCCCCTCCCACCACGATGACGACCTCGCCTGGCACCGCGCGTGCCGAGAACCATTCGGCAGCCGCCGCAGCGGTCCCCCGCCACACCTCTTCGTAGAGCTTGGTCAGCTCGCGGCACACGGCGACGGGGCGCTCGGGGGCCCGCGAGGCGAGGTCGGACAGCGTCGCGCCCAGCCGTCTCGGTGACTCCAGGACGACGGTGGTGCGGGTGTCCTCTACGAGCGCGTCGAGCCTGCGCCGGCGATCGCCGCCCGCACGCGGGAGGAACCCCTCGACGCAGAAGCGGTCGGTCGGCAGTCCGCTCACGACGAGCGCACTGAGCACGGCCGACGGGCCGGGGACGACCGAGACCTCGACCCCGGCGCTGGCTGCGGCGGCGACGAGACGCTGACCGGGATCCGAGATCGCCGGCATGCCCGCATCGCTCACCACCGCCACCGTCCGACCGGACGCCGCGGCGGCGACGAGCTCGGGAATACGCGCCTCCTCGTTGTGCGCGTGAAGCGAGCGCAGCCGGCCGGCACCTGGGATCCCTGCCGCGCTGAGCAGCGCACGGGTCCGGCGCGTGTCCTCGCAGCAGACGACGTCCGCGGCGCGCAGCGTGTCGACGGCCCGAGGGGAGAGGTCACCGAGGTTCCCGATCGGGGTCGCGACGAGCACGACGCCGCCGGCCCCCGGCCTCACGCGGTCTCTCGGATCTCGATCTGGTCGCCCGGCAGCAGGCGCCACCGCTCGAACGCGCCGGCTTGCGCCTCGAGCACGTGCTGGCTCCCGCGCCGCGGCAGCGCGACGCTCCACGGGCGGAGCGTCGCCGCCGCGACGACCGTGAGCTCGTGGTCCAAGTACGCGATGTCGAGAGGGAACTGCATCCCCGCCGAGTGCACCCAGCGGGTACGCGTGAGCAGGAGCGCTCCGTCGTAGCGCGCATGACCGGTCAGCCCGCGGGCACGGTCGGCCCGGGTCTCGGCAACCTCGGCCGAGGCGAGCACGTCGCCCCCCCGCAACAGCCAGGCGGTCCGCACGGTGCCCGAACCTACTCCCCCGTGCGCTACGATCGGCGGCCGTGTCGAAGCGAACGGTGAAGCGCAAGCTGCGGTCGAAGAAGAAGGCCAACCACGGCAAGAAGCCGAACTGCGGGCGCGGCTGACCCTGCGTCGCCTCAGGCGCCCGGCAGCCCTGCCCACGCTGCCCCGCGGGCCGCAAGCACTCGGACGAGGTCCGACGGCACATCGGTGATGATCCCGTCGACGCCGAGGTCGGCCAGGCGTTCCATCGCATCTTCATCGTTGACCGTCCAGACGTGGACGGCGAGCCCGGCGCCATGCGCGGCCTCGACGAAGCGCTCGTCGACCACGACGAGCCCACCGTGGCGCTCGGGCACTTGCAAGGCGACCGCGCGCAGCGACGGCACGTCCCGGCCCTCGTGCACCGCCTGCCAGAAGGCCGCGGTCGCCAGCGTTCCCGCGGACGTCGCGACTGCCGGCGCCAGCGCGGCGAAGCGTTCGAGCGCCTGGTCGAGGAACGAGGCGACGATCACGTCATCGCGTCGTTCGTGTGCCGCGAGGGCCCGGGCGAGCACGGCCTCGTAGGGAGCGACGTCGGGCGCCGTCTGCTTGATGTCGAGGTTCAGCACCACCCCGGGAAACGCCTCGAGCACTTCGTCGAGCGTCGCGATCCGGAATTCCGGATCGTCGGGCGCGCGACCCCGGTACGGGTACTCGCCGGCGTCGAGCCCGGGAGTGACGTCCGCACCAGGAGCGAACCAGTAGGCGTTGTCGAGCGCGCGCACCTGCGCGAGCGTGAGCGCTGCGATCGCGCCGTGCCCATCCGTCGTGCGGTCGACCGTCGAGTCGTGGCAGACGACGAGCTCGCCGTCGGCGGTGGCGTGCACGTCGAGCTCGATTCCCGTCGCGCCGCGCTCGATGGCCCGCCGGATCGCGAACAGGGTCGACGACGGCGACTCCCACGCGCCGCCCTGGTGGGCGTACGCGATCACGCGCCGGTCCAGCCATGGGTTGGGGTCGCCCATCAACGCGCGTCCATCGGGGAAAACAGCTCGAGGGCCGTTGCTCAGAGCCGCAGCGGCCGTACTGCGCTGGTGACGAGGGCGGGGTCCGATCGCCAGTCCACGTCGGGCACGTCGATATAGAGCTCGAGCTCGTTGCCGTCGGGATCGAGGATGTACAAGCTGTGGCTCACCGTGTGGTCGCTCGCTCCCGTCACGGTGACGCCGGCATCCTCGAGACGCGCGAGCGCCTCACGCAGCTCGTCGTCGGTGTCTCCGACTTTCAGCCCGATGTGGTACAGCCCGACGCGCCGCCCCTTCGCCTGTGGCTGGGCGTCTTCGCCGACCTCGATCAGCAGGAGCTCGTGGTGCGTGCGTCCGGACGCCGAACGGAACGCCGCGGCGGGAACGCGCGGGCGCACCACGTCACCAGGGGCGGGCGAGATCTGACGGAACCCCAGCACGTCGCGGTAGAAGGCGACCGAACGTGTGAGGCTCCGCACGTAGAGGACCACGTGACCCAGGTCCTTGATCTCCATGGGCAGACAATAGCCAGCGGCCCCGTGGGATCTGCCGTGCGGCGGCGCGGGCGCAACCCACATTGCGCTCCCGCTGCTTCGCCGCAGCCGGGCACCGGTAGCCTCATGCTGCAGTGCTCGACCACCTCCTCGTCGATCTGATCGCTGCCGTCCAAGAGTCCTTCGACCGGGCCCTCCTCGAGCGACAGGCCATCGAGGAGCGGTTCCAGGTGGACGTGTTCTTGGGTGACGTCTCGTGGGAGACGAGCTACAGCCTCCCGGGTGAAGGTCAGCCGCCCCGGGTCCGCGTCGATCTCTCGATCGATTGGCCGACGTGGAGCCAGACCTCTTACCGCAGCTGGTCCATCGGCGAAGTGCCGGCCGAAATGCCCGAGGCCGTCCTCGAGGTGGCGATGCGGATCCAGCGCCTGGCAGAGGCACCCTCGGCGGATCGGGTCCTGGCGGTGCTCCCGACCGAGACGCCTCCGATCGGTCACGAGCCCCTCGTGCGCACCTCGACGACCGTCGAGGAGGTGCACGGCGAGCCCGGCGACGACGGCGGCACAAAGGAACCCGCCGTCCGCTGGGCGGTGGAGGGGACCTACGAGGGGTCGATCCGGTTCGAGGAGCCCCAGCTCGAAGATCCGGAGGCGCTCGCCCCCATCGCCGACGCGCTCACGAGGTGGATCTCCTCCACCCTCGTGAAGTTGGCGGACCTCCCGCTCAGCTACCACCCTCCGGACCCGGCCGACGCTCCATGACCCGGGCGCGCCGCCACTGGGTCGGCGCGGCGGCCCTCGTGCTGTGCGGCACGCTCCTGGCCGCGTGCTCGCAGGGGATCACAGCGAGCTCGTTCACGGTGACCCCGACCACGGCGACGGGCGTGACGTTGTCGACCGAGCGGTCGCCCGCCGGCAGGATCCTCGCGACCCCCGCCGGGCGGACGCTCTACGACTTCACGCCCGACACGCCGACATCGAGCGCGTGCACCACGGGGCTGTGCGTCCGCCTCTGGCCTCCCCTGATCGCCACCGGACCGCCGAAGGTCGCCAGCGGTCTGCGCGCGTCGCTGGTCGGCACGGTCCGCCGTCCCGATGGGCAGCTCCAGGTCACCTACGGCGGGCACCCCCTGTACACGTGGATCGGCGACACCGCTCCGGGCATGATCACCGGTCAGGCGATCTTGAACGTGGGTGGCTACTGGTACGTCGTCTCACCCGACGGGCGCCAGATCACGACGGCCTTCCGGGTCACACGGTCAGCCCTCCGGCACTGAGGTCCTCGGCGTGGGGGTCAGACGTTGAACCTGAATTCCACGACGTCGCCATCCGCCATCACGTAGTCCTTGCCTTCGATGCGCGCCTTGCCCGCGGCTCGTGCGGTCGTGAGCGAGCCGGCTGCGATGAGGTCGTCGTAGGTCACGACCTCGGCCTTCACGAATCCCCGCTGGAAGTCCGTGTGGATGGTGCCGGCGGCCTCGGGCGCCGTGGCACCGATCGGGATCGTCCACGCTCTTGCCTCTTTGGGTCCCGCCGTGAGGAAGGTGTGCAACCCGAGCGTGCGGAACGCGACGCGCACGAGCGCTCCGAGGCCAGACTCCTCCTGGCCGTAGCCGGCGAGGAGCTCGGCCGCGTCCGCCCGGTCCATCCCCGCCACTTCGGCTTCGATCTGCGCGCAGAGCACCACGGACTGCGCGGGGGCGACGAGATCGGCAAGCCGTGCCCGCAGCGCCTCGTCGGCGAGCTGGTCCTCGGCGACGTTGAACACGTAGATGAACGGCTTGGCGCTGAGCAGGTGCAGGTCCGACAGCGCTGCGGTGTCGAGCTCTCCGAGAGCGGCGGCGGCGGAGACCGGCCGGCCGGCGTCGAGCACCTCGCGGGCGAGCTCGGTGGCGGCGAGCCGGGACGTCAATGACGCGTTCATCCGCGCCTCGCGGCGCAGCTTTGCGAGCCGGTTGTCGACGGTCTGGAGATCCGCGAGCACGAGCTCGGTGTTCACCGTGTCGATGTCCGAGGCAGGATCGACCCGGCCCTCGACGTGGACGACTTCGTCGTCGTCGAACACGCGGACAACTTGGCAGACGGCGTCGGTCTCGCGAATCGCGGCAAGGAACCGGTTGCCGAGCCCCTCCCCCTCCGACGCGCCGCGCACGAGGCCGGCGATGTCGACGAAGGTGACCGTCGCAGGAACGACCCGCTCGCTGTCGTACAGCGCGGCCAGGCGATCCAGGCGTGGATCGGGCACGGCGACCACTCCGACATTGGCGTCGATGGTGGCGAACGGGTAGTTGGCCGCGAGCACCTCGTTGTCGGTCAGCGCATTGAACAGCGTGGACTTGCCGACGTTGGGCAGTCCCACGATGCCGACAGAGAGCGCCATTACACGAGCCCCGCTTTCAGCGCGAGCGCGGCGACGTCCCGCTGCGGACGGGCTCCGACGTGGCCGATCACCTCCGCCGCGCACAGCGAGCCCAGGCGCGCGGAGTCGACCGGGTCGGCACCGTGCGTGATCCCGTAGAGGAACCCCGCGGCGTACAGATCGCCCGCGCCCGTCGTGTCGACGATCCCGTCGACCGGAGCGGCAGGCACCATCAGCGGACCGCGGCCGGCGACGACGACCGAGCCGGCCGCTCCGCGCGTGGCCACGGTCAGGACGCCGGTCTCCTCGGCGGAGGACAGCGCGCGGTCGAGCGACGCATCCCCGAAAAGCCCGCAGAGCTCCCCCTCGTTGCCGAACAGCAGGTCGACGTCGGTGACCACGAGGTCGAGGAGCTCCTCGCGGTGACGCTCGACGCAGAAAGAGTCCGAGAGTGACAGCGCGACCGAGCAGTCGTGCTCGTGCGCCACCCGTACGGCCCTGCGCATGGCGCGCTTGGCCGCATCGAGATCCCAGAGGTAGCCCTCGAGGTACAAGACGCTGGCAGCGGCAACGAGCTCGTCGTCCACGTCTGTGTCTCCGATGGTCGCGGCGACCCCGAGGTGCGTCGCCATCGTGCGCTCGGCGTCCCCCGTGACGAGCACGAGGCACCTGCCGGTCCCGCGCTGCTCGGCGTCGCCCGCCCCTGCGCCTGCGACCGCGGCGTGCAGCTCCACGCCGAGCGAGCGCATGTCGTGAACGAAGACGCTGCCCAGGGCGTCGTCCGCCACCTTGCCGATGTACCCCGCCCTTCCCCCGAGGGCCGCGATCCCGGCGACGGTGTTCGCCGCGGATCCGCCCGAGACCTCGACTGCCGGACCCATCTCGGCGTAGATCGACTCGGCGCGCGCGAGGTCGACGAGCTCCATCGACCCCCGCACGAGACCGAGCCGCAGGAGCGTCTCGTCGGGAACCGTGGCCAGGATGTCCACGAGCGCGCTGCCCATGGCGACGACATCGAGAGCTGGAAGCGGCGGCTGGGGCTCCGACGACGAGGTGGGCTCGCTCACCGCTGCAGGGTAGCGTCGTTCTACATGCGATCTGTCCCAGGGGACCCAGCCTCCGCGCCCTGCGATGCCGACCCGCATCGGCTTCCGCGCACCGTCGAGCCGACCGCGTACCGGCTCGTGCTCACGCCCGACCTCGGCGCGGCCCGTTTCTCGGGCTCCGTCGAGATCGACGTGATCGTGCACGACCAGACGGACCGGGTCGTGCTGCACGCAGCGGAGCTCGAGATCGCCGCCGCCATGGTGACGCCCCCGGCCGGCGACCCGATGCGCGCCACGGTCACGCTGGACGCAGAGGGTGAGCGAGCGGTGCTCCACCTCCCCGCGCCGCTTGCGAAGGGCGATGCGACCGTGTCCATCTCCTTTGAGGGCGAGCTGAACGACAAGCTCCGCGGCTTCTACCGCAGCACCTTCACCGACGAGCACGGACGCACGAGGACCATCGCCACCACCCAGTTGGAGGCGACCAACGCGCGTCGCACCTTCCCGTGCTGGGACGAGCCCGACCGCAAGGCGACGTTCGAGATCACCCTCGTCATCGACGAACAGCTTGCCGCGTTCTCGAACTCACCCATCGTGTCGGACGAGGCGGCGAGCGTCGACGGCGCGGCGAAGCGCCGAGTGCGCTTCGGCCCGACGATGAAGATGTCGCCGTACCTCGTTGCCTTCGTCGTCGGCCCGCTCGAGGCCACCGATCCCGTCGACGCCGGCGGGGTGCCGATCCGGGTCGTGCACACTCCCGGCAAGGCACACCTCACCTCGTTCGCCGTGGACGTCGCCCGTCACGCGTTGGAGTTCTTCACCGAGTACTTCGGCATCCCCTACCCCGGCGAGAAGTTGGACCTTGTGGCGATCCCCGATTTTGCGCACGGCGCCATGGAGAACCTCGGATGCGTCACGTTCCGCGAGACGGCGCTGCTGGTCGACCCTGCGGCGGCGTCGCGCGTGGAGCTCGAGCGCATCGCCGACGTCGTGCACCACGAAGTTGCGCACATGTGGTTCGGCGACCTCGTCACCATGGGATGGTGGGAGGGCATCTGGCTGAACGAAGCGTTCGCGACGTTCATGGAAGTGCTGGCGACCGACCACTACCGCCCTGGATGGGAGCGCTGGACCTCCTTCGGCCTCGAGCGCGACGCAGCGATGGCGGTCGACGGCCTGCACACGACGCGTCCGATCGAATACCCGGTGGGCTCACCCGAGGAGGCCGACGGGATGTTCGACGTCCTCACCTACGCGAAGGGGGCAAGCGTCCTGCGCATGCTCGAGCAGTACCTGGGCGCGGACGTCTTCTGCGCCGGGGTCCGGCGCTACCTCGAGGCACACGCCTATGGAAACACGAAGACGGCCGATCTGTGGAAGGCGCTGGAGGAAGCGAGCGGCATGCCGATCCGTGAGATCGCGGACACCTGGATCCTCCAAGGCGGTCATCCGCTCGTGCGCGCTGAAGGAGCGGTCCTCAGCCAGGAGCCGTTCTCCTATCTCCCCGAGCCACGAGACGCGGGGTCGTCCATCGGGTCCCGCTGGCTCGTCCCGGTGCTCGTGCGACCGCTCGACGACCGACCCGTGCGGAGGTTGCTGCTCAGCGAAGGGACCGCCACCCTCGAGGTCGAGCCCCGCGCAACAGGCGGTCTCCTCGTCAACGCCGGAGGCTGGGGCGTCTACCGGGTCGCGTACGGCGCAGCCCAACGCACGGCGCTGGCATCGCGCCTCGAGACGCTCGGCGCGCTGGAGCGCTTCAACCTCTTCTCCGACACCTGGGCACTCGCCCTCGCCGGGCGAGGCGAGCTGGGTGACCTCTTGGAGCTGGCGAGCTGTCTCGGTGAGGAGGGCGAGCCAGCCGTCTACCACGTCGTCGCCTCGGCGCTCCGCCTGTGCGACCGCGTCGCCGGCGATGAGGACCGCCCGCTGGTGCAGGCCGCCGCGCGGACGCTGCTCGGACCGCGCGCGGCCACCCTCGGATGGGAGCGCACCGAGGGCGAGGGCGAGCGCATCCCGACGCTACGCGCCCTGCTGCTCGGGGTCCTCGGGACGACGGGGGCGACAGCGGACGTCCGCAGCGAGGCGGCCCGGCGCTTCGACGCGCAAAAGGGCGGCGGGGCGATCGACGCGGACATCGAGACCGCGGTGCTCGACGTCGTCGCCGACCAGTGCCGGGACGGAGACTACGAGGCCGTGCTCGATCGCTACCGGCATCCCGCCAACCCGCAGGACGAGCGCCGCCACCTGATGGCGTTGGGGTCCTTTCCAGACGTCGAGACGTGCATGAGCACCTACGAGCTCGCGATCTCCGACGTGCGGAGGCAGGACGGTCCCTTCCTCGTGAACGTGCTGCTGGGCAACCGCGTCGGTGGCCCGGCGGTGTGGGAGCGCGTGAAGTCGCAGTGGCGGGTGCTTCTCGACCGCTTCCCCGACGTCACGCACGACCGCATGGTGGCAGCAGTGCGCACCCTGTGCGCAGACCCGGCGCTCGCCGCCGACGTGCGGGCATTCCTCACCGAGCACCCACTGGCCGTCGGGACGCGCACCGTCGCCCAGACTCTCGAGCAGCTGGAGGTGAACGTCCGCTTCGCCCAGCGCATGCGCGAGCACGGGCACCTCGCCAAGACGCTCAGCCGCGTCGCACGGGACTGAGCGGCGTGCGGTGAGCGCGGGGGTCGTCCTCACCGTCTTCGTCCTCGTGACGGCGGCCGAACTGCCGGACAAGACGATGATCGCGACCCTCGTCATGGGGAGCCGCAGCCGGCCGATCCTCGTCTGGCTCGGAGCGGCGGGGGCGTTCTTGATCCACGTGGGACTCGCCGTCGGCGCCGGACGCGCGATCGAGCTGCTTCCCCACGAGGCGCTCGAGATCGTCGTGACGGGGCTCTTCTTCGTCGGCGCGGTGCTCCTCCTGGCCGTACCCGAGCGCCGCGAGAAGGCACGCGGGGAACACGAGGCGGAAGGCGCCACACCGGTCGCGACCGCGCCGTGGAAGGTCGTCGGCTCCGCCTTCGGCGTGATCCTCGTTGGGGAGTTCGGCGACCTCACCCAGCTCCTCACCATCAACCTCGTCGGCAAGTATCACGAGCCCTGGGGGGTGTTCGTCGGTGCGTACGCCGGACTCCTGGCCGCCTCCGCCGCGGGAGCCTTCGGCGGTCGAGCGTTGCTCCGGATCCTGCCGCTCGAGTGGATCCGGCGCGCCGGAGGCCTCGCGCTGCTGGGCTTCGCCGCGTACGGGATCTACGCTCTGGCCACGTGACGCACGGCGCCGACGTCGTCGCGGACGGCACGAGCGGACGGACCCGAGAGCTCGTGGCGCGCGCACGCCGCACGCGCGGCTTCATGCCTGACGACGAGGGCATGGCGCTGCTCCTCGCGGCGCGCCGAGCAGGCGAGGGGGCGGCGTCGGTGCATGAGACGCCTCCCGTCTTCGTGGAGATCGGCGCATGGTGCGGCAAGTCCACCCTGTACCTCGGCGCCGCCGCGGAGGAGAGCGGGGCCATCCTCTTGAGCGTCGACCACCACCGCGGCTCCGAGGAGAACCAGGTGGGCTGGGAGCACCACGATCCCGACCTCGTCGATCCGCGCGACGGCCGGATCGACACGCTCCCCCACTGGCGGCGAGCGGTCGCCGACGCACGCCTCGAGTCGGTGGTGGTCGGGGTGGTCGGCGACTCGGCCACGGTCGCCTCGTGTTGGGCGACGCCGCTGGCATTCTGCTTCATCGACGGCGGCCACGGGGAGGTGCCGGCATGGGCCGACTACCGCGGGTGGGCCCCGCACGTCTCGGTGGGCGGCCTCCTCGCGATCCACGACGTCTTCTCCGATCCCGCAGACGGCGGACGGCCGCCCTACGACCTGTGGCGCGCCGCACTCGGATCGGGCGAGTGGGAAGAGGAGGACGAGTGCGGGAGCCTGCGCGTCCTGCGCCGGCGTGCCGGATAGGGACGATCTACGAGGCCGGCGGGATGTCCGCTTCCCATGCGCATCCGTCGCGCCCCTCAGCACACCACGGCTCGGCGATGTCGAGCGCCGAAGGGACGTGGTCACCGCAGAAGAGGCCCGAGGCTGGCGACGTCCGGCTCAGCGCGTCGGCCGCGAGCACCATCGCCGCCGCGGTGTAGGTGGTCCGCTCGGCACCCGGAAACGTCACCTCGGCGGGATAGACCATGCCCGTCCAGTAGGAGCCGTCGGCGAGCCGCAAGCCCTGTCCGGCTGCGAACAGCTCTCGCCCGAGATCTACCAACCCGGCGGAGCACAGGGCGATGACACACTCGGCGGTCTCGGCAGCGGTCACCCAGTCGTTGCCCGACACGCAGCGCACGCCGAGCCCGTCCATCACGAACGCGTCCCATGTCTGGCGGAGCCTGCGACGCGCCGC
>JAJYPY010000168.1 GCA_021794995.1 Actinomycetes bacterium | reverse complement strand
CCGGGCGATGGCCGGTGTACGCGCCCGCCGGGTCGTGACGAGCCCGCTTGCAAGGGCGCTGCAGACGGCGCGGGCGATCGCCTCGGCGGGAGGAGCCGGCATCGAGATCGACCAGCGTCTGGTCGACCGCGACTACGGCCGCTGGGCAGGCATGGCACGCCCGGACGTCGTACGTCGCTTCGGTTCTCTCGACGACGCGCCCGGCGTGGAACCCCTAGAACAGGTGCGGGCCCGTGTCCGAGACGCGTTCGCCGACGTCTCCGCACGCGCCGACGGGGACGCCGCGATCGTGGTCAGCCACGACATCGTGATCCGGGTCCTCCTTCTTTCCATCGACCCCGGTCTGGGCCACCTGGACGCGATCCCTCAGGAGACCGGCTGCTACAACGTGCTCGAGCGCAATGGCGGCGAGTGGATCGTCGCGTCCCTCAACCAGGTGCCCCCCGGCGCCGCACCGATCGAGGGAGCGTCCGGGTGAGATCCCGTCGTCGCTCCTGCGTGGCGCGTGCCTGCGCGTTGCCTGCGGCGGCAGGCAGCCGGTAGGCTGGACCAAGAAGAAGTGGCGATGGAGCTCGCCGCGATGCCTTCGGGCTGATGGCTCCTGCTGCACGTCTCCGGACGAGAACAGGAGTGCGCCTTGGTCACTGATGGACCCACCGGACGAGCCCAGACACCCACGATCCGGCCCGTGCACAGCCTCCTCAGTGCGCGAGCCCCGCGACCTGGCCAGTCCGCCGCCCAGCCGGACCGTTCGTTCGCGTCCGACCTGAACCTCGACCAGGTGGTGGCAGACATCGTCGCCGAGCGCGAGGAGCCCGACTTCCTGAGCGACCTGCTCTTCACGCACGTCCATGACACGGACACCGTCGTGTACCGCCAGGAGGTGTTCCGAGACCTCGACGACACCACGCTCTTCGAGCACCTCCAGCAGTTCTCGGAGCACATGGCACGGGTCCGTGCCCATCTGAGGCAGATCGAGACAATGCGCGTCCTGCACCAGCGTCGCGCATGGCATCTCGATGCCGCGTCGATCTACTGCGACGCCGTGCGATCCGTCCGTGACGCGCTCCGAGCCGCTCGCATCGAGTCCCGGGCACTGCAGCACTTCCGCGCGTACTTCGATGCGTACGTCGAGTCCTCCGAGTTCACCTCGCTCGCGCAAGAGACCCAGCAGTGCGTGGAGGCGCTCGCAGCAATCCGCTACTGCGTCCACGTCCGGGGCCTGCGAGTGGACGTGCGGCGTTACGAGGGTGAGGACGACTACAGCGCCGAGGTCCAGGAGGTCTTCGCGCGCTTCCGGCAGGGCGCCGTGAAGGACTACCGGCGCGTCTACCGCGCCTGGCCCGGCATGAACCGCATCGGCGCGCAGATCCTCGACCTCGTGGCCCGGCTGTTCCCCGACGAGTTCACCGCGCTCGAGAGCTACTGCGGCCGGCGCACCGGCTTCTTCAGTGACACGGTCCGGCGCTTCGAACGGGAGCTTCAGTTCTTCCTTTCCTACCGAGGGTACATCGACCGGCTCAGCAGCCTCGGTCTCCCGTTCTGCTACCCCGAGGTGACGGGTGCCTCCAAGGCCGTCTTTGCGCGAGAGACGTTCGATCTTGCCCTCGCCACGTCCCTGGCCCCTCAAGGGGAGACCGTGGTGTGCAACGACTTCTTTTTGGAGGGGCCCGAACGCGTCTTCGTCGTCTCTGGCCCGAACCAAGGCGGAAAGACCACCTTTGCGCGGACGTTCGGTCAGCTCCACCATCTGGCGAACGTGGGATGCCCGGTACCCGGACGTGCCGCACGCCTCTTTCTCTTCGACCGCCTCTTCACGCACTTCGAGCGGGAAGAGGACGTCACCAAGCTGAGCGGAAAGCTCGAAGACGACCTCCTGCGGATCCAGGCGATCCTCACCGCGGCCACGCCCGACAGCATCATCATCATGAACGAGATCTTCACCTCGACGACGCTGGCCGACTCGCTCTTCCTCGGCACCAAGGTGATGCGCAAGGTCATCCTGCTTGACTGCCTGTGCGTCTATGTCACCTTCGTAGAAGAGCTCGCAACGATGGGCGAGTCGGTCGTCAGCCTGGTGAGCACGATCGTCCCCGGAAACCCAGCCGAGCGAACCTTCAAAGTCGTGCGCGGGCCAGCCGACGGGCTGGCGTATGCGGTCGCGCTCGCGGAGAAGTACAACGTGACCTACGAGCGATTGCGTCAGAGGATCTCGTGAAGGCACATCTTCTCTACGCAGACCGGGACTTCGACGTCGATGCCACCCTGCCACCCCATCATGGAGATCTCGAGCAGGACCTGGACCTCGGGACGCTCCTGGGCGCCATGGCGAACGGGGACAAGTTCATCTTCGACGTGTCCCGCAAGGTCCTGTTGGCGAGCCTCGGCAATCCCGAAGAGATCCGGTACCGCCAGCAGGTCCTGCTCGACTGCATGTCCCACCCTGACGTCATCCGGGAGATGTACGCGCTCGTGGTGACGGCCCTGAGCGACAAACGCGCGTTCTTCAGCTACCGATCGAGCTCGCCGCACCTGATCCTGCACGGCGCCGTCCAGCAGCTCGGAGCCTTCGTCGTCAGGTTGCGGCAGCTCCGCAAGATCGCCGACGACCATGCCGCCGAGTTCTCCTCTCTCGGCATGCGGACCTTCTTTCGGATCATCGAGACCGATCTCGACGACGGGTACTTCGCGACGCTCGACGCCCATCTCGACCAGCTTCACTTTCGCAGTGGCGAGCTCATGAGCGCGAGGCTCGACCGGGACAACAGCGGCATCGACTACGTCCTGCACGCACCGCGCGCCGGCAGGGCCCGTTGGAAGGAGCGGCTCGGGCTCGGTCCCCGCACCTCGTACACGTTCAGCGTGCACCCTCGGGACGAGGCCGGCTCCCAGGAGCTCTCCGACATCACCAGCCGGGGATTGAACCTGGTGGCCAATGCGGCCGCCCAAGCGGCCGACCACATCGAGAGCTACTTCATGATGCTGCGTGCGGAGCTCGCCTTCTACGTGGGATGCCTGAACCTGCACGATCTGCTCGCGGAAAAGGCGCTGCCCACCACCCTCCCCGAGCCCTCCACACCCGAGCCCTTCGGCCTCGTGTGCTCGGGGCTGTGCGACGTGTCCCTCGCGCTGCAGCTCGCCGGGCACGTGGTGGGAAACGACGTCGAGGCCGACGGCACGCCGCTCGTCATCATCACGGGTGCCAACTCCGGAGGGAAGTCCACCTTCTTGCGCAGCGTGGGGACCGCACAGCTCATGATGCAGTGCGGCATGTTCGTCGTCGCAGACTCGTTCCGGGCGAGCGTCAGCACGGGGGTCTTCACCCACTTCATCCGGGAAGAAGACGCCACGATGCGAAGCGGGAGGCTCGACGAAGAGCTTCGGCGGATGGACGCACTCGCAACGCAGCTCTCCAGCCACTGCCTCGTGCTCTTCAACGAGTCGTTCGCAGCGACCAACGAACGCGAGGGATCCGAGATCGGGCGACAGGTCGTCCATGCCCTCCTCGAGGCGCACGTGCGGATCTTCTTCGTGACCCACCAGTTCGACCTCGCCGACAGCTTCAAACGCGAGAGCGCGTCGTCGACCCTCTTTCTCCGGGCAGAGCGCGGGCCCGACGGACGGCGCAGTTACAAGCTTGTGGTGGCAGATCCGCTCCCGACCAGCTACGGAGCGGACGTGTACCGGCGTATCGGCGGGTGGCTGAACGAGCGTGACGAGGACGCTCCCGCGCCCCGCGAAACGGCGCGGGCGTGAGCCGCATGGGCTCCCCGGGCGCGGACCCCTGAGCCCGTCAGACGACGAGGACCGGGCAGGGGTGGCTCCGTAAGAGGGCTTCGACGGACGTTCCGAGCCGCCGATGCATCACGTGGTCGCGGCCGTGGCAGCCCACCACGACCAGATCGAAGCCGTGCTCCTCGGCGTGCTCTGCCAGCGCCCGGGCGGGGTCGTCCCTGAAGACCACCTTGATGTCGATCGCCGGACCCGACGTCGTGTCGTCGAATGCGAGCAGGCCCCTCGACAGGTTGTCCCGCTCGGCCGCTTCAGCGCTCGCCAGCTCTTCCGGTGTCTCCGCGTGCGCCGGGGGACGCACGACCAAAAGGACGCGGACGTCTCCTCCGATCTCGGCTCCAAGGGCCATCGCTGCGCGTAGCGCGCCTTGGGCATCCTTCGAGCCGTCGAACCCGACGAGGATCCGGCGGAAGACCCCGCCCGTCCCCGAGCGACTGCTCGGCCCGCCCCCACTGCTCGGCCCGCCCCCGCTGCTCGGCCCGCCCC
>JAJYPY010000001.1 GCA_021794995.1 Actinomycetes bacterium | reverse complement strand
GCGCGCCGCCCGGCGCAGGTCGCCGGCGACAGGGGGCGCGCCGCTCAGAGGCGGTCGACCACCGCAGCGCCGAATTCGGAGGTCTTCACCTCGGTGGCACCCTGCATCTGGCGGGCGAAGTCGTAGGTCACGATCTTCTCCGCGATCGTCGCCTCGAGCGCCCGCACGATGTCCTGGGCCGCATCCTGCCAGCCGAGGTGCTCGAACATGAGCACGCCCGAGAGGAGCACCGATCCGGGGTTCACCTTGTCCTGGCCGGCATACTTGGGCGCCGTGCCGTGCGTCGCCTCGAAGATGCCGTGGCCGGTCACGTAGTTGATGTTCGCACCCGGGGCGATGCCGATGCCTCCGACCTGGGCGGCCAGCGCGTCCGAGAGGTAGTCGCCGTTCAGGTTGGTCGTCGCGATGACGTCGAAGTCGTCCGGGCGCGTGAGCACCTGCTGGAAGATGATGTCGGCGATGTTGTCCTTCACGAGCAGCTTGTCTCCGGGATCGCCCTTGCAGTCGTCCCATCCGACCGCGACGTCTGCGAACTCCTCGTGGACCAGGTCGTAGCCCCACTGGCGGAACGCGCCCTCGGTGAACTTCTGGATGTTTCCCTTGTGGACCAGGGTGACCGACGCGCGGTGGTGATCGAGCGCGTATCGGATCGCCGCGCGGATGAGGCGCTTGGAGCCGGTGACCGAGACGGGCTTGATGCCGATCCCCGAGTCCGAGCGGATCTCCCAGCCGTACTCGTCGTGGAGGAGGGAGATCAGACGTTTGGCCTCGGGCGTGCCCTCTTGGACCTCGAGTCCCGCGTAGATGTCCTCGGTGTTCTCCCGAAAGATCACGATGTCGACGAGCTCGGGATGCTTGACGGGCGAGGGGACGCCCGTGAACCAGCGCACCGGGCGGAGGCAGACGTACAGATCGAGGATCTGGCGCAACGCCACGTTGAGCGAGCGGAACCCGCCACCGATCGGCGTGGTGAGGGGGCCCTTGATCCCGATCAGGTAGTCCTTGAAGGCATCGACCGTCTCCGCGGGGAGCCAGTCGCCCGTCTCGTCGAACGCCCTCTGCCCGGCCAGCACCTCCTTCCATGCGATGCGGTGCCCGTGCTTGGCGGCCGCGGCGTCGAGGACCAGCTTCGCCGCCGGCCAGATGTCGACCCCGGTGCCGTCACCCTCGATGAACGGGATGATCGGCTCGTCGGGTACGTGGAGGGTCCCGTCGGGGCCCATCGTGATCTTTTCTGCCATGGCGTGAGCCTACCGGGGGGACGGGGGACACTCCATTTCGCAAAGGGGTCGCGGCGCCAGTCAGCCCGCCGCCGAAAGCGTCGGCGCGAGGCCGAGCGCGCGGTAGATCTCCCGGGTCGCGGTCGAACGGTTCAACGTGTAGAAGTGCAGCCCAGGCGCTCCCAGGTCGAGGAGGGCCCGGCACAGCTCGGTCGCCATGGCGATGCCCTCGGCACGTACCGCCTCGCTCCCGCCGCGCGACGCCGCGGCGCGGAGGCGCGCCTGGGCCCACTCGGGCACCGGTGAGCCCATCTGGGCCATGCGGGGGATCGAAGAGAGCGAGGTGACCGGCATGATGCCGGGGAGGACGGGCTTGGTCATGGCGCGCCGGGCCAGGTCGTCGAGCAGACTCGCGTACAGCTCGGCGTCGAAGAAGAACTGGGTCACCGCGAAGTCCGCGTGCGCCAGCTTCTCGGCCAGCCGGTCGCGGTCGGCCTCCATGTCCGGCGACGCCGGATGCCCCGCGGGGTGCGCGGCCACACCGATGGAGAATCCTCCGACGGCGCGGGCGAGCTCCACCAGCTCGAGCGCGTGACGCAGCTCGCCGGGCTCGTCCCCAGGCGCTTGCGGTGGGTCGCCGCCGAGCGCCATCAGGTTCTCGATGCCGGCCTTGCGGTAGTCGACCAGGATCTCGGCGAGCTCGAGGCGCGTGTGGCCGACGCAGGTGAGGTGGGCCATCGGCTGGAGCCTCGTGACGTGCAGCATCGCCGTCACGAGGTCGAACGTCCGTCCCCGCGAAGCTGCACCTCCGCGGTAGGTGACCGACACGAAGGAGGGCTGCAGCGGCTCGAGCTCGTGCAGGGTGCGGGTGAGCGTCGCCTGTTCGGCGTCGCTCTTGGGCGGGAAGAACTCGAAGGAGTACGTCTTCCCCGCCGAGAGCAGGTCGGCGATGCGGGCCATCGCCAAATGCTACGAGCTGCCGGCGCCGGAGGCCGCGCCAAGGGCTCCCCGCTCGGCTGCGAGCACGGTGTTGCGCAGGAGCATGGCCCGGGTCATCGGACCCACCCCGCCGAGGCGCGGCGTGATCCACGCCGCCACCTCGGCGACGGACTCCTCCACGTCGGGGACCAGCCGCCGGCCCTCCCACGACGTTCCCGCGCTCACGACGGCGGCACCGGGCTTGACCATGTCGGGGGTGACGAGCCCGGCGCGCCCTGCGGCCGCCACCACGATGTCGCCCTGGCGGACCAGCTCCCCGAGGTCGTCGACGCCGGTGTGCACGACGGTGACCGCCGCGTTGCATCCGCGACGCTTGAGCGCGAGCAGGAGCGCGAGCGGCCGACCGATGGTGAGTCCCCTCCCGATGACCACCACGTGGCGGCCCTCGACCGCCACGTCGTATGCCGCCAGGAGCTCCACGATTCCCGCCGGGGTGCACGGCAGCGGGCCGGGACGCCCCATCACGAGGCGCCCGAGGTTCATCGGGTGCAGACCGTCGACATCCTTGGCCGGGTCGACCGCGCACAGGACCCGCTCTTCGTCGAGACCGGCGGGGAGCGGGAGCTGCACGAGGTAGGCATCGACGCGCGCGTCGGCGTTCAAGCGCGAGACGGCAGCTTCCACGTCGGCCTGGGTGGCGCTCGCCGGCAGGTGCTCGTGCACAGAAGAGATGCCGGCCTCGGCACAGTCCTCGTGCTTCATCGCCACGTAGCGCGCACTCGCCGGGTCGTCTCCGACGAGCACCGTCCCCAGGCCCACGCTGACGCCGCGCGCACGGAGTGCGGCGACGCGTCCGGCCACCTCGGCGCGCACCCGGGCCGCGACGCGCTCGCCGTCGAGGAGCAACGCACTCAATGCCGGAAATGCCGTTCGCCGGTCAGCACCATCGCGATCCCTGCAGCCTCGGCGGCGGCGATCACCTCGGCGTCGCGCACCGAACCACCGGGTTGGACGACCGCGCCGACGCCCGCGCGCGTGAGCACGTCCAGCCCGTCGGGGAAAGGGAAGAAGGCGTCGCTCGCCGCCACCGCACCCTGCGCGCGCGTCCCGGCCTTGGAGACGGCGAGCTCGGCCGCGACCACTCGCGACTGCTGGCCGGCGCCGACCCCGACGGCCTGCCCACCGGACGCGATCACGATCGCGTTCGAGGTCGTACGCGCGCAGACGCGCCACGCGATCACGAGGTCGCCCCATTGAATCTCGGAGGGCTTCAGGGTCGTCGCCACCTCCCAGTGCTGCGGCGCTGCGAGGAGGACATCGGGACCTTGGACGAGGGCCGCGGCGCCGAGGGTCCGCAGCTGGCGCCCGGCCTCCTCGGGAGCCGGCGCCGAGAGCAGGCGGGTCGCCTTTCTGCGCGAGGTCAACCGCGTGACCGCTTCGGGGGTGAAGCTCCGCGCGACGATCACGTCGGCTTGCGGACCGGCCGCGACCACGGCGGCGACCTCCTCGGTCACCTCACCCTCGAGCGCCACGACGCCACCGAACGCCGAGACCGGATCGCACTCGAGCGCCCGGGCGTACGCAGCACCGAGATCGCCCGCGACCGCCGCGCCGCACGGGTTGGCGTGCTTCACGATGACCGCGGCCGCCCGTCCGCCGGCGTCCCCGGCCAGCTCGTGGACGAGTCGCCACGCGGCGTCGGCGTCGAAGATGTTGACATAGGACAGCGCCGTCCCACCGTGCTGGACGACCCGGTCCCACCACCCCGGCCCCGCCCGGTAGCGGGCGCCCTGCTGATGCGGGTTCTCTCCGTAGCGCAGGACCTCCGCGCGTGCCAACGTGACGTGGAGCGTCGGTGGCAGGGGGTCTCCCTGATCGAGCCACGCCACGATGGCCGCGTCGTAGGCGGCGGTGTGCGCGAACGCCGCACGCGCGAGACGCCGCCGCGTCGCGTCGGAGAGCGATCCCGTTCCTCGCAGCTCGGCGAGCACCTCGTCGTAGTCGGCGGGCGACGTGACGACCGCCACGTGCGCGAAATTCTTTGCGGCCGCCCGCACCATCGCGGGCCCGCCGACGTCGATCGTCTCGATCGAGGGCTCGGTCAGGAACGGGTAGAGGTTCGACACCACGAGATCGATCGGCTCGATGCCCTGGCTCGCGAGATCGGCGAGGTGCGCCGGAACCGAACGATCGGCCAGAATCCCGCCGTGGATGCGCGGATGGAGCGTCTTCACGCGTCCCCCCAGCATCTCGGGAGAGCCGGTCACATCGGAGACCTGGAGCGGCGTGACCCCTGCGTCTTCGAGCGCCTTCGCCGTGTTGCCGCTCGCCACGAGCTCCCAGCCGAGCGCGGCGAGCCCTCGGGCGAATTCCGCGAGCCCGGTCTTGTCGTGCACCGAGAGAAGGGCCCTCACCGGCGCATCACCCCGCCGCTCGGGTGCCAGACCCTGCGAGCTGGCCAAGCAGGGTGAGGATCGTCTGGGGGTACACGCGGCGCTCCACTTCCTTGATGCGCTCGTGCAGCGATTCGACCGTGTCGCCGGCCAGCACCGTCACCTCCTCTTGGGCGAGGATCGGCCCCGCGTCGAGGTCGATCGTGGCGAGGTGCACCGTACAGCCCGTCACGGGCACCCCGGCTGCCAGTGCGTCGGCGACCGCGTGCCACCCCGGGAACTCCGGCAGGAGCGACGGATGGGTGTTCACGATGCGCCCGCCGAAGACGTCGTGGATCGACCCGGTGAGCACCGTCCCGAAGCCGGCCATCGCGACGAGATCCACTGTGCGGCCCGCGAGCGCCGCGGTGACAGCGCCCGTGAACCCAGCTCTGTCGAACGACGCGCCGAAACCTCCCCAGTCCCGGCGGTCGACGAGCACCGCCTCGGCGCCCGCGGACCCCGCGAGCGCCAGGCCGCGGCACGGGCGGTCGGCGAGCACGACGGCGACGGGAACCCCGGCAGCAGCGATCGCCTCGAAGATAGTGCCGCTCCCCGACACGAGGACCGCCACACGTCCCGCACGGCCCACACGTCCCGCAGGGCCTGCACGGCCGCGCGCCGCGTTGTCCCGGGCGCTCAGCCCAGCTCCTTGACAATCTCCACCATGCGGACGGCGGCTTCGGTCGGGTTCTCCGCGACGACGGCACCGGCCGCCGAGAGCGCCGCCATCTTGGCCTGGGCGGTGCCCGCGGAACCCGAGATGATCGCCCCGGCGTGGCCCATCTTGCGTCCAGGGGGGGCGGTGACGCCCGCGACGTAGCAGACGACGGGCTTGGTCACGTGCTCGGCGATGTACCCGGCGGCCCTCTCCTCCTCGCCGCCACCGATCTCGCCGATCATCATCACGGCCTTGGTGTCGGGATCTGCCTCGAACGCCTCGAGGCAGTCGATGAAGTTCGTCCCGGGCACCGGGTCGCCGCCGATGCCCACGCACGTCGTCTGGCCGACCCCTTGGCGGGAGAGCTCGTGCAGTGCCTGGTACGTGAGCGTGCCCGAGCGGCTCACGATCCCGACGGGGCCGCCTGCGAGCGCGATGTCTCCCGAGGTGATGCCGATATTGCACTTGCCAGGCGAAATGATCCCCGGGCAGTTCGGCCCCAGCAACCGCGTCGCCGGATGCTCGCGCTGCAGGCGGTTGTACGTGAGGGCCTCGTCTTGGGCGGGGATCCCCTCGGTGATGCAGACGATGAAGGAGATGCCCGCGTCGGCGGCCTCCAGGACCGCAGCGGCGGCATGCGGCGGCGGCACCGAGATGAACGACGCGACCGCGCCCGTCGCGGCGACCGCCTCGGCCACCGACGAGAAGACCGGGATGCCCTCGATCTCCTCACCGCCGCGCTTCGGGTTCGTGCCCGCAACGACCTTGGTGCCGTACGCCCGGTTGCGCAGCCCGTGGTAGAGCCCCTGGCTCGTGGGGCTGATCCCCTGGACGACCACGGTGGTCGTCTCGTCGACGAAGATGCTCACGCTCTCTCCTCGCTCGCGTCGTGTGCTCCGGTCTGGTTCGCCAGCGCGACGGCCCGTCGCGCCGCCGCCATCATCGTCTCTTCGGCGATCAGCCGGTCGGAGAGGTGCGGGATGAGCAGCGCGCGCCCTTCCTCTGCGTTCGTGCCGTCGAGGCGCAGCACGATCGGTGCGCGAAGGTCGACGCGCCCGAGGGCCTCGATGACGCCCTTGGCCACTTCGTCGACACGCGTGATGCCGCCGAAAATGTTCACGAAGATCGCTCGGACGTGCGGGTCGGCGTTGATGACCTCGAGCGCCGCGGACATCACGTCGGCGTTGGCGCCGCCGCCGATGTCCAAGAAGTTGGCGGGCTGCCCCCCGACCTGGTTCACCACGTCGCACGTGCTCATGGCCAGCCCGGCGCCGTTGGCGATGATCCCGACCGAGCCTTCGAGCCCGATGTAATTCAGCCCCTTCTCCTTCGCCATCTTCTCCCTCGGGTCCTCGGTCTCGGTGGCGGCGTACTCGGCCCAGTCTGGGTGACGGAACGCGGCGTTGTCGTCGAGGGTGACCTTGGCGTCCAGTGCGTGGACCCTGCCGTCGGTGGTGAGGATGAGGGGATTGACCTCGGCCAGGTCGCAATCACCCTCCACGTAGCAGCGGTAGAGCGCCACGAGAAGCTCCGCCGCCTGCTCCCTGGCCTTGTGGTCGAGACCCGCCTCGTCGACCCAGCGACGGGCGGCGGCGGCGTCGAGTCCCTGCACCGGATCGATGTGGAGCCGGGCGATCGCGCCGGGATTGTCCTCTGCGACCTGCTCGATCTCGACACCACCTGTCGCAGACAGCATGCCGAGGTGCAGCTTGGCGAGGCGGTCCAGCGTGAAGCTCGCGTAGTACTCCGCCGCGATGTCCGACGCGTGCTCGATCCACAGCCGGCGCACGACGTGCCCCTTGATGTCCATGCCGAGGATGGCTGCGGCGTGCGCGCGGACCTCGTCGGCGTCACCGGCGAGCTTGATGCCCCCGGCCTTGCCGCGCCCGCCGACCTTCACTTGGGCCTTCACGACGACGGGATAGCCCGCGGCGTCGGCCTGCGCCACCGCGTCGTCCACGCTGTCGGCGACGCCTCCGCGCGACGTCGGGATGCCGAAGCGGGCGAAGTACTGCTTGCCCTGGTACTCGTAGAGGTCCATGCGGTCCTTCCTGTCTGGCCTGTGTGGTCCGGCGACGCCCTGGAGCTGAGCTCGTGGCGCGTCCCTAGGGTCTAGACGCTCGACTCCGCCTCGCGCAGATCGAGCGCCTCTTCGAGCCATCGGCCGATCGAAGGCAGCCGCGCGCCGGGCGTGAACACCTCGGCAACACCCAGTGCCTTGAGCGTCGGGATGTCGGCATCGGGGATGATCCCCCCCACGAGCACGAGCACGTCGCCGCGGCCTTGGGCCGCGAGCTCGTCCATGATCCGGGGCACGAGGGTGAGGTGCGCGCCCGACAGGAGCGACAGGCCGACGGCGTCGGCGTCCTCTTGGACGACGGCCTGGACGACCTGTTCGGGCGTCTGGTGGAGACCGGTGTAGACGACCTCGAACCCCCCGTCGCGCAGCGCACGGGCGATGACCTTGGCTCCCCGGTCATGGCCGTCGAGCCCGGGCTTGGCCACGACGACGCGGTAGGGGCGTTTCATCGCGGCCGATGATACGCGCCCCCTCGTGGACCGCCGTCACGGCGAGACCGGCGGGTCAGCAGGCGTAGTCCCCGTCGTAGCCGTGGACGTTGTCGCTGTACTGGATGAGCTCGATCGGGCCCGACGGCATGAAGTGTCCGGTCGACGCGGCGAGTGTGCGGGCGTGGGCACACTTGTACGCCGTTGTCGGACCTGTCCACCAGGCAGGGAAGAGCGGCCCCGGCGGGTTGTAGGTCCCGAACAACTGGCCCCAGCCGAACAGGGAAAAATAGAAGCCGACTGTCGAGACGCCGACCCCGTGCAGCGCGTCCAGCGCGCCCATCACCACCGACTGGTTCGCCACGGTCGAGCCCGACCAGTTCGCCTGTTCGAGGTCGAGCCACCACGGAACCGTCGCCCGGGCGTTCAGGTCCGCCTGGGCCGTCTGGAAGTCGGTCGCCGCCTCCGAGTACCCGAAGTTGCAGGCGGTTGGGACCGGTGCGCTGGCGCAGCCGGGCTCAGCAGTTGTGGAGGTGCCATAGATCGTGAACATGTAGAGGTTCACGCCGGGGTTGGCCCAGGACACCTCTGTCACGAAGCAGGGGTTCGGCGCGGCGGACCCCCAGCCGTCGACCTCGACGACGCCGATGGTGTGGGCCCCGCTCGGCAGGTTCGAGCACTGGTAGCCCGAGACGTCGTAGCCGTAGCTCCCCGGCGTGTACTGCGCCGGTGGCGGGTCGCCGTTCCCCTTCGCCGGGGCGATGCCCACCACGGGCTGGGGAGCGGGCAGGTCGCCGAAGAACTTGGCTGTCCCGAAGGGTGACACGCCACCGTGGGTGTCCGTCAGCCAGTAGCCCTTGTCGCTGAACATGGCGGCCATGCCGGCGATCGGATAGGCGAGCGAGTGACCGCCGAGCGACCCGTAGAACATCGTCGCGGCACTGCCGAAGGTGAAGATGCCGCCGTCCGCGGCGACGAGCAGGTACCCGTTGCCTGTGGCCGCGGCGCTCATGCCCACGATCGGCTGGTCCAGCCGCTCGCCCCCGGTGGACCCGTAGAACTTGTTCGGCTTGCCAAAGGTGAAGATGCCGCCGTCGGCGGCGACGAGCCAGTAGCCACCGCCTGTGGGCATCGCTGCCATCCCCACCACCGGCTCGTCCAGCGGGTGGTTCCCCATGGATCCGTAGAACGGCGCGTCGAAGCTGAAGATGCCGCCGTCGGAGGCGACGAGCCAGTAGCCGCCCGTCGCAGGGTCTTCGGCCATGCCGACGACCGGCCGGTACAGGCGCTGGCCGCCCATCGAGCCCTGGTACCTGGCGTTTCCGAAGCTGAAGACGCCGCCGTCGGAGGCGACGAGCCAGTAGCCGCCAGCTGTCGACGTGGCGGTGATGCCGACGACGGGCTGGTCGAGCGGCGTCCCCGACGCTGTTCCGTACAGCGGCGCGCCGCCGAAGGCGGTGACCGCGCCGTTGGCCGAGGCGAGCCAGTAGCTCTGGAACGAGGCCGGCAGTGTCGCGAGCGCCGAGCCGGCGGAGGCCGCGGTCGTCGATGTCGCCGGTGGACCTGTCGACGCGCCAGCCGGCGCCGGCATCGCTGCGCTGCACACCACGAGTGCCCCGAGTACGGCGGCGCACGCCGCGAGCTTCGTCTGCACGTGCCATCGCGCCGCGCGCGCGCCGGTGCCAGCCGTGGTCCCCACGTCCCCTCCTTGGAGTCGTCGTCGAGTGCGGTTCCGAGGCTCCGTGACCGGTGCTCCCGGCCCGAGCCCTCGCGCAGCCGCCTCCCCAGACGACTGCGCAACTCACGGGGTGTGAGGAACCGCGCGCCCGCGACAACGCCAGCGCGAAGCACCCTCCGCCATCCCCTTCGAAGCCGCGACGATCGACGCACGATCGCAGCTCGCCTCTTGCATCAGAACTTACCGATCGCTCATCGCCAATGCGAGCTTCGCAGGTCAGGCGTGTGCCGCAATGGGGGATGGCGCGTCGCGCCGGGCGCGCCCGCGGGGATGATCCGGGTCCGGCGTCAGCCCCCGCGCCGGATGGGCGCCGCGCTGAGGAGAAGATGCTTCTGCCCGACCGACGCGAACCGGACGGTCGCCTGCGCCTTGTCACCCTCGCCGCGTCGACTGACCACCACACCCGGACCCCAACGCTCGTGCACGACTTGGTCCCCGGGCTCCAGCCCGAGGTCCTCGGCACCGGTGGTCACGCGCTCCGAGGCGGGGCGCGTGACGCCCCCTCCCCCGTAGAGCCGTCCGGTCCCCACCTCGCGCACGAGCTCGGCCGGCACCTCGGAGAGGAACCTGCTCGGGATCCCCGGCATGGTGCGGTCCCACAGGGTGCGGCTCCAGGCGTGGGTGAAGGTCAAGAACCGTCGTGCCCGGGTGATCCCGACGTAGCAGAGCCTGCGCTCTTCTTCGAGCTCCAAGGGCTCGCCAAGGGCGCGGGAATGGGGGAAGATCCCCTCTTCCATCCCGACGAGGAACACCGCGGGAAACTCCAGCCCCTTGGCGGTGTGCAGCGTCATGAGCGAGACCCGGGCGGCGTCGGGCTCGAGCTCGTCGGAGTCCGACACGAGGGCGACGGTCTCCAGGAGCTCGCCGACGCGCTCGTACTCCTGGGCAACGCCCGCGAGCTCGGCGATGTTCTCGATGCGCCCTTGCGCTTCGTGGGTGCGCTCTGCGGCCAGCTCGTCGAGGTACCCGGTACGCGTGGCGACGAGCTCGACGAGGTCCCCGGGGGTGATCTCGGCTGCGGCCGCGCGCAGCTCGCGCAGGATCGCCGACAGCTCGTGCGCGCCCTTGAGCGCTTTGCCGCCGAGGCCCGCTGCCTCGGCCTGCTCGAGGACACGCCCCAGGCTCGTCCCGGCATCGGACGCCGCAGCCGCCAGGCGCAGGAGCGACGTCGCGCCGATCCCGCGCTTTGGCACGTTCACGATGCGGCGGAAGGACATCTCGTCGTCGGGGTTCGCGATGACGCGAAGGTACGCGAGCATGTCGCGGACCTCTCGGCGATCGTAGAACCGGGTGCCGCCGATCACCTTGTAGCCGATGCCCTGGCGGACCAGCTCCTCTTCGATCGCGCGGCTCTGCGCGTTGGTGCGGTAGAAGACGGCGACGTCGCCGTAGGAGAGGTGCTCGGCGCTGCGCAGTCGGAGGATCTCGCTCGCGACGAACGACGCCTCGTCGCGCTCGTCCTCAGCCCGATAGCGGCAGATGCGCTCCCCGTCGGCACCTTGGGTGAAGAGGTGCTTGGGGCGACGCGCCGAGTTGTTGGCGATGACCGCATTGGCGGCGTCGAGGATCGTCTGGGTGGACCGGTAGTTCTGCTCCAAGGACACAGTCACCGAATTGGGGAAGGCTTCTTCGAACTCCAAGATGTTGGCGATGTCCGCGCCACGCCAGCGGTAGATGGACTGGTCCGAGTCTCCGACGACCGTCACGTTGCCATGCCCGCTCCCCAACAGCCGGACGAGCGCGTGCTGCGCATGGTTCGTGTCCTGGTACTCGTCGACGAGGATGTGACGGAACCGGTCGCGGTAGCGCTCCAGCACATCGTCGTGCCGCGCCAAGAGGTCCGCGGCGCAGGCCAGGAGGTCGTCGAAGTCCATCGCGTTCGCGCCGCGCAACCGGCGCTGGTACTCCGTGTACACGCTGCCGATGCGGCGGCGGTACGGGTCTGCGCCCCACGACGCGTCGTCTGCGAACCGTTCGGCGGAGACGAGCTGGGCCTTCGCCTGGGAGATGACGGCTGCGACGGCGCGCGACGGCAGCCGCTTCGTGTCGATGTGCAGCTCGTCCTCGACGATCTCGATGAGCCGGCGTGAGTCGACCTCGTCGTAGACGGTGAAACCAGTGTCGTAGCCGAGCCGCCCTGCGTGCTCCCGGAGGATCCGGAGGCAGGCGGAATGGAACGTCGAGACCCACATCCGCTCGGCACGCGGACCGACCAGCTCGATGACCCGCCGGCGCATCTCCTCGGCGGCCTTGTTCGTAAAGGTGATGGCGAGGATCTCCCACGGCGCCGCGTCTCCGGTCGCCAGCAGGTGCGCGATCCGCCGGGTGAGGACCCGCGTCTTGCCCGACCCCGCACCCGCCACGACGAGCAGCGGCGCGCCACGGTGCTCGACCGCGATGCGCTGGGCGGGGTTCAGGTCCGAGACGAGCGCGACGAGCGGTGTCAGTGGCCCATGCCGACGCCCTGCGACCGCTGGAGCTGCTTCCCCTCGGTCTGCAGGGCGGGGGCGACCATGACTTCTGCCTTTTGGAACTCCTTCACCGTCTCGTAGCCGCACGTGGCCATCGCCGTGCGCAGTGCGCCGAAGAGGTTCATCCGCCCGTCGTTCTCGTGGGCAGGGCCGAGGAGGATCTCCTCCAAGGTGCCGCGCACCCCCGTGCGCACGCGGGTGCCACGGGGAAGGGTGGGGTGGAACGTCGCCATCCCCCAGTGGAAGCCGCGTGCGGGCGCCTCCACGGCAGAGGAGAGCGGGGAGCCGAGCATCACCGCGTCCGCGCCGCAGGCGATGGCCTTGGCGACGTCACCGCCCTTGGACATCCCGCCGTCGGCGATGACGTGCACGTAGACGCCCGTCTCGTCCAGGTGGCGCATGCGTGCGCCGGCGACGTCGGCGATCGCGGTCGCCTGGGGGACACCGATGCCGAGCACCGCACGCGAGGTGCAGGCGTTTCCCGGACCGACGCCGACAAGCACGCCGACCGCACCCGTCCGCATGAGGTGCAGCCCCGCCTGGTACGACGCGCAGCCACCCACGATGACCGGGATCTCGAATTCGCGGATGAAGCGCTTCAGGTTCAGCGGCTCGACGGACTTCGACACGTGCTCGGCGGAGACGACGGTGCCCTGGATGACGAGGAGATCGAGCTCGGCCGCCAGGCACGCCGGTGCGAGCTCCGCGGTGCGCTGGGGCGTGACCGACGCGGCGGTCGTGATCCCCGCATCTTTCATCTCCCGGATGCGCCGGGTCACCAGCTCGGCCTTGACGGGCTCGGTGTACATCTGCTGCATCCGCGGCGTCGCCTTGTCGTCGTCCAGCTCGCGGATCTCTTCGAACAGTGCGCTCGGATCCTCGTAGCGCGTCCAGAGGCCCTCCAGGTTCAAGACGCCCAGGCCGCCGAGGCGTCCCAGCTCGACCGCGGTGCGGGGACTCGTGACCCCGTCCATCGCCGCACCGAGGAGCGGGAGACCGAACCGGAACGCGTCGATCTCCCAGGAGATGTCGACATCCTCGGGATCACGGGTCCTGCGGCTCGGCACGATGGCGATGTCGTCGAAGCCGTAGGCCCTGCGCCCCGACTTGAAGATCCCGATCTCGATGTCTGCCACGCCCGCCTGCCCTCCGTGCTCTCGACCTGCGACCCACTGTACCGGCCGTCCGGTCTCCGACGAGGGCCCTCTCCCGATGGGTGCCGCTCAGCCCCCGCCACGCGTTCCGAGGACCGCGGTGAGCAGGTCGACGAGCATCCTGGCCGTCGCCCCCCACACCGTCTCGCCTTCGACCGCGAAGAAGTACATGAAGAACGCGGGCACGCCCGGCTCGCTCCAGCGCTCCACGGTGCAGTGGACTGCAAGGTCGGCGAGCGCGACGTCGAAGACCCGGTCGACCTCCGACGGGTTCGCCACGAGACGGGGACGGGCGGGCAGGGTCGCGACCACGGCGGTGATGGGGTCCCCCGAGGAGAAGGCGAAGGCGGGGGCGAGGAAGCCGGCGGGGCGGACGACTGCGGGATCGAGCCCGATCTCTTCGAAGGCCTCGCGCACCGCGGCCGCGACGGCGTCTTCGCCGTGATCGATGCGCCCTCCGGGGAAGCTGACCTGCCCGCGGTGGGTCCGCAGCTGCGTCGAGCGCCGGGTGAGGAGCACCCGCGCCTCGCCACCCTCTTCGAAGAGGGCGACCAGCACCGCCGCGGGCGCAGCGGGGAGCGCTGCGGACGCTGCGGACGCTGCGGCGGGCGCCCCCAAGCGCGCGACGGGCGGTCCGTCGGCGATCAGCCGGCCGGACCGCCCGAGCGCGTCGAGCACGTCGTCGATCGTGATCCCGGTCCTCGGCGTCCACGGCGGGGGTCCGCCGGGGGCGGCCGTCGGAGGTCGGGGGATCACGCGGCGATTGTCACATCATTCCGCCCATGCCGCCCATACCGCCCATACCGCCCATGCCGCCGTGGCCGTGGCCGCCGGCGCCTGCGGGCTCCTTTTCGGGCTTGTCGGCCACGAGCGCCTCGGTGGTGAGCAGGAGGGCGGCGATGGAGGCGGCGTTCTGCAGCGCGGAGCGGGTGACCTTGGCGGGGTCGATGATGCCGGCCTTCACGAGGTCGACGATCTCGCCCGTCGCCGCGTTCAACCCGATCGACCCCGTCTCCGAGGCGACCTGGCGGACGCAGACGGCGCCCTCGAGGCCCGCATTTTGTGCGATCCAGCGCAGCGGCTCCGAGAGGGCACGGGCCACGATGCGCGCCCCGGTCGCCTCGTCGCCGCTCAGGCTCGCCGCCACCTTCTCGACGGCCTCGCGGCTGCGGATGAGGGCGGTGCCGCCACCGGCCACGATGCCCTCTTCGACGGCCGCCCGGGTCGCCGACAGCGCGTCTTCGATGCGGTGCTTCTTCTCCTTCAGCTCCACCTCGGTCGCGGCGCCGACCTTGACAACCGCGACCCCACCGGCGAGCTTGGCGAGACGCTCCTGGAGCTTCTCACGGTCCCAGTCGGAGTCGGTGTCCTCGATCTCACGCTTGATCTGGGCAATGCGGCCCTTCACGTCGGCCTCAGCGCCGGCGCCTTCGACGATCGTGGTCTCGTCCTTGGTCACGATGACCCGGCGTGCGCGGCCGAGGAGGTCGAGCGTCACGCTCTCGAGCTTGAGGCCGATCTCCTCGCTGATCACCTGCGCGCCGGTGAGGATCGCCATGTCGCCGAGCATGGCCTTGCGGCGCTCGCCGAACCCCGGCGCCTTGACCGCGACGGAGGTGAAGGTGCCGCGGATCTTGTTCACGACGAGCGTCGCGAGCGCTTCTCCCTCGACGTCTTCGGCCACGATGAGCAGCGGCCGGCCGGTCTGCATGACCTTCTCCAAGACCGGCACGAGGTCGTGCACCGCGCTGATCTTGCCGTTCATGAACAGGAGGTGCGGGTCGTCGAGCACCGCTTCCTGGCGCTCGGGGTCGGTCACGAAGTACGGCGACAGGTAGCCCTTGTCGAACTGCATGCCCTCGGTGAGCTCGAGCTCCATGCCGAAGGTGTTCGACTCCTCGACGGTCACGGTGCCGTCCTTGCCGACCTTGTCGATCGCCTCGGCAAGCACATCGCCGATCGCCGGGTCCGCAGCGGAGATCGAGGCGACCTGCGCGATCTCGGTCTTGCCCTCCACCTCGCGTGCCTGCTCGGCGATCGAGGCGACCGCGGCGGCGACGCCCCGCTCGATCCCCCGCTTGAGGGAGGAGGGGCTGGCGCCCGCGGCCACGTTGCGCAGGCCCTCGGAGATCAGCGCCTGGGCGAGCACGGTCGCGGTGGTGGTGCCGTCGCCCGCCACGTCGTTGGTCTTGGTCGCGACTTCCTTCACCAGCTGGGCGCCCATGTTCTCGAAGGGGTCTTCGAGCTCCACCTCGCGGGCGATGGAGACGCCGTCGTTCGTGATCGTGGGCGCGCCGAATTTCTTCTCGATCACCACGTTGCGGCCCTTCGGGCCGAGGGTGACCTTCACGGTGTCGGCCAGCTTGTTCACGCCGGCCTCGAGGCCGCGGCGCGCGGCCTCGTCGAACTTCAAGATCTTGGACATTGGAATCCTCTCAGAAGATGCGAGAGCCGCACCGCGCGCACTCGGCGCGCGGTGCGGCCCCCCGTCGTGCAGATGGTCTGCTTACTTGTCCAGCTTGGCGAGCACGTCGCGGCCGGAGAGGATCAGCAGGTCCTCACCGTCGACGGTGATCTCGGTGCCGCCGTACTTGGAGTAGACGACGGTGTCCCCGACCTTCACGTCGAGCGGGATGATCTCCCCGGTGTTCTCGGCGCGCCGCCCGGGACCGGCCGCGAGGACCTCTCCCTGCTGCGGCTTCTCCTTGGCGGTGTCGGGGATGACGAGCCCTGAGGCGGTGGTCTCCTCGGACTCGCCCGGCCGGACCACAATCCGGTCATCGAGGGGGTGAAGCTTCATGGAAGCGGCCTCCTTGGCACTGTTAGCACTCGAACCTTGCGACTGCTAATGCTAGCGGACGCCGCGGGGATGGACAAACGGGGGGCCGGAGACCCGTGCCGCCAGCTGCCCGCAGGCGGCGTCGATCTCGGCGCCCCGGGTCGCCCGGACCGTCGCGTTCACTCCGAGGCGCTCCAGCTCGGCCCGTGCCTCGAGCACGCGTCGGCGGGACGATCCGAGCACGGCGTAGCCGGGGGTGGGGTTCAGCGGGATCAGGTTCACATGCGCGCCCAGGGGGCGGGCGAACGCGGCGAGCTCGACCATGTCGCTCGGCCGGTCATTCGTGCCGTCGATGAGCGCCCACTCGATCGAGAGCCGCCGTCCGCTTGCGGCCACGTAGTCCGCGCAGGCGCCGGCCAGCGTCGCGAGCGGGTACCGCCGGTTGATCGGGACGAGCCGGTCGCGCAGCTCGTCGTTGGCGGCGTGCAGCGAGACGGCCAGGTTCACCGGCAGCGACGCGGCTGCCAGCCGGCGGATGCCCGGCACGATACCCACGGTGGACAGGGTGAGGCGGCGAGCAGAGATGCCCAGCTCGCCGTGGATGCGCTCGACCGCCGCCCACGTGCGGTCGTAGTTGGCGAGCGGTTCCCCCATCCCCATGAACACGACGTTGGACAGGCGACGCGGGCGCGCCTCGCGCATCGCCATCACGACCTGCTCGACGATCTCCCCCATGGTCAGGTGGCGGCCGAACCCTGCCTGCCCCGTCGCGCAGAACCCGCACCCCATCGCGCACCCCGCCTGGGTGGACACGCACGCGGTGACCCGGTCCGGGTACGCCATGAGCACGGTCTCGACCTCGCGCCCGTCGGCGAGCGACCACGCCCACTTCACGGTCTCCCCGCCGTCCGCGCTGCGCCGCGTGGCCCCACGGAGCGCCGGGCGCAGGACGGCGCCAAGGTGCTGGCGCAGCGCCAGCGGAAGATCGGTCATCTCCTCGGGACGCCGCACGCGGGCGTACAGCCCGTCCCACACCTGACGCACGCGATAGCGGGGCTCGCCCGCGAGCAACGCACCGAGGTCGTCCCGGGAGAGGTCGTAGGCCGCCGCGCCGACGAGAGGGTCGCGTCGCCCGGACCCCATCGCGACGGCGGTGCGCGTCACCGCGTCCATGGCAACGACAGGTTCGGGTCGGCGGAGAGGGAGAGCGGGCTCGGCCCGTCGTGCGCGAGCCTGAACGCGCCGGCTGCCGCGACCATCGCCGCGTTGTCCGTGCACATCGCCATGCTCGGCACATAGGTGGGGACACCGACCTCGGGGGCCCGCAGACGCAGGAGCGAGTTGGCGGCGACCCCCCCGCCGAGGCAGAAGCTCCTCGCCCCCACGTCCGCGACGGCGCGCGCCGCCTTGGTCACGAGCACGTCGACGACGGCGTCCTGGAAGGAGGCGGCGATGTCGGGCGTCGAGGCGCCGGGGTCGCGCTCGACGGTGCGGACGACCGCCGTCTTGAGCCCCGAAAAGGAGAAGTCGAATCCCTCGTCGGCCATCGCTCGTGGGAACCGGAACGCGCGCGGGTCCCCCTCCTTGGCAGCGCGGTCGATCGCCGGGCCGCCCGGGTAGCCGAGTCCCAAGAACCGCGCCACCTTGTCGAAGGCCTCGCCGGCCGCGTCGTCGAGCGTCTGGCCGAGCAGGCGGTAGCGGCCGGGCGCGGTCGCCTGCACCAAGAGGGTGTGACCTCCGGACACGAGCAGCACCACCAGTGGCCATTCGAGCGCGGGCTCTTCGATCACCGGCGCGAACAGGTGGCCCTCCAGGTGGTTCACCCCCACAAAGGGCACGTCCCAGCTCATGGCGAGCGCCTTGGCGGCGGAGAGCCCGACCAGGAGCGACCCGATGAGCCCCGGCCCGTAGGTGGCGGCGACGGCGTCGGGGCGCTCCAGGCCGGCGCCGCTCATCGCCTCGGCGACGACGGGCATCAGCAGCTCCAGGTGCGCGCGCCCTGCGATCTCCGGCACGACGCCGCCGTAGCGGGCGTGCAGGTCGATCTGGCTCGAGACGATGGAGGACCGCACGACGCGCTCGTCGTCGACGACGGCCGCGGCCGTCTCGTCGCAGGACGTCTCGATGCCGAGGACGTTCATACGCGTTGCGCCTCTTCGGACTCGATGCGCTCGAGGCGCGCGGCGTAGGCGGGAGAGTCGATGTCGTAAGCCCACATGACGTACGCGTCCTCGCCGGTCATCTGGTAGTAGCCCTTGCGCACGCCGACGGGCGCGAACCCGAAGCGGCGGTAGAGCGACTGCGCGCGAGCGTTGCCGACCGCGACCTCGAGCGACATGTGGCGTGCACCTTCGCCGAGTGCGATGCGCACGGCACCCGCCATGATCTGGGCCCCGATCCCGCGACCTTGGTGCTCGGGTGCCACGGCCACCGTCGTCACGTGCGCCTCCTCCTCTACGAACATCAGGCCCACGTAGCCGACCATCTCCCTGCCCAGACGGGCCACCCGGTAGGCCCTGCCGCGTCGGAGCGCCAGCTCGGACGAGAACACCCCGTGGCTCCACGGCTCGGGGAACACCACCTGCTCGATGGCCATCACGCGCCGCAGGTCGCGCCGGCGCATCTTGACGAGCTCGATCACCGCTGCACCCAGTTGATACGCGCGTCGGCCTCCCGCAGGTAGACCGGGCGCACCTGGGCGCCCGGCACCGGCGTCTCGCCTGCGGCCAGCTTATCGGCGGCGATCGTGACCAGCGCACGAGGCGACGGCTCACGGATGTCCGCCACATGGAGCCCCTCGGCGGCGAACACGCCGCCGTAGCGGTGCGCGCCGGTGCCGACCACGAGGAGCGTGGTGTCACCGTGCAGCTCTGCGGCGAGCGCCGCGGGGTCGGTGCGCGCGGGTGGATGGGTCTCGTGTGTCGGGCCGTCGAAGCGCGCGCAGAAGACCTCGCCGCGCCGGGCGTCGACGACGGCTGCGACCGGGCCTTCCCACCCCGCGTCGTAGGCCTCACGAGCGAGGACCGAGACGCTCGTCACCGCAAGCACCCCGATGCCGAGGCCCTGCGCCAGACCTTGCGCGGTGGCGATCCCGACGCGCAGCCCCGTGAAGAGCCCGGGTCCGACGTCGACCGCGACGGCGCCGACGTCGGGCAGCGAGACACCGGCCTGGTCGAGAACGTGCGCGATGGCGGGGGCGAGCGCTTCGGCGTGACGGCGCTCCCCGCGCACCCACACGCCCGCGCGCGGTCCCTCTGCGTCGCTCAGCGCCACCCCCACGAGCTCGGCGGCCGTCTCGATCCCGAGCAGGATCACCGCGCCTCCAGAGCCGGGCCCAATGCCGCCACCACGGCGTCGCGCCGATCGTCGACGTCGCCTCGAACCGTGAGGGTCCGGCCATCGTCGGACTCCGCGTCCTTCGTGATCTCGATCGTCCAGGTGACCGGCGCGAGGGCGGGCGTCGCGACGTTCCCCCATTCCACGAGCGCGACCCCGTGCTCGACGAGCTCGGCGATGCCGAGGTCCGCCACCTCCGCGAGCTGGTCGAGCCGGTAGATATCGGCGTGGACGAGCTGGCCCAGCGCGCACGGGTACTGGCGTACGAGCGTGAAGGTCGGGCTGGTCACGGGTCCCCGGACACCGAGGCCGTGGGCGAAGCCTTGCGCGAACGTCGTCTTGCCGGCGCCGAGCGATCCGGCCAGGACGATGACGTCTCCGGGGTGGGCGGCGCTCGCCAGGTGCGCGGCGAGCGCGCGCGTCTCTTCGGGCGATGCCGACGGCACGCGCAACGACCAGCTCATCCAGGCGTCCCTGCAAGCGCGCGCTTCGCGCGCACGAGATCGGCGCGCATCTCGGCGACCACCTCGCCTCCCGAGCGCAGCGCGGCGGCAGGGTGGTAGGTCGGGACGAGCACCGCCCCGCCAAAGGGGTAGGAGCGGCCACGCAGGCTGCGGATGCCGTCGGGGGTGCCCAGCAGCGCGCGGGTCGCCACGTTGCCGAGCGAGACGATCACCTCGGGCGCGATCAGCGCGATCTTGCGCTCGAGGAACGGACGGCAGGCGTCCATCTCGGCCGGGCGCGGATCGCGGTTCTGCGGCGGGCGGCACATCACGACGTTGGCGATATAGCACTGGGTGCGGTCCATGCCGAGCTCTTCGGCGATCAGGCGGTCGAGCAGCTTCCCCGAGCGGCCGACGAACGGCTGTCCCGAAAGGTCCTCGTCGCGCCCGGGCCCCTCGCCGACGAACATCAGACGGGCGTGCGGGTCCCCGACGCCGAACACGACGGTCGTGCGCGTCGAGGCCAGTTCGCAGCGCGTGCACCCCGACGCCTCCGTCGCCAGCGCCCCGAAGTCCAGCGCCGACAGATCTAGCGCAGCAGGTCGCATAGCGCCTCCGCCCGCTCGAGCATCACCATGTGACCGCTCCCGGGAAGGGTCGTGAGCCGTGCGCCGGGAATCCGCGCGGCGATGGCGCGCGATGTACGCGCTGGGGTGAGGACGTCACGGGTTCCGACGACGGCGTGGGTCGGCAGCGACACCGACCCCAGCCGTTCGCGCACGTCGAAGGCCAGGAGATGCGGGAGGAGCTCGGCGAGCGCGGCGGGCGACATGGCGTCGAGCATCCAGCACAGGAGCTGGATGTCGGCCGGGGAGGGGCGGGCGCCGAACGCCGTACGTGCCGCCCAGATGCTCAACGACGAGGGGAACGGTCCGCGTCCGCGCCGCTCGGCCGCGGCGAGCACGCGACCCGTGCCGGCGGTGATGAACGCCGAGAACGGCGCGGTGAGCAGCGGGCCGGGGGTCGTGGCGACGAGCACGAGTCGCCGGACGCGGCCCGCGAGCTCTTCGGGGCGCGTCACCGCGAGCAGTTGGGCGATCATCCCTCCCATCGAATGTCCGACGAGGACGGCGTCGCGCACGTCGAGCGCGTCGAGCACCTCGAGGAGGTCGGTGCCCAACCGGTCGAACCGGTAGCCGTCGGCGCCCGCCTGGGACTGTCCGTGGCCCCGCTGGCTGACGGCGACGACCCTGCCGCCGAGACCACGCAGCTGCGGCGCCCAGGTGGCGATCCCGAGGCAGATGCCGTGGACGAGCACCACGGTCGGCGCCTCGATCCCTGCACCGCCGCGCTCGACCGCGTGGATGCGGCCACCGTCGCTCACCGCCACGAAGTGGTGGCGGAGGTCCCCCGGCAGCGTGCGGCCAGCGGCCGCGAGCTCGTCCGCCCCCACCTGCCAGCGCAGGGTCGCCGTCCGCTGGACGGCGTAGGCGAGCCCGAGCCCGGCCGCGACTCCGGCGCCGGCGACCGCGCCACGCCGAAGGCTCACGGCTTCCTCCCCGCGGGACCGCCCACGACCACGCGAGGGACCCGTGGTCCGATGCCGCAGAGCACCTCGTAGCCGATCGTGCCGAGCATCGACGCCCACTGCGCGGCCGTGACCTCATCGGATCCCTGGCGTCCGATGAGCGTGACCTCGTCACCGGGTGCCACGGCAGCGTCGGGTCCGCAGTCGACCATGAGCTGGTCCATGGTGATCGTCCCGGCGAGCGGGCATCGCCGGCCGCCGACGAGCACCTCGCACCCCCCGTCGAACAGCCCGCGGCGGACGCCGTCGGCGTAGCCGAGCGGGACGGTCGCCACGACACCGCGCTCGGGGAGCGGCCGGCGGCGGCCGTAGGAGGGACGCTCGGCTGCGTCGAGCTCGCGCACCGCCGACACCCGGGCCCTGAGAGAGAGCACCGGACGCAGGCGCGCCAGGAACGGGCCGGAGTCGCCGTCCGCCACCAAGTCCGGACCCGGCGCGAGGCCGTACATGCCGATCCCCGTGCGCACCATGTCGTAGCGGGCGGCGGTCCACGCGACCGCACCCGCCGTGTTCGCGGCGTGCAGCACCTGCGGGCGAGCGGGGAGGCCGGCCACCACCTTGTCGAAGGTCTCGAGCTGGAGCACCGTGAACGTCCGGTCGTCGGCGGCCGTGCCGTCGGCGACGGCGAGGTGCGTCCACACCGCCTCGAGCGCGAGTGCGGGCTCGTCGGCGACGGCGGCGACCAGGGCAGCGGCCGCGCCCGGGGCGACGCCGATGCGGTGCATGCCGGTGTCGACCTTGACGTGCACCCGCACTCGGGTCCCCACGCGGCGCGCCGCGTGCGCCAGCGCGTCGACGCCCCCACGAGACGTCACCGTCGCGGCCAGCCCCGCACGCACCACCATGTCGGCAGCGTCGGCGGGAGGCTCGCTGAGCAGCAGCACGGGTGCCTCGATCCCCGCCTCGCGGAGCTCGACGCCTTCGTCGACGAGCGCGACCGCCAGCCCGGCAGCCCCGGCGCCGATCGCCGCGCGCGCGACGGGCACCGCGCCGTGCCCGTAGGCGTCCGCCTTCACCACCGCGCAGAGCGCAGCCGGCGCGACACGCTGGGCGAGGAGCGCCACGTTGTGGCGCAGCGCGTCCAGGTCGACCTCGACCCACGCCGGCCTGGTGCGGCCCTCAACCACGGAGCGCCCTCGACAGACGCGCCGAGACGAGGCGCGGCAGGTCCGTGGCCACCAGCCCCTCCGCGCGGCCGTCCGAGGCCGCGCGGCCGTGGAGGTGCGCGGCGACCGCGGCCGCCTCGAGGGGTGGCATCCCGCGGGCCACGCACGCGCCGATCACGCCCGACAGCACGTCACCGGTGCCGGCGGTCGCGAGCCGCGAGCTGCCCGCCGAAGACAGCATGACGCGGTCCGAGGGCGACGCCACGGCGGTGAGCGAGCCCTTCACGAGCGCCGTCACGCCCAGCGCGGTGGCGAGCCGGCGTGCCGCCGCGACGCGGTCGGTTCCCGGGCCCTCGCCGAGCAGCCGGGCGTACTCGCCGTCGTGCGGCGTCACGATGACCGCCGGTGCCCGTGCGAGGACCTCGCGCGCAGCCCCGGCGTCGCCGAGCGCGAACAGTGCGTCGGCATCGGCGATCACAGGGACCGGCGAGCGCGAGAGGACGCGGCGCACTTCGCGTTGCGTGGCGTCGGAGCGCCCGATCCCCGGTCCGATCACGAGCACCTTGCAGCGCTCGAGTGCGCGGAGCACGTCTTCAGCCCAGCCCGTCTGCGCCGAGAGGTCGAGCCGCACCGCCTCGGTGGGCCACGGCCCGGCCCCCGTACCCGCACCGGGCACGCCGAGGCGCACCATTCCGGCCCCCGCACGCGAGGCACCGCGTGCGCACAGGGTCGCCGCGCCCTCCATGCCGGGCGAACCGGCCACGACGCAGACCGCGGTCGCCCACTTGTGCGAAGCCTCCTCGCGCCGGGGCACGAGACGCACGACGTCGTCGTCTTCGACGAGCGAGATCGCCGCGTCGATCGGCCCCAGTCCGATGTCGGCGACCTCCACCTCTCCGGCAAAGCGCGGCCCGTCTCCCTGGAGCAGCCCGGGCTTCCACGCCGCGAAGGTGACGGTGCGCGACGCGTGCATCGGCGTCCCCCGTGCGGCGCCGGTGTCGCCGTCGATGCCCGAGGGGATGTCGACCGCGAGCACCCGTGCTCCCGCCGGCACGTCGGGCGCGGTGTACGGGCGGCGCAGCCCCGTGCCAAGCGCGGCGTCGATGACCAGGTGGCACCCGGGCGGGACCGGCTCGGCGCCGATCACCCGTACGCGGGCGCCGCGTCGCGTCAGCACCGCCGCCGCCACCCTCCCGTCGGCACCGTTGTTGCCCTTGCCCGCGACGACGACGACACGCGCGCCGTAGGCGGAGCCGAGCATCTTCATGGCCGCGACGGCGATCGCCGTGCCGGCGCGGCGGACCAGGGTCTCCTCCGGCACGGGCGCCGCCGCGTCGGCCGCCCGCATCTCGGCCACGGTGACGACAGGGAGCACGACTACGCCTCGGCCACCACCATGGCGATCGCGACCGTCGCCGTGTGGGTCAGCGACACGTGCCAGCGCGATACGCCGCGACGCATGGCGAGCGATTCGGCAGCAGAGGTGAGGTGGAGCGACGGGGCTCCGGTCTCGAGCCGCACCACCTCCACGTCCCGCCATCCAACACTCCCGATGCCGCCACCGAGCGCTTTCATCGTCGCCTCCTTGGCCGCGAACCGCGCCGCCAGTCGCTGTGCGTCCCCACCGCCGTCGCGCCGCTCGGCGTCGGTGAAGAGCCGGTCCGCGATCGCCGGGCGCCGGCCCAGCGCGGCGCGAAAGCGCGGCACGTCGACGGCGTCGACCCCCACACCACACACCGGGCTCACTCGACCGTCACCGTCTTGGCAAGGTTCCGCGGCCGGTCGACGTCGTTGCCCAGCCGCCGAGCGAGCCCGTACGCGAGGAGCTGCAGCGGTACCACTTCGACGACCGGCGCGAGCACCGGCTCGCGCACGTTGGGCACGTAGATCACATGGTCGGCGGCGGTGGCTGCGGTGGCTGCGGCGGTGGCTGCGGTGGCTGCGGCGGTGGCGGCGGCGGCGGTGGCGGCGGCGGTGGCGGCGGCGGTGGCATCGGAGACGACCAGCACCACGGTGGCGCCGCGCGCGGACGCCTCAGCGACGTTCGAGAGCATCTTGTCGCGCAGCGGGTCGAGCACTGCCACGACCACGGTGCCCGGTTCGATGAGGGCGAGCGGGCCGTGCTTGAGCTCGCCCGCGGGGTAGCCCTCCGCGCGCAGGTAGGAGATCTCCTTCAGCTTGAGCGCTCCCTCCAGCGCGACGGGATAGCCGACGTTGCGACCGATGAAGAAGTAGTCCCGCGCCCCTAAGAGCGCGTCGGCGACCGCGTCGACGTCCTTTTGGCGCCCGAGCGCGTCCTCGACCATCGAGGGCAGCCGGGCAAGCTCGTCCATCGCGGCTCCGACCCCTTGGGGACCGATGGTCCCCCGCCATTGGGCGAGCGCGAGCGCGAGCACGTCGAGTGCCACCATCTGCGCCAGGTGGCACTTGGTCGATGCGACGCTCACCTCGGGTCCGGCCCGGGTGTAGATCGCGCCATCCGCCTCGCGGGCCATGGTGGAGTGCACGACGTTCGAGACGGCGATCGTGCGTGCACCAGCCCTCCTCGCCTCGCGGAGTGCTTCGAGCGTGTCCAGGGTCTCTCCCGACTGGCTGACGCCGACGACCAGGGTCCGCTCGTGCAGCACCGGTTCTCGGTAGCGGAGCTCGCTCGCGATCTCGACCTCGACAGGAATGCGGGCCCAGTGCTCGATCGCGTACTTGGCGACCATGCCGGCGTGGTAACTGCTCCCACAAGCGACCACCACGATCTTGTCCACCGCGCGGACCTCGTCGGGGGACAGGCGCAGCTCGTCCAGCACGAGCGCACCGTCGCTCGCGCGCCGGTCGAGCAACGTGTCCGCGATGGCCCGCGGCTGCTCGTGGATCTCCTTCGACATGAAGTCGTCGAAGCCGTCCATCTGCGCCGCGACCACGTCCCACGCCGGATCCACCGTGACGGCGGTCGGATCGACCTCTGCGCCCTCGAGGGTGGTGACGCGCAGGGTTCCCGGGCCGATCTCCACCACCTGGTCGTCGTCGAGCGCGAAGTACCGGTCCGCGCGCCCCAAGAGGGCAGAGACGTCCGACGCGACCAGGCCGGTCCCGTCACCGAGCGCGACGAGCAGCGGCACCGACCGCCGCCCGGCGACGATCAGATCGGGTTCGCCGGACGCGATCGCCACGACGCTGAAGGCCCCGCGCACCGTGCGAAGGGTGGCACGCACGGCGTCGGCGAGGCCGGCCCCGCCGGACATCTCCTCTTCGATCAGGTGGACCAGGACCTCGGTGTCGGTCTCCGAGGTGAACGTGTGGCCGCGCGCGGCGAGCGGCGCGGCGAGCTCCGCGTGGTTCTCGATGATGCCGTTGTGCACGAGGGCGATGCGGCCGGTGCAGTCTTCGTGGGGATGCGCGTTCTCGGCGGTGGGTCCCCCGTGCGTGGCCCAGCGGGTGTGTCCGATCCCCGTGCGGGACGGCGGCGCGTCGGCGGTCGCTGCGTGCAGGTCGTCGACCGAACGGGTGCCGTCCGCCGCGCGTGCCCGCCACACGTGGTCACCGTCGACCAGGGCGACCCCCGCCGAGTCGTACCCGCGGTACTCGAGGCGGCGCAGTCCGTCGAAGAGGGTGCCGAGCGCCCCGTCGTCGCCGGTGACTCCGATGATGCCGCACATGGGGGTGAGGCTATCCGCCCCCGCCGAGCGACCCCTCGACGGCCTTGATGAGGCGCCGGGCACAGTCCGCGGCGACGTCGGGGGTGGGCGCCTCCACCATGACCCGCACCAGCGGCTCGGTGCCGCTTGCTCGCAGGAGCACCCGTCCCTCTCCGCCGAGCTCCGCCTCGATCTGCGCCACCGCCTCCCAGACGGTCTGCGCGCCGGCAAGCCGTCCGGGCTCGCGCACGGCGACGTTCACGAGGACCTGGGGCACCCGTTCGACCAGCCCGTCGGCGAGCTCGCAGAGCGCTCGGCCGGATCGCACGAGGGTGTCGGCGAGCAGGAGCCCGGTGAGCACACCGTCACCCGTCGTCGCCCGACGGCGAAAGACGATGTGGCCCGATTGCTCGCCACCGAGGGCGAGGCCCCGTTCGTCGAGCGCGGCGAGCACTTGGCGGTCGCCCACGGGGGTCTCGTAGACGGCGATGCCGCGGCGCGACATCGCGCGGCGGAAGCCGAGATTCGTCATCACCGTCACGACGACGGCATTGCCGGTGAGCTCGCCGCGCCGCGCGAGCTCGATCGCGAAGATCGCGAGGAGGACGTCGCCGTCGAGCACGGTGCCGCGGTGGTCGACCGCCACGAGCCGGTCGGCGTCGCCGTCGAGCGCGAGACCGAGGTCCGCGCCGCGCGCGACCACCTCGTCGCAGAGGCGCCCGGGCGCCGTGGAACCGCACCCGTCGTTGATGTTGGTGCCGTCGGGCTCGGCACAGATCGCCTCCACCGATGCGCCGACGTCGGCGAGCACCTCGGGAGCGATCGCCGACGCGGCGCCGTGCGCGCAGTCGACCACGACACGAAGTCCGTCGAGGCGCCGACCCTCGAGCGCGTCACGGAGATGCCGCCGGTAGTCGTCGATGGCGGACGCGCAGTGGTCCAGGGACCCCACGCGCCCAGGCGGTGCACCCATGCCGAGCGCTGCCTCTATGCGCGCCTCGAGTGCCGGAGCGAGCTTCACGCCGGATGAGTCGAAGAACTTGATGCCGTTGTCGGCAAAAGGATTGTGCGACGCTGAGACCATCGCCCCGGGCAGGCCCAGGTGCTCTGCCGAGAAGGCGATCCCGGCGGTGGGAAGCACGCCGAGGTCGATCACGTCGGTGCCTCCCGACGCGATGCCCGCGGACAGTGCGGCCTGCAGCATCGTGCCGGACTGGCGCGTGTCCCGCCCCACGACGAACGCCGGTGCACCGAGCACGCTCGCGGCCGCGCGGCCGAGTGCGGTGGCCAGCTCCGCAGTGAGCTCGAGATTGGCGACCCCGCGCACCCCGTCGGTGCCGAAGCCCGGTCGCGCCAACGCGCTACCGCTTGGAGTACTGGGGGGCCTTGCGGGCTTTCTTGAGCCCGTACTTCTTGGACTCCTTCTCCCGCGCGTCGCGGGTGAGAAGCCCGGCACGCTTGAGGGCGCCACGCAGCTCGGGGTCGAGCGCGCACAACGCGCGCGCGATACCGAGACGCAGCGCGCCCGCCTGTCCCGACATGCCGCCCCCGTCGATCGTGGCGTCGATGTCGTAGGCCTCGGTGAGGCTCGTCACCCGCAGCGGCTCGCTCGCGAGCATCCGGTGCGTCGCCGAAGGGAAGTAGTCCTCGAACGTGCGGCGGTTCACCGTGATGGCGCCCTGCCCGGGCCGGAACCGTACGCGGGCCACCGCTTCCTTGCGGCGACCGATCGTCTGGGAAAGGGGGGCGGGCACGTCAGCCTGCCCGCCGCGCCGAGGCGATCTCGAGTGGCTGGGGCGCCTGCGCCTCGTGCGGGTGCTCCGCGCCTGCGTAGACCTTGAGCTTCGCCAGCTGCTGGCGTCCGAGGGTGCCCTTGGGGAGCATCCCGCGCACCGCCCGACGCACCAGCTCCTCGGGGCTGCGGTCGAGCAGCTCGGCATAGCTGGTCTTCTTGAGGCCGCCGGGGTAGCCGCTGTGACGGTAGGCGAACTTGTCGTCGGCCTTTCCGGAGGTGAGCACGACCTTGCCGGCGTTCACCACGACGACGTGGTCGCCGGTGTCGACGTGCGGTGCGAACGTCGGGCGGTGCTTGCCGCGCAGCAGGCGCGCCACTTCGGTTGCCATCCGGCCGAGCACGAGGCCATCGGCGTCGACGAGGTGCCAGGCACGCTCGATCTCGCCCGCTTTGGGGGTGTAGGTACGCAAGAGAGTTCCTCGAAAGGTCGCTGAGACGGCAAGAAAGCCTAACGGGGCGAAAGGAGCCGGAGCAAGCCGACCCCCGCCGTCGACGGCCATGCTACCCGGTGACGGTCCCCGCCGCCGCCCCGGGCCCGGTCTGTGCGACCCCCGCGGCATAGTCGACGCGGACCAGGCACAGACCGTGCGGGGGTGCCGGCTGGGGTGCCCCGGCCCTGCTGGGCGAAGCCAGGAGCTCCATGACCGTGGCGGCCGTCGCGCGGCGGCGCCCGGCGTCGACGAGCACCGCGACGACCGAGCGGACCATCTGGTGGCAGAAGGAGTCCGCCACGATGTCGAACCGCAGCAGGACCGGGGGCGGCGTCGGCGGCGACCCGGAGCCCGCACCCGAGATCCAGTCCGCTGAGACCGGGCGCCAGTCTGCTGCACGCACCCGGCGCACGATGGGATCCTGCGCCCGGGCGCCCGGAGCCTTGCGGCAAAACGCGCGGAAGTCATGCTCGCCGACAAGGGGATCGGACGCCGCGGCCATCGCTCGGACGTCGAGGGGGTCGCGCACGTGCCACGCCATGGGTGCGAGCAGCGGGTCCGGCACCGGGGAGCTCCACACCAGGTACCGGTAGTGGCGCGCCGTCGCGGTTCGACGGGCGTCGAACTCCTCGGTGACCGGGTCGGCGGCACGCACCACGAGAGCCGGCGCGGTCTGGCGGTTCACCGCCCTGGCGAGGTCCCCGTCGTAGTCGAGGGGAAGGTCGACGTGGGCGACCTGGGCCGACGCATGAACGCCAGCGTCGGTGCGCCCCGCGCACACGATCACCGGCGGCTCCTCCAGGCGCGCGGCCCGCGCGATCGCCTGGGACAGCGCACCGGCCACGGTCGGGACGCCGGGCTGGGCGGCAAACCCCCGGAAGCCGCTGCCGTCGTAGGCCAGCAGCAACCGCCAGCGTCGAATCGCCGTCAGACCAGCTCGATGCGGGCCATCGGGGCGTTGTCGCCCGGTCGCGGCCCGAGCTTCAAGATCCGCGTGTAGCCACCCGGGCGCTCCGCGTAACGGGGGGCGATCTCGTCGAAGAGCTTGTGTGCCATGTCGCGATCGCGGATCAGAGCCACGACCTGGCGGTGCTGGTGGACGCCGCCCTTGCGCGCGGCCGTGATGCACTTCTCGGCGACCGGCCGCAGCATCTTCGCCTTGGTCTCCGTCGTCACGAGCGACTCTGCCGCGATGAGCGAGGCGACGAGGTTGCCCAGCATCGCCTTCTGGTGGGCGGCGTCGCCGCCCATGCGTCGTCCGCGCTTCGGCGTGCCCTGCATGGCTAGTCCTTGCTCCTGAGGGACAGTCCGCGCTCGTCAAGGCGCTGGATCACCTCGTCGAGGGACTTCTGTCCGAAGTTCGTGATCGCGAGGAGCTCGTCCTCGGTGCGCTCGACGAGCTCGCCGATCGTGTTGACCTGCGCACGCTTCAAGCAGTTGCGGGGGCGCTCCGAGAGGTCGAGCTCCTCGATGCGCAGATCGAGGTCCGGCGAGCCGCCCGAAACGCTCCCGGTCTCGCCGAGCTCGAGTCCCTGGGGAGACTCCTCCAGGTCTGCCACCAGGCCGACGAGGGTGCGCAGCGTGTCGCCTGCCGACGCGAGCGCCTCACGGGGCGTGATCGATCCGTCGGTCTCGACGTCGAGCACGAGCCTGTCGAAGTCCGTCGACTGCTCCACCCGGACCGGCTCCACCTGGAAGGTGACACGTCGCACCGGAGAGAAGATCGAGTCGATCGGAATCACCCCGATGGTCGACGACTTCTTGTTGCGGTCCGCCGAGACGTAGCCCCTCCCGCGCTCGACGGTCACGTCGAAGGCGAGGTGCGCCTTGGCGTTCAACGTCGCGATGTGCAGGTCGGGATTCAAGATCTCGACGTCCGCGGTGGTCTGCAGGTCACCGCCGACGCCGTCGCCGGGACCTCGCTTGTCGAAGCGCAGCGTGACCGGCTCGTCGGTGTGGACGCGGACGAGGAGATCCTTCAGGTTCAAGATGATGTCGGTGACGTCCTCTTTGACGCCCGGCAACGTGGCGAACTCGTGAAGGGCCTCGTCGAAGCGCACCTGGGTCACCGCGGCTCCCGGGATCGACGACAGCAGCGTTCGGCGCAGTGCGTTGCCCAACGTGTGGCCGAATCCGGGGTCGAGCGGGCCGACGGCAAACCGCTGGCGGTCGCCGCCGTCCTCTTCGAGGACCTCGACGGTGGGTCGTTGAATGATGAGCATCGGTGTGGTTCCTCGTTCGCTTACTTGGAGTAGTACTCGACGATGAGCTGCTCTTGCACCGGCTCGTCGATGTGGTCGCGCAGCGGCGGGTTCAAGACCTCGACGCTGAATCCCCCTTCCGCTGCCTCGAGCCACGGGGGTCGTTGGCGGTCGAGGGTATCCATGTTCCTGCGCACGACGAAGACCTCTCGGGACGACTGCTTGAGCGTCACCGTGTCTCCTTGCCGCACGCGGTAGCTCGGGATCGTCACCCGCTTGGCGTTCACGAGCACGTGGCCGTGGCGGACCAGTTGGCGAGCCTGGGCGCGACTCGCGCCCCAGCCCGCTCGGAAGGCGACGTTGTCGAGCCGCATCTCGAGCATCCGCAGGAGGTTCTCGCCGGTGATGCCGGGTTGGCGGTCCGCCTCTTCGTAGAGGTTGCGGAACTGCTTTTCGAAGACCCCGTAGATCCGCCGTGCCTTCTGCTTCTCACGCAGCTGGGCGAGGTACTCGGAGCCTTGACGCATCCGGTCGCGCCCGTGCTCGCCGGGAGGGTACGCCCGGCTGTGCCGGTCGGTCACCGCCTCGGACACCGGGCACTTGAGTGAGAAGCAGCGTTCTCCCTTCAAGAACAATTTCGTGCGCTCGCGCCGGCAGAGCCGACAGACAGGTCCCGTATAGCGTGCCATCGCCGGCCCCTCAGACCCTGCGCCGCTTCTTGGGGCGGCAGCCGTTGTGCGGGATCGGGGTCACGTCTTTGATACCGACGACCTCGATCCCAGCCGCGGCCAGCGACCGGATGGCGGTCTCACGGCCCGATCCGGGACCCCGCACGAGCACGTCGACCTTGCGGACACCGTGCTCCATGGCCTTGCGCGCGCACGACTCGGCGGCGAGCTGCGCCGCGAACGGCGTGGACTTGCGGGAGCCCTTGAAGCCCACGTTGCCGGCCGATGCCCAGGCGAGCACGTTGCCCTCGGGGTCGGCGATCGAGACGATCGTGTTGTTGAACGAGCTCTTGATGTGGGCCACGCCGTAGCTGATGTTCTTGCGCTCGCGACGACGCGGGCGGCGGACGGTGCCCTGCTGTTTGGTCGGCCTCGGCATCTACTTGCGAACCTTCTTCTTCCCGGCCACCGTCTTCTTCGGGCCCTTTCGCGTGCGTGCGTTCGTGTGGGTGCGCTGCCCGTGGACCGGCAGGCCCCTGCGATGGCGGATCCCCTGGTAGCAGTTGATCTCCATCTTGCGCTTGATGTCCTGGGCGACGTCTCGGCGCAGGTCGCCCTCCACCTCGAGGTTGCCGTCGATGTCGTTTCGAAGCCGGATGACCTCTTCGTCGGTCAGGTCGCGGACCCGGGTGTTCGGGTCGACCTCGGTACGCGCGCAGATCTCGCGCGCACGGGTCGGGCCGATCCCGTAGATGTAGGTGAGGGACACCTCCAAGCGCTTCTCGCGCGGAACGTCCACACCGGCGATGCGGGCCATGTGCTGCTCTCTCCTATCCCTGTCCTATCCCTGGCGCTGCTTGTGCCGGGGGTTGTCGCAGATGACGACGACGCGGCCGTGCCGGCGGATCACCTTGCACTTCTCGCAGATCGGCTTCACGCTCGGTCGTACCTTCATGACGTTCCTTTCCTGCGCCCGCCTACTTGTACCGATAGGTAATCCGCCCGCGGTTCAGGTCGTACGGAGTGATCTCGACCTGGACCTTGTCGCCCGGCAGGATGCGGATACGGTGCATGCGCATCTTCCCGGAGCTGTGGGCCAGCACCTTGTGCCCGTTCTCGAGCTCCACGCGGAACATCGCATTGGGCAGCGGTTCCACCACCGTGCCCTCCAGCACGATGGCGTCTTCTTTCGGCTTCGGCAGGTGACTCTCCTCGACTCGTCTCGGCATCGGATCCGCCGGCGCAACGGCGCGGCGGCGGACCCTGATGGTGTGAGCTGCCCCTGCCGCCGAGATGGCGGCGAGACGGTCCAAGAGTTTACCCCATCGGCGGTGAATTGCCAGCGGCGGCGGCGCGGGGCCTCAGGGCAGCGTGAAGACCTCCGGTCCGTCGTCGGTCACCGCAATCGTGTGCTCGAAGTGGGCGGACAGCGATCCGTCCGCCGTCACGACGCTCCAGCCGTCATCGAGCAGCTTGGTCTGCGGTCCCCCTGCGTTCACCATCGGCTCGACCGCAAAGACCATGCCCGACTTGAGGGTCGGTCCCGGGGTGCCCGGCCAGTAGTTGGGCACCTGGGGTTGCTCGTGCATCGCCGTCCCGATGGCGTGGCCGACGTACTCTCGGACCACCGAAAAGCCGGCCGCCTCGGCCACGTCCTGCACCGCCCGTCCGACTTCGTGGAGCCGGTGCCCCTTTCTGAGCTTGTCGATCCCCGCCCACAGGCTGCGCTCGGTGACCTCCATCAGCCTCCGGGCACCAGCGGGAACCTCGCCGACCGCCATCGTGTAGGCGGCGTCGCCGTGGTACCCCTCCACGATCGCGCCGCAGTCGATCGAGATGATGTCCCCCTCCTCGAGCCGGTAGTCGCCAGGAATCCCGTGCACGATCATCTCGTTCGGAGACGTGCAGATGACCGCCGGGAAGCCGTGGTAGCCGAGGAAGTTCGACGTCGCCCCTCGCCGGTCGAGGACGTCCCGGGCGACAGCGTCGAGCTCGCGGGTGGTGACCCCCGGCCGCACGGCATCCCGGGTGCGCTCGTGCATCTCGGCGACGACCTTGCCGGCCCGGCGCATCTTGGCGAGCTCTGCAGCGTTGCGCCTCATCGAGCTCCCATCACGCTCGGCGCTCCCCGATCGCCTGGACGCAGCGCTTGGTCACCACGTCGGCCGGCCCGGTCCCGTTCACGCGGGCCAGGAGCGCTGCACGCTCGTAGTGCTCGATGAGGGGCGCCGTCTGGCGCTCGTAGAGCTCGAGCCTGCGGCGGATCGCATCTTCGGTGTCGTCCTCACGTTGGACGACCTCGCCTCCGCACACGTCACAGGTCCAGTTCACCGAAGGCGGAGAGGAGACCGAGTAGTTCGTGCCGCAGTCGACGCAGACCCGCCGCGAGGCCAGCCGCTTCAGGACCACCGCCGTCGGCACTTCGAGATCGATCACCAGGTCGAGGCGGTCTGGGGCGAGGATCTCGTCGAGCTGCTCCGCCTGCGCGATCGTGCGCGGGCAGCCGTCGAGGATGAAGCCCCTCGCACGGGCGTCGCGCTCGGAGAGCCTGCTCGCCACCATGTCCATGATGAGGTCGTCGGGGATGAGCTCACCGTCGTCCATCACTTTCTTCGCGCGCAAGCCGAAGGCGGTCTGCGACTTCACCTCGCGGCGCAGCATGTCGCCCGTCGAGACGTGCGGAACGACGAAATGGTGCGAGAGGCGCACACACTGCGTCCCCTTACCAGCCCCCTGTTTGCCGAGGACCACGAGCCTGACGCCGGGAACCACCCAGGCCCTACTTCAGGAATCCCTCGTAGTTGCGCATCATGAGCTGGCTGTCGATCTGGCGCATGGTTGTCAAGGCGACGCCGACCGAGATCAGGAGCGTGATCCCGTAGAAGGGGAAGCGGTTGAGGTGCCACAACGCCATGAGCAGGGAGGGGATGACCGCAACCGCTCCGAGGAACAAGGCGCCGGGAACGGTGATGCGGTTCAGGATGTGCGCGAAGTACCGCTCGGTCGGACCGCCCGGTCGGATACCCGGCACGAACCCCCCCTGTTTGCGGATGATGTCCGCCTGCTGGTGCGGGTCGAACGCGACGTATACGTAGAAGAACGTGAACGCCACGATCAGCACGAAGTACATGAGGATGTAGAAGAGCGACGTCGGCGTGATGTTGTCCCGTACCCACGTCTGGAACGAGCCGGTGGGGATCACGTTGCTGAGGAGCACGGGGATGTAGAGCACCGAGCTCGCGAAGATGATCGGGATCACGCCCGACTGGTTCACCTTGAGCGGGATGTACGTGCTCTGGCCCCCGTACATGCGCCTGCCCGCCATGCGCTTGGCGAACGTCACGGGGATCCGCCGTTGGCCCTGTGTCATGAACACGATGCATGCGAGCAGCACGAGCGACACGGCGATGATCACGCCGAACTTGAACGCCCCTCCTTCCTGGTAGAGACCTTTCCCACCGGACGGAATGGCGGCGACGACGTTGGCGAAGATCAGGATCGACATGCCTTGGCCGATCCCGCGCTGGGTGATGAGCTCGGCGAGCCACATGACGAACGCGGTGCCGGCGGTGAGGCAGAGCACCATGAACGCCGCCAGCTGGATCGTGAACTTGGGGATCAGGTTGATGCTCGAGCCGATGAGCGCGGAGTCGTGTCCGTGAAAGGCGTAGACGAGGCCGGTCGACTGCATGAGCGCCAGTGCGATCGTCAGGTAGCGCGTCGTCTGCGTGATCTTCTTCTGACCGACAGCGCCCTGGTCGCGCCACTCCTCGAGCTTCGGGATGACCGTCGCCAGGAGCTGGATGATGATCGAGCTCGTGATGTAGGGCATGACCCCGAGCCCGAAGATCGCGAGCCTGACGAGCGCGCCGCCGGAAAAGAGGTTCAAGAAGCCGAGCACGCCGGACGATCCCGCGGTCGACTCGAGGGACTGGAGCTTGGCCCAGCTGACGCCAGGGACCGGCACGTTCGCCCCCACCTGGTACAGGGCGATGATCAAGAGGGTGAACAGGACCTTGTTGCGGAGGTCCGGCACCCTGAAGATGTTGCCGAGGCGCGAGAACATGGGCTACCGGTTCGTGAGCGCGTTGCCGCGGGCAGGCGGACGGCCCGAGGCGAACGGGAGCGCCACGCGCTCGGCAGTCCCACCCGCGGCAGTGATGGCCGCCTCCGCGGACGACGAGAACGCGTGCGCCCGCACGCGCACCGGCCGGGAGATCTCCCCCCGCCCGAGCACCTTGACAAGGGCTCCCTTGCGCACGACGCCTGCCGCGACGAGGCCCTCGGGGTCGACGTCGTCGAGGCCGAGCGCGCCGAGCGCGTCGAGGTTCACGGGCGTGTACTCGATCCGGAACGGGTTGTGAAAGCCGCGTAACTTCGGGATGCGCTGCATCAGCGGGAGCTGGCCGCCTTCGAAGCCGGCGGGAACCGTGTCTCGGGCGTGCTGGCCCTTCGTGCCGCGGCCGGCGGTCTTGCCACCCTTGCCGCCGATCCCACGCCCCACGCGGCGCTTGGCGCGCCGCGAGCCCTGGGCCGAAGAGAGCTCGTGCAGCCTCATTCTCGCACCTCCTCCACCTTCACGAGGTGGGGAACCCTCGCCAACATGCCCCGGATCTCGGGACGGTCGGGTAGATCGTTGGACTGGCCGAGACGCCGAAGCCCGAGGGCGCGCAGCGTCCCACGATGCTTGGGCTTGGACCCGATCTCCGACCGCACCTGCGTCACCCGCAAGACCGGCATCGTCACCGCACCTCCGAGTAGAGCTCCGTCTCCCGGCGGCGCTCGCGGTACGCGCGCAGGACACCGGTGGGGGTGACCTCGTCGGCGGTTTTGCCCCGGAGCGCTGCGACGTCGTCGGGACGGCGCAGGGCGCGCAAGCCGGCGATCGTGGCGTGCGCCACGTTGATGCCGTTGGAAGAACCGAGCGACTTGGCAAGGATGTCGCGGATCCCGGCCATTTCGAGGATCGCCCGCGCGGCGCCGCCGGCGATCACGCCGGTTCCCGGAGCTGCGGGCTTCAGCAGCACGCGCCCCGCACCGCTCTCCCCGATGATCGGGTGGGTGATCGTCGTGCCGGCGAGGGGCACCTCGAAGATGTTCTTGCGCGCCTCCTCGATACCCTTTTGTACGGCGAGACCGGCCTCCTTGGCTTTGCCGTAGCCGAGCCCCACCTTGCCGTTGCCGTCGCCGATCACCATCAGCGCGGCGAAGGAGAACCGCCGACCGCCTTTCACGACCTTGGCGACCCGGTTCACACGGATGGTGCGCTCCTCGTACTGCACCTCGCTCATCAGAACTCCAGTCCCTCGTGGCGTGCAGCGTCGGCCAGCGCCGCCACTCGGCCGTGGTAGGCGAAGCCGCCCCGATCGAACACCACCCGGCTCACCCCTGCGGCCTTCGCGCGGGCGGCCACGAGGCGACCAACGGCCTCGGCGGCGCTCACGTTACCGCCGCTCTTGCCCGACAGGGCATCGCGCAGCTCTTTGTCCACCGTCGACGCCGAGGCCAGCGTGTGGCCGCTCGTGTCGTCGATGACCTGGGCGGTGATGTGCCGGAGGCTGCGGTTGACGGCCAGGCGGGGCCGCGCAGGGGTGCCCGCCACCTTTCGGCGGACACGCCGGTGCCGTCGCGTGCGGAGCTCCCGTTCGCGGTCGGTGCGAGCCATTACTTCGCCGCCTTTCCTGCCTTGCGCAGTACCCGCTCGCCGGCATATCGCACACCCTTGCCCTTGTAGGGCTCGGGCTTGCGGATCTTCCGGATGTTCGCGGCGACCTGTCCGACGAGCTCCTTGTCGATGCCGCGCACCACGATCCGGGTCGGCACGGGAACCTCGAAGCTGACGCCGTCCGGGGCGTCCACGACGACCGGGTGCGAGAAGCCCAGCGCGAGCTCGATGGCCTGCGGGCTCCGGGCGTTCGCCCTGTAGCCGACGCCGACGATCTCGAGCTCCTTGGTGAAGCCCTGCGTCACGCCGGTCACCATGTTCGCGACGAGTGAGCGCGTGAGCCCGTGCAGCGCGCGGTGCTCACGCTCGTCGTCAGGGCGCGCCACCGTGAGGACGTCGCCGTCCTGGCTGATCGTGATGCCCTGGGGGAGCTGGCGCGCCAGGCTGCCCTGGGGACCGGTGACCGTGACGGCGCCTTGGTCGAGCGCGACGGTCACTCCCTGTGGCACGGGAATGGGCGTCCGTCCGATACGGGACATCTAGCGTTCTCCTTCGCACACGCCGGCGACCGCATGGCTCGGCCGGTTACCACACATGGCAGAGCACCTCCCCACCGAGGTGGCGCTGGCGCGCCTCTCGGTCGGTCATGAGCCCGTGGCTCGTGGACAAGACCGCAACCCCCATGCCTCCGAGCACGCGGGGCATCTTGTCGGCACGCGCGTAGATCCGCAGCCCCGGCTTCGAGACCCGGCGGATGCCGCCGATGCTCCGCACGCGCTCTGAGGAGTACTTCATCGTGATCTCGAGGGTCGGTCCCGGTCGGCCCGGCTCCTGGTGGACGGAGTACCCCTCGATGAAGCCCTCTCGCTCGAGAATCTGCGCGAGCGACTCCTTCAGCTTGGAGCCCGGCATCGACACGGTCTCTTTCTGCGCCGTGCTTGCGTTGCGGATGCGGGTCAGCATGTCCGCGATCGGATCGGTCATCGTCATTTGCCCGCGCTCCTACCAGCTCGCCTTGGTCACTCCGGGCACCTCGCCGGCGTGGACCATCGTGCGGAGACAGATGCGACACAGCCCGAACTTGCGGTAGACCGCCTTCGGGCGGCCGCACCGCATGCACCGGGTGTACGCCCGGACCTTGAACTTCGGCGTGCGCTGTTGCTTTTGGATCAGTGCCTTCTTCGCCATGATGCCTATCGGGTCTCCTGTCGGAACGGGAAGCCGAACGCTCGTAGGAACGCTCGGCCCTCGTCGTCGGTGCGGGCGGTGGTGACGATCGTGATGTCCATCCCTCGGACGGTGTCGATGCGGTCGTAGTCGACCTCGGGAAAGATGAGCTGCTCGTTGACGCCGAAGGTGTAGTTGCCGGCGCCGTCGAACGAACGGGGGGACAGTCCACGGAAGTCGCGGATCCGGGGAATGGCCAGGCTGATGAGCCGGTCGAGGAACTCCCAGGCCCGATCGCCGCGCAGGGTGACCCGCACGCCGATGGGCATGCCCTCTCGGAGCTTGAACCCGGCGATCGACTTCTTGGCCCTCGTGACCACCGACTTCTGGCCCGTGATGACTTCGATGTCTCGCTGGGCGCCCTCGATGAGCGAGGGCTGCTGGGTCGCGCGCCCTACGCCCATGTTCACGACGACCTTCTCGAGGCGTGGGACTTCCATCACGTTGGTGAGACCGAGCACCTCTTGCAGGTGGGACCGCACCTCGTCTCGGTAGCGGGTCTTGAGCCTCGGCGCCGACTCGCCCGCGCTCCCCGCGGCACGTCCGGCCGTCCGGGCGATATCGGGTGCCGCCTTGGTCCCCGCGGTCTTCGCCGCGCGTGCAGGGGCCGGGCGTGGAGCGGTCTTCTTCGCCGCCGTGGCCTTCTTCGTCGCTTTGGCCGCGCTTGCGCCCGCCTTGGCCGGGCTCACAGCTCGGCTCCGCACTTCCGGCAGATCCGCACCTTGCGGCCCTGGTCGTCCACCTGCATCCCGATGCGCGTCGGGTCCCCGCACGAGCGGCACACGATGGACACCGCCGAGACCGGCATCGGCATGAACTTGTCGATGATGCCACCCTGGTAGGTCCGGGCGGTCGGCTTGGAGTGACGCTTGGCCACGTTCACGCCCTCCACGACCACCTTGCCCTGCGACGGCATGGCGCGCACGACCTCACTGCGGTGTCCCTTGTACTTGCCCGCCCGGACGATCACGGTGTCACCCTTGCGAATACGCATCACAACACCTCCGGAGCGAGCGACACGATCCTCATGAACTTCTTGTCCCGCAGCTCGCGGCCGACGGGACCGAAGATGCGGGTACCCCTCGGTTGCTGCTGGTCGTTGATCAGGACCGCGGCGTTCTCGTCGAAGCGGATATAGCTCCCGTCGGCACGGCGCTTCTCTTTGACCGTGCGCACGACGACGCACTTGACGACGTCGCCCTTCTTCACTGCGGCGCCGGGGATCGCGTCCTTCACGGTGGCAACGAAGATGTCGCCGATGCTCGCATACCGACGGCGCGACCCACCGAGCACGCGGATGCAAAGAACCTCTTTCGCACCCGAGTTGTCGGCGACCCGCAGCCGCGACTCTTGCTGGATCACCGGGCACGCTCCACGATCTCCGCCACGCGCCAGCGCTTCAGCTTGGACAAGGGGCGCGTCTCGACCACTCGCACCCGGTCCCCGACCCGCGCACTTCCTTCTGCATCGTGCACATAGAGCCGCTTGGTGCGCTGCACGGTCTTGCCGTAGCGGGGGTGGCGCACGCGCTCGACCACCGCCACGACGACGGTGGCGGTCATCTTGTCCGACACGACCATTCCCTCGCGCACCTTGCGCCGGTTGGGTCGCGACCCGGTCGTGGCCCCGGCCGGCGTGGTGCCGTCGTCGCCGTCGGGCATCAGGCCTCCTCGATCTCGTCGTCGGTCGCACCGGCCGGTTGGCCGGGCTCGCCCTGCGCCAGATCCTGCTGGCGCAGGTAGGTGAGAATGCGCGCGACCTCCTTGCGCACGTGACCCACGCGCGCGGAGTTGTCGAGCTGGCCGGTCGCCATCTGGAAGCGGAGGTTGAACAGCTCCTTGCGCGACTGCACAAGTCGGTCCTCGAGCTCGCTGCGCTCCATGGTGGCGAATTCAGACTGCGCCATCAGACCTGCACCTCCGACGCGCCGTGGGTGCCGGGACGCACGACGAAACGCGCCTTCATCGGCAGCTTCTGGATCGCGCGCTCCATCGCCGCCTGGGCGAGGTCCTGCTCGACCCCTGCGAGCTCGAAGAGGACGCGGCCGGGACGCACGACGGCGACCCAGTGCTCGGGGTTCCCCTTCCCCGATCCCATGCGCGTCTCGGCAGGCTTCTGGGTGACCGGCTTGTCCGGGAACACCCGGATCCAGATCTTCCCGCCGCGTCGCACGTGGCGGGTCATCGCGATACGGGCAGCCTCGATCTGTCGAGCGGTGAGCCAGCCGGGCTCGAGCGCTTGGATCCCGAAGTCGCCGAAGGTGACCGTCGTCCCGCCTTTCGCGGCGCCGGTCAGCCGCCCGCGCTGCTGCTTGCGGTGCTTGACCTTGCGGGGCATGAGCATCTCAGTCCACCTCCCGCCGGAAATGGGGCGCCTCGTGGTGCTCGTGGCGGCTCCTGCGCTCCATCTCTTCGTCCTCGGCGAGGCGCCTCTCGAGCTCGTCGGGCTCCGTCGGCGGGGCGATCAGATCGCCGACCGGCGGCACCTCACCCTCGTCGGCCCCCTCTTCGGACTGCACCGCTCCGGCCGGAGCAGCGGACTCCCCGGGAGCGAGCCCATCGGGGGCAGCGGGGGCGGGGGGGGCGGCAGGGGCCGCCTCGGCGGCCACTTCGGCGACCGCAGGTGCAGGCGCAGGTGCAGGTGCAGGTGCAGGCGCAGGTGCAGGTGTCGGTGCCGATTCAAGGTCCGGGACGCTCGCCTCGGGCGAAAGGCCCACCTCGGGCGAAAGGCCCACCTCGGGCGAAAGGGCCGCCTCGGGCTCCATCTCCGTCTCGGGCTCCATCTCCGTCTCGGGCGTTGCGTGCGCCTCCGCCTTGGCAGGCTCCGCGCGGTCGTCGGCAGGCGCCGTGTGCGCTGCCTGTCCGTCCCCGGCCACGAGCTCTTCGTCGAACAAGAGGTCGTCGTCGGTGGCCAGATCGGCGGGAACGGAGCCGGGCACTCCCTGGTCCATGCGGCGGCGACCGCCGCCAGCGGTGATGAGCCGGCGCGGCCGGCCCTGCCCCGAGGTCTCGCCGACCGCCATGGCGGCCTCTCGGGTGATCTTCTCGTCGATCGAGACCTTGTAGGGGAGGATGTCGCCCTTGTAAATCCACACCTTCACGCCCACACGCCCAGCGGTCGTCTTCGCTTCGCGAAAGCCGTAGTCGATGTCCGCACGCAGCGTGTGCAGCGGCACGCGGCCTTCGCGGTACGACTCCTTGCGCGCCATCTCCGAGCCGCCCAGGCGTCCGGAGCATTGCACGCGGACTCCCTGGGCGCCCGCCTTCTGCACCGTCTGGATGGCCCGCTTCATCGCCCTGCGGAAGGCGACGCGCCGCGCGAGCTGGTCACAGATGCCCTGCGCGATCAACGCGGCATCCAGCTCGGGCTGCTTGATCTCTTGGATGTTCAGCTGGATGCGGTTCGGCAGCCCCGTGATCTCCTCGAGCCGCTTCTTCAGACGGTCGGCCTCCGCGCCGCGCCGGCCGATGACGATGCCGGGGCGCGCGGTGTGGATGTCCACCCGCAGGCGATCGCGCGTGCGCTCGACCTCGATGCGGCTCACGGCCGCAGCCTCGAGCTGGGACATGAGGTAGTCGCGGATCTTCCAGTCCTCGACGACGAAGTCGCGGTAGTGGCGCTCCTCGAACCAGCGGGACTTCCAGTCGGTGGTCACACCGAGCCGGAAGCCGTAGGGGTTGACCTTTTGGCCCATCTATTCGCCCTTCTCGCTCTCGGCTGCGCCCGCGCCTGCGGCGCCCTCGACCTCGGCTGTGCCCCGACCGGCATCCTCGTCAGCGGCGAGGTCGGGCGCGTCGGCGGGGTCGGGCGCGTCGGCCAGTGCCTCCGCGCCCGTGGTCTCTTCGCTTGCGACCGGCGCTGTCGGGGAACCGATCTCGCCTTCTTCCTCGAACTGGACGTCGGGCGCATCTGCGGCGAGCGCTGCCTCGGCCTCCGCGGCATGGCGCCGGCGGGAGAGGCGGCCGGCGAGGTCGGCACGCCGGCGGGATTCTGCGACCCGCCGCTGGCGCTGGGCACCTGCGGCCTGGCGCTCGGATCGGCGACGGAGGAGTCGCTCCTCGGGCATCCGGCTGACGATGATCGTGATGTGGCAGCTGCGCTTGCGAATACGCGTCGCGCGGCCCCTCGCCCGGGGACGCCAGCGCTTCAACGTCACGCCCTCGTCCGCGTAGCACGCGGAGACGTAGAGGTCCTCCGCGTCCGCTCCGTCGTTGTGCACGGCATTCGCCACCGCGGAGGCGAGGAGTTTCCCGATGATCTCGGCGGCTTCCCGCGGGGTGTCCCGCAGGATCTCCGTCGCGCGGTCGACGTCGCGCCCGCGGATGAGGTTCAGCACGACGCGTGCCTTGGTCGCCGACATGTGGCAGTGGCGCAGGACGGCGCGCGTCCCGACGCGCTCGTTCGTCTTCAGACCCGGCATCTCAGCGCCTCCCGGCCCGCTCTTGGCCGGCGTGGTAGCGGAACGTCCGGGTGGGCGCGAACTCTCCGAGCTTGTGGCCGACCATGGACTCGGTCACGTAGACGGGCACGTGGCGACGCCCGTCGTGGACGGCGATCGTGTGACCGACCATGTCCGGGATGATCGTGGAGCGGCGAGACCAGGTCTTGACGACCCGCTTCTCTCCGCTGGCGTTCAGCGCGTCGACCTTCTTCAACAGGTGGTCGTCGACGAACGGACCCTTCTTCAAGCTGCGCGGCACGAGACCTCCCGCTACCGCCGCGCGCCGCGGGTGCGGCGCCGGCGAACGATCAACTTGTCGGACTCTTTGTGCCGGGCCCGGGTCCGTCCCTCGGGCTTTCCCCAAGGCGACACAGGATGCCTGCCACCTGACGACTTCCCCTCGCCGCCACCGAGCGGGTGGTCGATCGGGTTCATCGCAACGCCACGGGTCTGGGGCCGGATGCCCTTCCACCGGTTCCGCCCGGCTTTGCCGATCTTCACCAGCTCGGCCTCGGAGTTGCCGACCACGCCCAGCGTCGCGCGACACTCGATCGACACTCGCCGCATCTCGGTCGAGGGCAGGCGGAGGGTGGCGAACGCCCCCTCCTTGGCGACGAGCTGCACGCTCATCCCGGCGCCGCGCGCCAGCTTCCCGCCGCCTCCAGGGCGAAGCTCCACGCAGTGCACAACCGATCCCACGGGGATGTAGCGCAGCGGAAGGGCGTTGCCTGGACGGATCTCCGACCCCTGGCCGTTCTGGAGCATGTCGCCCACTCGGACGCCACCGGGCGCCAGGATGTAGCGCTTCTCGCCGTCGGCAAAGTGCAGCAACGCGATCCGGGCATTGCGGTTGGGGTCGTACTCGATGGCAGCGACCTTCGCAGGAACGCCGTCCTTGTCCCGCCGAAAGTCCACGATGCGGTACTGCCGCTTGTGACCGCCACCGCGGTGACGTGCGGTCTTGCGGCCGTAGCTGTTGCGTCCGCCCGACCCAGGGTTCGGCGAGAGCAGAGAGCGCTCCGGCCGATCGCGGGTGATCTCGGCGAAGTCGGAGACGGTCTGGAACCGGCGTCCGGCGCTGGTGGGCTTGCGTGCGCGCAGCGGCATGGCGTCCTCAGCTCTCGAAGAGATCGATCTTGTCGCCCGGGTGCAGCGTCACGAAGGCGCGCTTGGTGTCCGGGCGTTGACCGGTCTTGTTGGTGCGCCGGTTCCTGGTCGCCTTTCCCTTGCGGTTCAAGGTGTTGACCTTGTCGACGCGCACGTCGAAGGCCCGTTCGACGGCATGGCGCACGTCGATCTTGCTGGCGCGCTTGTCGACGACGAACACGTAGACGTTCCGGTTCATGAGCGAATAGCTCTTCTCGGAGATGACCGGGCGCCGCAGCACTGCGGTGCTCTCCTTCATCGGGTCTCCTCCTCCTCGTCGACGTCGGCGTCCACGTCGGCGACGGCGTCCACGTCGGCGTCCTCTTCGGCCGCCACACCGGCTCCCGTGCCCCCAGGCAGCGTCGCGTCGGTGAACACGATCCAGTCGTTTCGCAGGACGTCGTACGCCGAGAGCTCGGCTGCGAGCACGGTCTGGATCTCGGGAAGGTTGGCAAACGAGCGCGCGGCGGTGATCTCGTCGTCACCGAGCACCACGAGCACGCGTCCGCTGAGCCCGAGCGAGCCGAGTGCTGCGACCGCGTCCTTGGTCTTGGGCGCCTCGAACCGCCATGCGTCCACGACCGCCACCTTCTCGCCGGCGGCGCGGTCCGACAGTGCCGACCGCAGCGCCAAGCGGACCATCTTCTTCGGGGTGCGCTGCACGTAGCTCCGCGGCTTCGGCCCGAGGGCCACGCCGCCGCCCGTCCAGATCGGAGAGCGCGTCGAGCCCTGGCGTGCACGACCCGTCCCTTTTTGACGGAACGGCTTGGCCCCGCCGCCCCGGACCTCCGCACGGGTCTTCGTCGACTGCGTCCCCGCGCGCGCTGCCGCCAACTGCGCGGTGACCACCTGGTGCAGGACCGCCACGTTGGGTGCGATGCCAAAGATCTCCGGGGCGAGCTCGACCGTGCCCAGCGCCTTCCCCGACATATCGCGCCGCTCGACCGATCGGGCCACCGGAGCGGGCCGATCCTTCTTCACCGCCGGGCGCAGCGTGCTGGGGGCCGTCGCGCTCATGACCGGCTCCCGTTGCGCTGCGGGGGCGTCTTGACCGAGTCCCGCAGGACGACGACAGCGCCACGGGGCCCTGGCACCGCCCCCTTCACGAGGACGAGCTCGCGCTCCGGATCGCTCGAGATCACCTCGAGGTTCAGCGCCGTGACTTGCCGGGCGCCCATGCGACCGGCCATGCGCGTGCCCTTGAAGACCTTGGAAGGGGTCGCGCACGCGCCGATCGATCCCGGCGCGCGGTGGTGCTTGTGGTTGCCGTGCGCGGCACCCTGACCCTTGAAGTTGTGCCGCTTCATGCCACCAGCGAACCCCTTGCCCTTGCTGACGGCGATGGCATCGACGCGCTCACCGGCGCTCCAGAGCTCGGCGGTGAGCTCCTGGCCGACCTCGAAGTCACTCGTGTCCTCGAGGCGAAGCTCGACGAGACGTCGTCCCGGGTCGACACCAGCACGGTCGAAGTGGCCCTGCTCGGGTTTGGTGAGGGTGGAGGTGCGCCGGAATCCCCAGGTGACCTGGAGGGCGGAGTAGCCCTCGCGCTCGGGGGTCTTCACCTGGACGACCCGCACGGGCGCGACGCGCAGCACCGTCACCGGTATGGCGCGGTTCTGCTCGTCCCACACCTGGGTCATGCCGACCTTCTCGCCGACGATCGCCTTCGTTGCCACGTCTCTCCCTCGCACGCGGGCGCTGCCCGTGCGCATGCCAACGCTCCGCCCGGAGTAACCCGAGCGGAGCGCTCGTCCTGTGCCGGCCTGAGGTCCCCCCCGTTCCCTCCGGGCGCGAGGGGCGCTCAAGCACATCTCCTGGACCGGCGCGGCCGTGCCGCACCGTTGCACCGGCCACCCGGAGGCAGCCGAAGTGCGATCTTACCCGAACCCCGCGGGAGGCGCCAAGGCGCCCCGCCAGGACGGGTGTGCCGTTAGGCGTTCTGTATCTTGATCTCGATGTCCACGCCCGCGGGCAGGTCGAGCCGCTGGAGGGAGTCGACCGTCTTGGGGGTGTGCTCCACGATGTCCACCAGGCGCTTGTGCACCCGCATCTCGAAATGCTCGCGGCTGTCCTTGTACTTGTGCGGGGAGCGGATGACCGTGTAGCGGTGCTTGTCGGTCGGCAGCGGCACGGGACCCTGCACCTTCGCCTGGGTACGCAGCACCGTCTGGACGATCTTCTCGGTGGACTGGTCCAGGATCTCGTGGTCGTAGGCCTTCAGCCTGATCCGGATCTTCTGTCGGCTGCTGTCGGCCATGGTGCGCGGGTCCCGGTCTCGATCGCTTACTTGAGGATCTTGACGACTCGACCGGAGGCGACGGTGCGGCCGCCCTCGCGAATGGCGAAGCGAAGTCCCTCGTCCATCGCGATCGGCTTGCCGAGCTCGACGGTGATCTCGGTGTTGTCCCCGGGCATGACCATCTCGGTGCCCTCGGCGAGCGAGATCGACCCGGTCACGTCGGTGGTCCGGAAGTAGAACTGCGGGCGGTAGTTCGTGAAGAACGGCTTGTGCCGCCCGCCCTCTTCCTTCGTCAGGACGTAGATCGCCGCCTGGAAGTCGGTGTGCGGCGTGATCGAGCCGGGCTTGCACAGGACTTGCCCGCGCTCGACATCCTCTTTCTTCGTGCCGCGCAGCAGCGCACCGATGTTGTCGCCCGCACGCCCTTCGTCGAGGAGCTTGCGGAACATCTCGACGCCGGTGACGGTCGTCTTCTGGGTGTCGCGCAGCCCGACGATCTCGCACTCGTCACCGACGTGGACGATGCCCTGCTCGACCTTGCCCGTGACCACCGTGCCGCGGCCGGTGATCGACATGACGTCTTCGACCGGCATGAGGAAGGGCTTCTCGACGTCGCGCACGGGCTCGGGGATGTACTCGTCCACCGCGTCCATGAGCTCGATGACCTTGGAGGTCCACTCCGGGTCGCCCTCGAGCGCCTTCAACGCGCTCACGCGTACGACGGGTGCGTCGTCACCGGGGAATGTGTACTCGCTCAAGAGCTCTCGGACCTCGAGCTCCACGAGATCCAGCAGCTCCTCGTCGTCGACCATGTCGGCCTTGTTCAGCGCCACCACGATGTAGGGGACGCCGACCTGGCGTGCGAGCAGCACGTGTTCGCGCGTCTGGGGCATGGGGCCGTCAGCGGCGGAGACGACGAGAATCGCCCCGTCGACCTGCGCGGCGCCGGTGATCATGTTCTTGATGTAGTCCGCGTGACCCGGCATGTCCACGTGGGCGTAGTGGCGCTTCGGGGTCTCGTACTCCACGTGGGCGATCGAGATCGTGATGCCGCGCTGCTTCTCTTCGGGAGCTTTGTCGATCTGGTCGAACGGGGTGAAGGTGGTGTTGGGGTTCTGCTCCGACAGCACCTTGGTGATGGCCGCCGTCAACGTGGTCTTGCCGTGGTCGATGTGCCCCATCGTCCCCACGTTCACATGGGGCTTCGAGCGCTCGAACTTCTTCTTGGCCATCTCCTCGAACTACTCCCTATCTCGGGCGGCGCCCCCTCGGGCCCGCCGCCGGCGGTCGCCCGCCCATGGTGGTGTGTGCTGCCTTCCTGCCGCTGTGCCGCATGCCGCCGGCGATGCCGGCTGGGCGCCTACTCTCCGCGTGCCCTGGCGATGATCTCCTTGGCGATCGAGTCGGGCACTTCGTTGTAGGCGTGGAACTGCATCGTGTACGTGGCTCTGCCCTGGGTACGCGAACGCAGATCGGTAGCGTAGCCGAACATGTCGGCCAGCGGTACCTGGGCCCGGACGACGTGGCTGGTCCCCCGTTGCTCCATCCCTTCGACCCGGCCCCGCCTCGAGGACAGGTCGCCGATGACGTCGCCCATGTAGTCCTCGGGGGTGACGACCTCCACGGCCATCACCGGCTCCAAGAGGACCGGGTCGGCCATCCGGGCCGCCTTCTTGACCGCCATGGACCCGGCGATCTTGAACGCCATCTCCGAGGAGTCGACCTCGTGGTAGGAGCCGTAGGTGAGGGTCACCCGGACGTCCACCGTCGGATAGCCGGCCAGGACCCCCGACGTGAGCGCCTCTTGGATGCCGGCATCGACCGAGGGGATGTACTCCTTTGGGATGACGCCACCGGTGATCTTGTCGATGAACTCGTAGCCTCCCCCGGGACCGGTGGGCTCGAGGTCGATGACCACGTGCCCGTACTGGCCACGCCCGCCGGTCTGGCGGATGTAGCGCTCCTCGACCTTGTCGACGTGCTTGCGGACCGTCTCGCGATAGGCGACCTGCGGCTTTCCGACGTTCGCATCGACGTTGAACTCCCGCAGCATCCGGTCGACCAGCACCTCGAGATGCAGCTCACCCATCCCCGAGATGACGGTCTGCCCCGTCTCCTCGTCCGTGCGCACGCGGAAGGTCGGGTCCTCCTCCGAGAGGGCGAAGAGCGCCTTGCCGAGCTTGTCCTGGTCGGCCTTGGTCTTCGGCTCCACCGCAACGTGGATCACCGGCTCGGGGAATTCGAGGGCTTCGAGCACGATGGGGTGGGCGGGGTCCGACAGGGTGTCGCCGGTCGTGGTCTGCTTGAGCCCGACGGCGGCAACGATGTCGCCGGCGAAGATGGCGTCCTTGTCCTCGCGGTGGTTGGCGTGCATCTGCAGCAGCCGTCCGATCCGCTCCTTGCGGTCCTTGGTCGTGTTGGAGACCGTGCCCCCCTTCTTGAGGGAGCCCGAATAGACCCGCAGGTACGTCAGCTTGCCGACGTAGGGGTCGGTCATGATCTTGAAGGCGAGCGCGGAGAACGGCGCCTCGTCATCGGCGGCCCGCTCTTCGATCTCGTCCTTGCCGGGCTTGGTGCCCGTGGTCGGCGGGAGGTCGAGTGGGCTCGGGAGGTAGTCGACGACCGCGTCGAGCATCGGCTGGACGCCTTTGTTCTTGAACGCGGAGCCGCAGAGGACCGGGACCACCTCGTTCGCAAGGGTCGCGGTGCGAAGTGCCCTGCGGAGATCGGCGGCGGTGATCTCCTCGTCCGCCAGGTACTTCTCCATGATCGTGTCGTCATAGTTCGACAGCACGTCCACCAGCTGGTGGCGAGCGTCATGCGCCTCGCTCTGCAGCGCCTCGGGCACGTCGACGTCGTTCCAGTGCTCGCCCATGGTCTCTTCCCACACGAGCGCGCGCTGCTCCAGCAGGTCCACGACGCCCCGGAATTCGCCCTCGCTGCCGATGGGCAGCTGGACCACCGCGGGGGTCGCGTCCAGGCGGTCTCGGATCATCTCGACGGTGCGATGAAAGTCGGCGCCGACGCGGTCCATCTTGTTCACGAAGCAGATCCTCGGCACGCGGTACTTGTTCGCCTGGCGCCAGACGGTTTCGGTCTGGGGCTCCACCCCGGCGACCGCGTCGAAGACGGCAACCGCACCGTCGAGCACGCGCAACGACCGCTCCACCTCGACGGTGAAGTCGACGTGGCCCGGGGTGTCGATGATGTTGATCCACGTGTCGCGCCACCGGCAGGTGGTGGCGGCAGAGGTGATGGTGATGCCGCGCTCTTGCTCTTGGACCATCCAGTCCATCGTCGCGGCGCCTTCGTGCACCTCGCCGATCTTGTAGTTGCGACCGGTGTAGTAGAGGATGCGCTCGGTCGTCGTCGTCTTCCCCGCGTCGATGTGCGCCATGATCCCGATGTTGCGGGTCTTGGCGAGAGGGAATTCGCGCTGGAGCAGGGGCTCAGCCATGGAAGCTCAATTCAAATTCGGGTGGGACTACCAGCGGTAGTGGGCGAAGGCCTTGTTGGACTCGGCCATCTTGTGCAGGTCCTCGCGGCGCTTGACCGCCGCACCGATGCCGTTGGAGGCGTCGAGAATCTCGTTCGCCAGGCGCTCGGCCATCGTCTTCTCGCGTCGCTGGCGGGCGAAGCCGACGAGCCAGCGAATGGCGAGCGTGGTCGCCCGACGAGGGCGCACCTCGACGGGCACCTGGTACGTCGCACCACCGACACGGCGGCTGCGGACCTCCAGCTCGGGGCGCGTGTTCTCGACTGCGCGCTTCAAGACGGTGATGGGCTCGGAGCCCGAACGCTCCTGGACGAGTGACAACGCGCCGTAGACGAGCCGCTCGGACAGCGTGCGCTTGCCGCGGCTCAAGATCTTGTTGACGACCTGGGTGACGAGCACCGACCGGTAGACGGGATCGGGCTGGAGGTCGCGCCGCGCTGCAGGTCCGCTCCGGGGCATCTCAGGACTCCTTCTTGGCGCCGTACCGGCTGCGAGCCTGGCTGCGCTCGCGCACCCCTGAGGTGTCGAGCGCCCCGCGGATCACCTTGTAGCGCACACCCGGGAGGTCCTTCACTCGACCACCACGCACGAGCACGATCGAGTGCTCTTGGAGGTTGTGCCCGACCCCGGGGATGTAGGCGGTGACCTCCACACCGCTCGTCAGCCGGACGCGGGCCACCTTGCGGAGGGCGGAGTTCGGCTTCTTTGGCGTGGTCGTGTAGACGCGGGTGCACACGCCCCGGCGCTGGGGCGCACCGCGGAGGGCCGGGGTCTTGGTCTTCGACTGCTTGGCCTCACGTCCCTTGCGGACGAGCTGGGCGATGGTGGGCACGCGTGTCCTCTGGTCTGAGTGTGTGCGGTTTCCTGCAGGGGCGGCGGCCGGACTCACCGGTCCACCGTGCAGGACGTCAATGCTACGGCAGCGTCCGTGGCCCGGCAAGAGCCCAGGCGCTCTGGCGAGCTCCCGGATTCGGGCGCCGTTCGGTCGGGCGCGTCACCAGTGTACCGGGCCGGGCCGGGCCGCCGGTCCCGGCGGGTTGGCCACGACCCGGCGTCTTATGCTCCGGCTCCCTCCACGCGGTCGGCCTCGCCGACGCCGCCGACGCCGCCGACGCCAACGTCCCCGCCATCGGCGTCGCCAGCATCGAGGTCCGCGTCGCGCTCGGTGCTGGTGGCCGTGGAGCCGCCGAGCCAGCTCGCGTCCACCGCCGACCGGTAGCCGTCGCCGTCGCCGGCGCCGTCACCACCCATGTCCCGCAGCCACGCGGCCAGGTCCTCGGTGCCGGCATCGCCCCCCGTGCCCGCCGCCCAGAAGGGCAGCGCTTCGGCGTCGGGGAGCTCGAGGCGGATGTGGCGGTAGTGGTCCATCCCGGTGCCGGCGGGGATGAGCTTGCCGATGATGATGTTCTCCTTCAAGCCGAAGAGCTGGTCGCTGCGGCCTTCGATCGCCGCCTCCGTCAGCACCCGGGTGGTCTCCTGGAAGGAGGCGGCCGAGAGCCAGCTGTCGGTGGCGAGAGAGGCCTTCGTGATGCCCATGAGCTCGGGGCGACCCTCCGCCGGACGCTTCTGGGCCTCGACGAGCCCTCGGTTCACCTCGGCGTAGAGCTGGTTGTCGACCCGCTCGCCCGGGAGGAACGGCGCGTCGCCGGGCTCGGCGACGAGCACCCGCCGGAGCATCTGGCGCACGATCAACTCGATGTGCTTGTCGTGGATCGACACGCCCTGGTCCCGGTAGACCTTCTGGACCTCTTCCACCAGGTACTGCTGGGTCTCTCGGATCCCGCGCACCTCGAGGAGCTCCTTGGGGTCCTTGGGGCCTTCCACCAAGGAGTCGCCGGCTGCCACTTCCTGGCCCTCGGCGACTTCGAGGTGCGCGCGCGCCGCCACGAGCGCGGACTCCTCGGTCCCGTCGTCGGCGACGATCGTGATCCGCCGGCCGGTCTCCTCCTCTTCGATGCGCACGACGCCCGAGTGCCGTGCGAGCACGGCGGCGCCCTTGGGCGTGCGGGCTTCGAACAGCTCCACCACCCGGGGCAGGCCGTGGGTGATGTCCTCGCCCACGACGCCGCCGGTGTGGAACGTCCGCATGGTGAGCTGGGTCCCGGGCTCCCCGATGGACTGGGCCGCGATCACGCCGACCGCCTCGCCGAGCTCGATCATCCGGCCGGTCGCCAGCGACTGCCCGTAGCACGCGGCGCACACCCCGTGGACCGCCTCGCAGGTGAGCACCGAGCGGGTACGCACCCGGGTGATGCCCGGATCGTCGCGCAGCTGGGCCACGATCTCGTCGGACAGGACCGTTCCGGCCTCGAACGTGGTTCCGTCGCCGAGACGGACGTCGTCGGCGAGCAAGCGGCCGTAGGCACGGGTCTCGAGATAGCTGCGCTTGCCCGGGCTGTCGGGCTCCACGTTCTCGACCCAGATGCCGCGCACCGTCCCGCAGTCCTCCTCGCGGATGATCAGCTCCTGGGCGACGTCGACCAGGCGCCGGGTGAGGTAGCCCGAGTCCGCAGTCCGAAGGGCGGTGTCCGCCAGGCCCTTGCGGGCGCCGTGGGTCGAGATGAAGTACTCGAGGACCGACAATCCCTCGCGGAAGGAGGACTTGATCGGCCGGGGGATCATCTCGCCGCGCGGGTTGGACACGAGGCCCTTCATCCCGGCGATCTGGCGGATCTGCTGCGCATTGCCCCGCGCGCCCGAGTCGACCATCATGTCGAGCGGGTTGAAGGCGAGGGTGGAGAGCGTCTGCTCCATCGCCCGTCCGACCTCGGAGTTCGCCGACGTCCAGATCTCGATCTCCTTCTGGCGCCGCTCGTCGTCGGTGATGATGCCCCGCTTGAACTGGGTCTCGGCCTTCTCGGCCTCCTTCTCGTAGCGGTCGAGGATGGCCTGCTTGTCGGGCGGGGTCCGCACGTCGTCGATCGAGATGGTGAGCCCCGACTGAGCCGCGTAGCGGAAGCCGAGCGCCTTGATCCGGTCGAGGCTCTGGGCGACCACGTGCTTGGGGTACGCGGCAGCCAGCTCCTCGACGATCGACCCGACCGGCGTGTTGCGCTTGCCGACCACGTCGTTCACGTACGCGAACCCCTCGGGAAGCGCCTCGTTGAACAGCACGCGCCCAGGGGTGGTCTGCACGGACAGGCTCGCGCCGTCCGCGCCAGACCCGTTCGACCCGCCGGCGGTCACGCCCGCCGCGCTGAGACGTCCCGCGAGCGTCGAGTCGGGAAGGGGGCGGAGGAGGATCTTGGCGTGCAGCGCCACGCTGCCCTCGTCGAGGGCGGCCTGGACCTCGAAGCTGTGGCGGAACACACGGCCTTCGCCCAGCGCGCCGTCGACTTCGAGCGTCAGGTAGTACCCCCCGAAGACCATGTCCTGGGTCGGCACGGTGATGGGGCGCCCGGTCGCCGGCGACAGGATGTTGTTGGCCGAGAGCATGAGGACGCGCGCCTCGGCCTGCGCCTCTGCGGAGAGGGGAAGGTGCACGGCCATCTGGTCCCCGTCGAAGTCCGCGTTGAAGGCGGTGCACACGAGGGGGTGGATCTGGATGGCCTTGCCTTCGACGAGCACCGGCTCGAACGCCTGGATACCCAGGCGGTGGAGCGTCGGCGCGCGGTTCAAGAGCACGGGGTGCTCGCGGATGACCCCTTCGAGGACGTCCCAGACCTGCGGCCGGCGACGTTCCACCATCCGCTTGGCGGACTTGATGTTCTGCGCAAGCTCCGCGTCGACGAGCCGCTTCATCACGAAGGGCTTGAAGAGCTCGAGCGCCATGAGCTTTGGCAGCCCGCACTGGTGGAGCTGAAGGGTCGGTCCGATCACGATGACCGAACGCCCCGAGTAGTCCACCCGCTTGCCGAGGAGGTTCTGGCGGAACCGCCCCTGCTTGCCCTTGAGCATGTCGGACAGCGACTTCAAGGGGCGGTTGCCGGGCCCCGTGACCGGGCGGCCCCGCCGCCCGTTGTCGAACAGGGCGTCGACCGCCTCTTGGAGCATGCGCTTCTCGTTGTTGATGATGATCTCGGGGGCCGCGGGGTCGAGCAACCGCTTCAGCCGGTTGTTCCGGTTGATCACACGGCGGTAGAGGTCGTTCAGGTCCGACGTCGCGAACCGGCCGCCGTCGAGCTGCACCATCGGGCGCAGGTCCGGCGGAATGACCGGGACGGCCTCGAGGATCATCGCGCGGGGATCGTTGGCCCTGCGACCGTGCTCGTCGCGCCGATTGAAGGCGGTGACGATCTTCAGGCGCTTGATCACCTTCTGGCGCCGCTGTGCGGAGAGCGGGCGACGCCCGTCGGCGGCGTCGATCATCTCGCGCAGCTTGACTTCTTCGACGTCGAAGTCGATCCGGTCGATGAGACGCTGGATGGCCTCGGCGCCCATCCCGCCTTCGAAGTAGTCGGCGTAGCGCAGCGAGAGCTCGCGCCACAGCAGCTCGTCTTCGATGATCTTGCGGGCGTGCAGGCCGCGGAGCTCGTCGAGCGCTCGCTTGGCGAGGTCGATCTCGTCGTCGGCACGCTCGCGTAGCGTCCCGATCTCCTTCTCGGCCGCACGCTGGCGCGCCTTGGTCTCCGCGTCGCGCGCACCCTCGGTCTCGAGCTCCTTCAGCTCCTCCTCGAGCGCTTTGAACCGGCGGTCGATCTCGAGATCGCGCCGCCGCTCGATCTCGGACACCTCTTCGGCGAGCTCCGCCTCGAGGTTCGCCATGTCCTCGTGGCGCTTGTTCTCGTCGACCCAGGTGACCAGGTTGGCGGCGAAGTAGATCACCTTCTCGAGCTGCTTGGCCTTCAGCTCCTCACGGGCCTCGGTGCCCATGAGGAGGTACGCCAACCAGCTGCGCGTGCCGCGCAGGTACCAGATGTGGACGACGGGTGCCGCGAGCTCGATGTGGCCCATGCGCTCCCGGCGCACCTTGGAGCGCGTCACCTCGACCCCACAACGCTCGCAGATGATCCCCTTGAAGCGCACGCGCTTGTACTTGCCGCAGTAGCACTCCCAGTCCTTGGTGGGACCGAAGATCTTCTCGCAGAAGAGACCGTCCTTCTCCGGACGCAGCGTCCGGTAGTTGATGGTCTCGGGCTTCTTCACCTCGCCGTTCGACCACGCGCGGATCGAGTCGCCGGTGGCGAGGCCGATCCGCAGCTGGTCGAAGGTGTTCACGTCCAGCGCCATTACGAGAAGCTCCTCTCAGCTGCGCGCCGCTCGTCCTCTTCGTCCGACCCTCGCTCGGGCCGGCTGATGTCGATGCCGAGCTCTTCGGCCGTGCGGAACACGTCCTCGTCGAGCTCGTGCATCTCGATTGCCGACCCGTCGAGGGCCAGCACCTCCACGTCGAGGCACAGGGACTGCATCTCTTTGATGAGCACCTTGAAGCTCTCGGGGATACCCGGCTCAGGGATGTTCTCCCCCTTCACGATCGCCTCGTAGACCTTCACTCGCCCGAGCACGTCGTCCGACTTGATCGTCAAGAGCTCCTGGAGGGCGTACGCGGCGCCGAACGCCTCGAGCGCCCACACCTCCATCTCCCCGAAGCGCTGGCCGCCGAACTGCGCCTTCCCGCCGAGGGGTTGCTGGGTGATCATCGAGTACGGGCCGGTCGAGCGGGCGTGGATCTTGTCGTCCACCAGGTGGGCCAGCTTCAAGATGTAGACGTATCCCACCGAGATGGGGTTGTCGTACACCTCCCCGGTGCGGCCGTTGTACAAGGTGGCCTTCCCCGTCGGCTGGATCTGCAGGTCGCCGGTCGCCGAGTCGGGATGGAGCCGTTCGAAGAGCTGGCGGATCGTGGGGTGCTTGCCGGCATCCTCCACCTCGTCCCAATGCGCGCCGTCAAAGGCGGGCGTGGAGACCCAGGTCGCCGGGATCGTCCGCGGGCGGGTCTTTCGACCCGTGCCGGGCCGTCCGCTCGTGCCGGCACCGTCCTCGGGAGTCGTCCCGTCCCAGCCGTGGCGCGCCGCGTACCCGAGGTGCGACTCGAGCACCTGGCCCACGTTCATCCGGCTCGGCACGCCGAGCGGGTTCAAGATGATGTCGACCGGAGTGCCGTCGGCCAGGAACGGCATGTCCTCGATCGGCAGGATCTTGGAGATCACGCCCTTGTTGCCGTGCCGGCCGGCGAGCTTGTCGCCCTCGGAGATCTTGCGCTTCTGGGCGACGTACACGCGGACCAGCTGGTTCACTCCCGGTGGCAGCTCGTGCGAGTCCTCCCTCGAGAAGACCCGCACGTCGATGACCTTGCCCTCCTCGCCGTGAGGCACCTTCAGGCTCGTGTCCCGCACCTCGCGCGCCTTCTCGCCGAAGATGGCACGCAGGAGCCGCTCTTCGGGCGTCTGCTCCGTCTCGCCCTTCGGCGTCACCTTGCCCACGAGGACGTCGCCCGGGCCGACCTCGGCGCCGATGCGGATGATGCCGCGCTCGTCGAGGTCGGCGAGGATCTCCTCGGAGAGGTTCGGGATGTCCCGGGTGATCTCCTCGGCGCCGAGCTTGGTGTCCCGAGCGTCGACCTCGTGCTCTTCGATGTGGATCGAGGTGAGCACGTCGTCGCGCACGAGCCGCTGGGACAAGATGATGGCGTCCTCGTAGTTGTATCCCTCCCACGGCATGAACGCGACGAGCAGGTTCTTGCCGAGCGCGAGCTCGCCGTTGTGCGTGGAGGGGCCGTCGGCGAGCAGATCGCCCGTGGCCACCTTGTCGCCTTCGTCCACGAGGGGCTTCTGGTTGATGCAGGTGTTCTGGTTCGACCGACGGAACTTGGCGAGCCGGTAGACCTTTCGCCCGAGCGTCTGGCCGAGCCGGTCCTTTTGCCCCGCGCGGTACTCGACGACGATCTGATCGCCCGAGACCTCGGTGACCGTCCCCTCCCCCTCGGCAAGGACGACGTCACCGGCGTCACGGGCCGCCCGGCCCTCGACGCCGGTGCCGATGTAGGGGGCTTCGGGAACGACGAGCGGGACGGCCTGCTTCTGCATGTTCGCGCCCATGAGCGCCCGGTTGGCGTCGTCGTGCTCGACGAAGGGGATGAGGGCCGTGGAGACCGACACGATCTGCTTCGGCGAGACGTCCATGAGGTCGACCTCGGTCGGTGGGACGTAGTCGATCTCGCTCGTGGTGCCGTAGGTGTGCGTCGCGGAGCCGATGCGCACGCCCGTGCCTTGGGGGCCGCGGCGCACGAGCACGCGGTCGTTCAGGAAGTGCCCGTCGGGCCCGATCGGCGCGTTCGCCTGCGCGATGACGTGCTCCTCCTCCTCGTCGGCGGCGAGGTAGACCACCTCTTCGGTGACGCGCCCGTCGGTCACCTTGCGGTAGGGCGTCTCGATGAAGCCGTACTCGTTCACCCGTGCGTAGGTCGCGAGCGCACCGATGAGCCCGATGTTCGGGCCTTCGGGCGTCTCGATGGGGCACATCCGCCCGTAGTGGGACGTGTGGACGTCTCGGACTTCGAAGCCGGCGCGCTCACGGGACAGGCCTCCCGGGCCGAGAGCGGAGAGCCGGCGCTTGTGCGCCAGGCCCGACAGCGGGTTGTTCTGGTCCATGAACTGGCTGAGCTGGGAGGTTCCGAAGAACTCCTTCACGGCCGCGACGACCGGGCGGATGTTGATGAGGGTCTGGGGCGTGATGGCCTCGACGTCCTGGGTCGTCATGCGCTCGCGCACCACCCGCTCCATCCGGGACAGGCCGACACGGACCTGGTTCTGGATGAGCTCGCCCACCGAGCGGATGCGGCGGTTGGCGAAGTGGTCCTGGTCGTCGATGCGATACGTCGAGTCGCCGTCGGCCATGTGAAGGGCCAGGTGGAGCATGTAGGTCGCCGATGCGAGGATCTCCGAGGGGCTGAGCACGCCCTGCCCGGGTGCTGGGCGCTCGAGGTCGAGGCCGAACAGCTCGGAGATCCGCTCGATCTCGGGACCGAGCTTCCGGTTCAGCTTGTACCGTCCGACGCGCGTGAGGTCATAGCGCTTCGGATTGAAGAAGGCGTTCTCGAAGTACTGCCGGGCGGCCTCGACTGACAGCGGCTCGCCGGGGCGCGCCCGCTTGTAGATCTCGAGCAGGGCGTCCTCACGCGTCGGCGCGAGGTCCTTCTCCTTCTCCCACTGGCCCTCCAGGAAGTCGAAGTGCCGCACGAAGCGCTCGAGGAACGCCTCGTCCCCATAGCCGAGCGCGCGCAACAGCACGAACAGCGACAGCCGCCGCTTGCGCGCCACCCTGGCGCCCGCCGTGACGTCCTTCGAGGGCTTCGCCTCGACGTCGAGCTCGATCCACTCGCCGCGGTAGGGGTGGATGGTGCCGGTGAAGATGGTCTTCACGTCCCGCCCGGGCTGGAAGATGACGCCGGGTGAGCGCACCAGCTGGCTCACCACCACGCGCTCGGTGCCGTTCACGATGAAGGTCCCCCGGTCCGTCATCATCGGGAAGTCGCCCATGAAGACGGTCTGCTCCTTGATCTCACCGGTACCGGCGTTCAAGAAGCGCGCCCGCACGAACACGGGCGCGGCGAAGGTCATGTCCTTCTCCTTGCATTCCTCCACCGAGAACTTGGGCGGCGGACGCAGGTCGGGATCTTTCGGGTCGAACTCCAATTCCAGGCTGAGGGTGCCGGTGAAGTCCTCGATCGGGCTGATGTCGTCGAACGCCTCGGCGAGACCCTTGTCCAAGAACCACTGGAAGGAGTCACGCTGGATGGCGATCAGGTCGGGCAGGGGCAGCGCCTCTTCGATATTGGCGAATGACACACGTTCGGGGCTACGGGACCGTGAAGGCAACGGTCAACTCCTCCCAGAGGTTCGGGGTGCAGGCTAGAGACGGGGGACGGCGGCTAACGAGGACGGCGGCTAACGAGGACCCCGGCGGGGCCCCCAGTGGTGCCATGGCGCGCGCCATTCAGGCTGAAGGAATTGCGATCGCAAGACGAGGCTGCACGGCAACCCTGCATCATACCCGGAGACGGGCAGAGACACAACCCCTCCCGGCTGCATGCCGAGGGGTGAACCACCGACAGGGTAAGTGTCCGCGCCACGGGAGTCAAGGGACCCGACGTCCTCGCCAGCCAGGATGCTCCGAAGAGGATCGCAGTGCGGGTTCCCCGCACCCCTGCGCGCCACGACGGTGCGGCGGCACCGGCCGGCTGGCACCCACCGATGCCCCGGCCGCGCCGCTGCGTGCCGGCTTACTTGACCTCCACCGTGGCGCCGGCACCCTCGAGCGCGGCCCGCGCCTTGTCCGCGTCGTCCTTGTTGACACGCTCCAGCACCGCCTTGGGTGCGCTGTCGACGAGGTCTTTGGCCTCCTTCAGACCGAGGCTCGTGAGGGCACGCACCTCCTTGATCACCTGGATCTTCTTGTCCCCGGCCGAGGTGAGGACCACGTCGAACTCGGTCTGCTCCTCCTCCGCCGCCACGTCACCGCCGGGCGCAGCGGGGGCTGCCGCGATCGCGACCGGTGCTGCCGCGGTCACGCCAAAACGATCCTCGAACTCCTTCACGAGCTCGCTCAGCTCGAGGACCGTGAGCTCGGCGATGCCGTCGAGGATCTGGTCCTTGGTCAGGGCTCCTGCCATTGTGGTTCCTTTCTGTTCCGATCTCGTGCGATCTGCTTCGTTCGGTCTCTCGGAGGAGGACTACGCCGCCCCGTCCCGAGGTGCGGTGCCCTCGGGTGCCGCCGTGCCCTCGGGTGCCGCCGTGTCCTCCGGCGCCGACGTGTCCTCCGGCGCCGACGTGTCCTCGCCGGCCGGAGGCCCCTCGATTCCGTCGGCCGCGGTGTCGGTCGCCGTCGCCTGTGCGTCCGCCTGCACCTCGGGCGCCGCCGGCTCCTCCTCGGGCACGCCGCCGCGCTGGTCGACGAGGGCCGCCAGGCCATAGGCGAGATTGCGCGGCAACGCCTGGAGCAGTGAGGCGAGCTTGGCGAGAGGGGCTTGCAGGGCGCCCGCCAGGTGCGCGAGCAGCACCTCGCGCGACGGCAGCTCCGCGAGCGCACCGAGTTGCGCCGGCGACACGACGGCCCCGTCGAAGAGGCCCCCCTTCACGACGAGGTGTGCGTTGGTGCGCGAGAAGTCCCGCAACGCCTTGGCCACCGCGCTCACGTCGCCGTGGACGAACGCGATCGCCGTCGGCCCGCTCAGGAACTCCTCGAGCGGCGCGTAGGCACTCGCGGCGATCGCCCTCTTCACGAGCGTGTTCTTGAAGATCTTGTAGTCCCCCCCGGCCGCTCCCAGGTTCTTGCGCAGCGTCGCCAGGTCGGCCACGGTCAGTCCCCGGTACTCGGTGACGACCGACGCCGTGGAGGCGTCGAGGCGCGCGCGGACCTCGTCGACGACGGCGACCTTTTCGGGCCTCGGATTGTCCATCGCTCCTCCACACGTCGGCGCAGCGCCGCGTTGCCCCGGTGTGACGACGGACCGGGCGGTGCCCGGAAGACGTCGCCTCGTCAGGCGGGCCCTATGGGCCCCTTCCGCGCCCGAAGGCACACCGGAGGTCTACGGCGATCGAAGACTCGTTGCCCGCGCCTGGCGGGCTGCAGGAAAGAGGATATCAGGCGGTGGCCGCCAGCTCCTCTTCGACCTCTCGCGCCCGGGCGGGATCGATGCGGACCCCCGGGCCCATCGTCGAGGACAGCGTGACCGCGAGCAGATAGCGGCCCTTGGCGGACGCGGGCTTCGCGCGGATCAGCTCCTCGATGACCGCGTGCACGTTCGCGAGCACGTCTGCCCTGGAGAACGAGACCTTGCCGACCGGCAGATGGACATTGCCCACCTTGTCGGTGCGGTACTCGACGCGCCCGCCCTTGAATTCGGTGACCGCACGCGCGACATCGGTCGTGACGGTCCCGGTCTTGGGATTCGGCATGAGCCCGCGGGGGCCGAGGATGCGGCCGAGCGTCCCCACCTGGCCCATGAGGTCGGGCGTGGAGATCGCCACGTCGAAGTCCAAGAAACCCTCGTCGCGCACGCGCGCCACGAGGTCGTCGGCACCGACCACGTCCGCACCGGCGGCGCGGGCCTCGGCCGCCTGGTCCCCCGCCGCGAACGCCGCCACCCGAACGGACTTGCCCGTCCCCGCGGGCAACGTGAGCGTGCCGCGGACGATCTGGTCGGCCTTGCGCGGGTCGACCCCCAGGCGTACGGCCAGCTCGACCGTCTCGTCGAACTTGGCCGACGCCATGGACTTGACGAGGTCGATCGCCTCGCCGACCTTGTAGAGGGCCTCGCGGTCGTACCGGCTGTTCGACGTGTCGTAGCGCTTGGAATGCTGGCTCATCGGTCTTCTCCCGTCTCCGCCCGCGTCAGCTCGCGACCGTGATGCCCATCGACCGGGCGGTACCGGCCACCTGCTTCTTCGCTGCGTCCATGTCCTCGGTGTTCAAGTCGACGAGCTTCACGCGGGCGATCTCGGCGAGCTGGTCCTCGGTGATCGAGCCGACCTTCTCGCGTCCCGTCGTGGCCGACCCCTTCTCGAGTCCCGCGGCCTGGCGGAGCAGGACGGGCGTCGGGGTGGTCTTCAGCACGAAACTGAAGGAGCGGTCCTCGTAGATGGTGATCTCGACCGGGATCACGGTGCCACGCTGAGACTCGGTCGCCGCGTTGTACTGCTTGCAGAACTCCATGGTCTGGACACCGTGCGGGCCGAGCGCCGTGCCGACGGGCGGCGCGGGGGTCGCCGCGCCGGCCTGGAGCTGGATCTTGACCACGGCGAGGACGCGCTTGCGGGGGGGCATGAGATGGTCTCCTTCGAGGGATTGCTAGAGCTTTGCGACCTGGCTGAATTCGAGCTCGACCGGCGTCTCCCGGCCGAAGATGTTGACCAGCACCTTCAGCTTGAGCTGGTCCTCGTTGATCTCGGCGATCTGGCCCGAGAAGTCGGCGAACGGACCCTCGCGGACCCGGACCGTCTCGTTCACCTCGTACTCGAGGCGCGGCCGGCCGCGCTTGGAGGGCGCCTGGACACCCTCGGGCTTCACCTGCAGGATACCCTCGACCTCGCGGCGCGAGAGAGGCGTCGGCTTGGTGCCGGGCCCGACGAACCCGGTGACGCCAGGGGTGTTGCGGATCGCCCCCCAGGTGTCGTCGTCGAGGTCGCAGCGTACGAGCAGGTAGCCCGGGAAGACCTTCTTTTGGACGGTGACGCGCTTGCCGTTCTTGACCTCGACCACGTCCTCCATCGGCACGACGACCTCGTAGACCCGGTCCTCCATACTGCGCGAGGCGACCACGTTCTTCAGGTTCGAGGTCACCTTGTTCTCGTAGCCCGAGTAGGTGTGCACCACGTACCAACGCCCGGGGCGATCGTAGGGACTCGGGACGTAGACGGCTTCCTCCTCGCCGTCGTCCTCTTCACCCTCGTCCGCTCCGGCGGACACGTGGGCGTCGGCTTCGGCGGACACGTGGGCGTCGGCTTCGGCGGACACGTGGGCGTCGGCTTCGGCGGACACGTGGGCGTCCGTCGTCTCGAGGTCGGTGTCGGTGTCGGGCAGTGTCACGGGTTCCACGCTCACTTTTGGAACATGAAGAAGACGCCCTTCCCGAACGCGAAGTTCAGGAGGAAGATCAGGCCGACCATGAGGACGAGGGTGAAGAACACGACCATCGAATAGTTGACCATCTCCGCCCGGCTCGGCCAGGCAACCTGGCGCAGCTCGTCGCGAATCTCCCGGGCGAATTGGACGGGAGACGTGCGGCGGCTCCCGACCTGTGCCGTGCGGGTGGCGCGCGGCGCGGAGCCGGCGTCGCCGATCTCGGGGAACCCCTGAGCATCCACGTCGGCCTCCTTCGCCACCTGGCGCTCCGTCATGCGCTTCGTCTCGCGGTTCACTGCTTCGCTCCGGACGTCAACTGTTCTCGGGCGGTCTCTCCACCCCTGGTGGGATTCGAGCAGGGCAGGAGGGACTCGAACCCCCAACCGCCGGTTTTGGAGACCGGTGCTCTACCAGTTGAGCTACTGCCCTCTGTCACCGCGCGGGCCTCGTCGGGTTCGGAGGCGGCTCGAGCCACCGGTGCCGGCGGCCGTCCCGACCTCGGAGGCAGGGCGCGAGGTTACCATCCCGGGTCGGGCTGGATCAGCGGGTCTCCTTGTGCAGGGTGTGCTGGCGGTCCCAGCGGCAGTACTTCTGCATCTCGATGCGCTCGCGGTCGTTCAACTTGTTCTTGGTCGTGATGTAGTTCCGCCGCTTGCACACTTCGCAGGCCAGGGTGACCTGGACACGCTTCTCGTTCTTCGCCATCGGACTTCCTCTCCTGTCGCTCGACCGTGTCGACCCGGTCCGTAGCGGCGGCGGGACTCGAACCCGCGACAACACGATTATGAGCCGTGTGCTCTGACCAACTGAGCTACGCCGCCGGGGAGCCCCCTGTCGGAATCGAA
>JAJYPY010000167.1 GCA_021794995.1 Actinomycetes bacterium | reverse complement strand
TCCGCTCGAGGCGGTTGGTGACCCGGGTCACGAGCTCGGAACCGACCACGGGCTTGGGAACATAGTCATCCGCGCCGGCTGCGAAGACTGCCTCGATCGTGTCTCGACCGACGTGCGAGGTCAAGAACACCACAGGCAACACCGCCCAGCGGGGGTCGGCTCGAAGCAGGCGGCACAGCTCGATGCCGCTCACCTCCCGCATGTCGAGGTCCAACACCACCAGGTCCGGGGTGGTCTCTCCGAGCGCGGCCCAGAACCGCCCTGGCTCTGCCACCCCGGTGACCGTCAAGCCGGCAGGCTCGAGAAGCGCAACCAGTGTAGCCAAGACGGACGGATCATCATCGACTGCCAGCACCCGCCAGCGATCGCGCTGGGCGGCCTCGAGCGTGGCCACGGCCGCCCCCGCCAGCTCATTCGGCGCGAGCGAGCCCGGAAGGAAGCCCTGGACCCCAGCCCGCACCGCGTAGACCCGATCCAAGAAGCCGGTGCCGTTGGTCAGGGCCAGCACCACCACCGGCGGCGTCCGGGCGCTCAGCTCTCGAACGAGATCGAAGACGCTGGTGCCGCCCCCAGCCAAGTCCACCAGGGCCACCGCTGGGTGCGCATCAGCAAGCGCGGTCCGGGCAGCCGACGCGTCTTCGGCCACGTGGGAGGCCAGCCCCCGCGCCTCGACAGCCAACCCGATCGCCTCTGCCAGCTCGGCGTCTCGGTGCACCACCAGTACAAGTAGGCGGTGCTGTGCCTGGGGGCTGCTGCGCGTTCCGGCCGCAGGAGGGCTCGCCAGCGCGCCTCGAAGCGATTCAACCTGGGCCAGCGCGTCCGGCACCGCCGTGAGATCGATCGGGGCCGAGCCGGCGAACAGTTCTTCGAGACTGGCGGCGAACATCGAGCCACGATGACGGCCGAAGGTCCCGGCCGACCCGGCAAGGCGATGCGCGTCGCGCTCAGCCCGGCGGCGCAGTTCGTCGTCCAGGCGAGTGTCGACCAGCGCGGCGAGCGCCTCATCAAGCGTCTCCACCCGGGCGAGCATCTGGCCCTGGAAGCGCCCCCACAGTGCCTGCAACTCGGCGGCGACCTCGATGTCGCCCGCGGGGTCTTCGGCCCTCTCCGCGGGATCGTCCGCGGCCTCGTCCGACGTGCTCACCTCACCAGCCGAGCACCTCGGCCACCTGGCTCGCGAGCAACATGGGATCGAACGGCTTGACGAGAACACCGGCCGCGCCACGGTCGACCCACTGCTGCTGCTCCGACTGACGCACCTTTGCAGTGAGGAACACCACCGGGATCGCCGCCGTCGCCGGATCGGCCTGCAGCCGCGCCAGGGTGCCGGGACCGTCGAGACCCGGCATCATGACGTCGAGCAGGACCGCGTCAGGCCGCTCAGCGACAGCCTTACCCAGCCCCTCCTCTCCCGAGGAGGCGGTGAGCACCTCCCACCCGCCGACCTTCGCCAGGCTGACCTCGACAACCTCCCGGATCAGCTCTTCGTCGTCGATGAGCAGGACGCGCCGCGTCACCGTCGGCCGGGTCATCTCCGGGGAACCTCTTGGGCCATCCAGTCGAGCAGCTCTTCGAGCTTCGCCTCGAACAGCGCAGGCGACGTCCGACCCTTGGTCAAGAACTTCGTCTCACCGAGGCGCAGCCGGTCCCGGTCTGCCTTCTCCAAGTCGAACGCGGTGTAGACGAGGACCGGGACGCTACTGAGCCAGCGCTGGGAGCGCATCCACTCGACAACGCTGTAACCGTCGCCGCCGGGAAGCGCGAGGTCGAGCACCAACAAGTCCGGGACGAGGGCTCGACCGAGCCGCATCGCCTCGCGCCCGGTTCGGGCACGGCGGACCTTGAGACCGTGGCGGGCGAGCGCCACCTCGAGCACTTCGGCAAGCTGGGGGTCGTCCTCCACCACCAGCGCCTGACGATGGTCCCCGCCAAGGGCATGGCGCAAAGCGGTCAAGAGCACGTCTTCTTCGATCGGCTTTTCGACCCGGGACGCAGCACCCTCGACCTCCATCTGCTCGGCGGTCAGCACGCTGAGCACGACGACGGGAATGTCGGCCGTCTCCGCTCGGCCTTTCAGCGCGTGTGCCGTCGCTCGACCGTCGATCCCGGGGAGGAGAAGATCGAGCACGATCACGTCCGGATGCCGGGCCTGGGCGACCGCCAAGGCCTCCTCGCCGCTCGCCGCGGTCCACACCTGGTACCCGCTGGCCTCGAGCATGGTCTTTACCACCTCGCGGATCGCTGCGTCGTCGTCACAGACGAGCACCCCAGGCTCACAGAGGCGGTCCTCGGGGTTCTCTTCCTCGAGGTCCGCGACGACCGGCAGAGTGAAGCTGAATACCGTCCCTGCGCCGAGGACGCTCTCGGCCCAGATGCGCCCACCGTGTTGTTCGACGATCGTGCGGCAGATGGCAAGACCAAGACCCGTGCCGCCTTTTGTCCGCGAGTCAGACGAGTCCACCTGCCGGAAGCGCTCGAAGACCCTCTCCAGCTGGTCCGCGGGGATCCCTGGTCCATGGTCCTCGACGGTGAAGCGCACCTGGTCTCCTTCCACCTGGGCGCTCACCTCGACCGTTGCGGATCGAGGCGAGAACTTGATCGCGTTGCCGACCACGTTGGTGAGAGTCTGGATGATGCGGTCCGGGTCGGCCCACACCCGGCCGTCTACCGATCCCGCCAGCACTTCGACCTCGAGCGCGTCGGCGGCGCCTCGAATCTCCTCGACCGCCCGCGAGATGAGGCCCGCCGCATCGCAGGCCTCGAGCGACAGCGACAGCTTCCCGGAGGCGATCCGCTCGAGGTCCAAGATGTCGTTGATGAGCCGGATCAGCCGGTCCGTGCTCACGACGGCGACGTCGAGCATCCGCTGTGCGGAGTCGGGAAGGTCCCCGACGACCCCTCCAGCCAGAAGGCCGAGGGCGCCGCGGATGGAGGTGAGCGGCGTGCGCAGCTCGTGGCTCGTCACCGAGACGAACTCGTCCTTGACCCGCTCTGCATCCTTGCGCGCAGTCACGTCTTGGACCACCGCGACGAACTCGAGCGGCTCGCCCTGCGCGTCGTGCATCACCGAGACGGTCACCTCGAGGAAGATCGACCGGCCGTCCTTGGCCACGAAGGGCTGTTCGAACTCGAACAACGGCATCTCACCGCTGAGCAGCGCGCGGATGGGCACCCGGATCTCCTCGATCCGTGCCGGGTCGTCGGGACCGAGGAGAACGGAGAGGCCACCTGCGAGCAGCTCGCCGCGCTCGTAGCCGGTGATCGAACAGAGCGCAGGGTTCACGTTCACGACCACGCCATCGCGACTCACGAGTACGATACCCACCGGGACGTGCTCGAAGTACGAGCGCAGCCTCGCTTCGCTCGCTCGCAGTGCGGTCTCGGCGCGCCTACGGTCCGTGAGGTCGGAGAAAAAGGCAAGGGAGCCAGTGAAAGTACCCACCTCATCGAAGAGGGGGGCGGTTGCCTTCATCGTCCAGATGACGCTCCCATCCTTGCGTCGAAACCGCATTTCCTCCAGCTCGGTGATGCCCTGTCGGCGGCGTTCCATCATCCCCATGACGTCCAGCTCGTCCTCGGGGAAGGTCAGGGCACCCAGCGACAACCCAGCCAGCTCATCGACGCTGTAGCCGACCATCTCTGCAAATCGGGCGTTGGCGAAGGTGAGCCGCTGCTCCGCATCGAGTACTCCGATCCCCTCGTAGGCGGACTCGATCATGGTGCGGTAGCGAGCTTCGCTCGCTACCATGGCGGCCTGTGAACGCCGCAGCGGGGTCAGGTCTTCGAGGAGGATCGTGAGCCCAACCGAGGAGCCATCGCTGCGCACCAGGGGTACCGCCGTCACCGACAGCTCGAGCATCTCGCCCTCGGGTCGTCGGAAGTTCGTGGTGTAGGGCTCCACGTCCGGCCGGCCCGCCAGCTCTGCGAGCTGCTCGCCAATCTCTTCGGCGCTGCGGTCGGGTAGCAGCACACCCACTGGGCCACCCACGACGTCTCTCGCGTGGCGCCCGAACAGGCGCTCCGCAGCAGGGCTGAATGCCATGATCACTCCGGCCAGGTCGATGTCGACGACCGCGTTCCTGCTATGAGCGAACAGCGCCTTGCCGCGCAGTCGGTTCAGGTCGTCGTCAACTCGCCACGCTCTATGAGCGTGAGCCTCGCTGTCTGCTGCGTCCATCCTGTCTCCCAGGACCCGCCTATCCTCAGTAACGACACTACCACCGTACCAGCGCTGTACGGTCTCACTCAGGCCACTGTTCTTTTGGTTCTGGTTCTGGCGCGCCCTCAGCTCACGACGGCCGTCACGGATCGCCCGTTGCGTCGAAGGAGGCAGTGAACTTGGTGTCGCGGTCGCGGATCAGGAATT
>JAJYPY010000034.1 GCA_021794995.1 Actinomycetes bacterium | reverse complement strand
TGACGCTCCCGGGAGGCAGAACGCCGCCAACCCTCGGGGAGCCACGTGCCCCACCGCTCGCGTCGTCGACCGGTCATGGCGACCGCGAGCGGGGTCCGGGCGAGGACGCTCGAGAGCAGCACGCACGACAAGAAGACGATCGCCACACCCACCGCGGCCACCAGCGGCCACGGCACCGCGCGGTCCAGCGAGCGCCAGCCGAGGTCGGCGAGCGCGTAGACGACGAGCATCTGGGCGAGGTACACGCTGTAGGAGTTGTCCGAGCCCGAGCGGATCACCGCCCGGATGCGCGCGGAGCGCTTCGGGTCGACCAACCACACGCCGAAGAGGTACACACAGGCGATCGCGCCGATGTTGAACGGGATCACGATCGGCTGGAGGGGGTCCGACGCGGAGCCGAGCCACGACACGGCGTGGTCGTGTGCCGCGATGTACCACCCCTCGGCGACGGCGGCGGCGAGCACCGTCGCGCCGAAGACCCTCCATCCGTGGCGGCAGAGCCAGCGGTGCACCTCGTCCAGGTGCAGGGCCACGATCACGCCCGCCACCAGGTAGAACTGGTAGGAGATCACCTCACGGGTGGCCCAGTAGCCGCGCATGTGCGAAGGAAGCACCCCCCAGTGCATGAGGCTCGTCACCAGCACCTGCACCAACAGGCTGACGGCGAGCAGCGCCACGTGGTGCGACTTCAACCGGCGCACGACCCAGAACAGCGCCGGGAACACGACGTAGAACTGCATGATGACGACGAGGTAGTAGAGCTGGTAGTAGCCGGTGCCGAGCAGGAAGCCGAAGCGGGAGAACCCTCCGGCCAGCGTGTCGCGCGTGCCGGGGAGCGTGACGAGGAAGTACACGATCGTCCAGCAGAAGTAGGGCACGGCCACCGAGACGAAGCGTCGCCGGTAGAAGTACCGGTAGCCGATGCGATGCAGGTCCGAGTAGCCGTAGGTCAGCATGCACGCCGAGATGAACAGGAACGCCTCGCGCGTGACGTGCAGCAGCATGAGCGATCCGCCCACCGAGAGCGCCGCTCCGGGAGCGAAGAACAGCAGCGAGTGGGTGGAGACCACGCCGGCCTGCTTCACCGGCCGCATCGCATCGACGTGGTCGAGGCGCGGCTTGGAAGGCCGTGCCGGCCCTCCCGACGCCGGCGCGGCGGCGGTCACCTCGGTGCTCATCGCAAGAGCAAGGAGTAGATCGGCGCGACGCCGGCGAGCGCACGGCGGCGCACTTTGCCCGTGGCCCCTTGCGGCAGGTGCCCGACGACGTGGTACGCCACGGGTCGCTTGGGGCGCGAGAGGAGGCGGTCACATCGCTCCTGGACACGTCCGACGAGCAGCTCCGCACTCCGTCGGTCCCCATCGCCGCACACACCGTGGGCGACGATGTACGCCACCGGGACGCGACCGAAGACGTCGTGGTCCCAGCCGACGACCGCGGCCGCCGCGACGCCGGGAGTGCCGAGAACGACGTCTTCGACGTCCTTCGGGTAGATCTTCTCGCCGCCGCGGTTGATGACGTCGTCCGCACGGCCGACGAGGAAGAGGTAGCCGTCGTCGTCGACGTAGCCGAGGTCGCCGGTCTCGAGCCAGCCTTCGGCGTCGACACGATCCTCGTACCCCGCCGACGCGTAGCTGCGGATCACCCCCGGCCCCCGGATCTCGACGCGACCGACCGCATCGTGGTCGCGGCCGTCGGCGACGACGCGCACCTCGGCACCGACGGGCAGGCCGACCGACCCTGGCTTGCGGGGGCCGTGCAGCGGGTTGGCGGCGATCTGGCTGGCAGCCTCCGTCATGCCGTAGGTCTCGACGACGGGGATGCCGGTTGCCGCCTCGAAGCGCTCGAGGACGGGGACCGGGAGCGGTGCGGACGCAGAGCGGGCGAACCGGATGCCCTCGGGCACGGTCTCTGTCTCCTCGAGCACCGCGAGCCTGGCGAGGATCGCCGGCACCGCGTTGATCCAGGTGCACCGGTGGCGCGCGGCCGCCGCCCAGAAACCGCGGCGATGGAACCGGTCGTCGAGCACGATCGTCGACCCCGACACGAGCGTGGCGAGCAGGCCGACCACTTGGGCGTTGATGTGGAAGAGAGGAAGCGAGTTGTACGCGCGGTCGGCGGGCGAGAGCTCGAGATGGCTGGCCACGGCGCCCGCCGTGTGCAGCAGCTGGGCTTCGTCGAGCCGGATCACCTTGGGGACACCGGTCGTGCCCGAGGTCGACAGGATCACCCCGCCGGTGCCCGGTCGCGGCCGCTGCGCCGGGAGCACCGAGCGTGTCCCGGCGAGGCAGAACGCACCCGCCGGCATCGTCACCCACTCGGACGCGACGCCCTCTGGCGCGCCACGGTCCGACACGACGATCGTCGGTGCCGTGCGTGCGCAGGTGGCTGCGAGCTCTGCGTCGGGGGCGTGCGGGTCCAAGGGCGCGACCATCCGTCCCGCAGAGATGGCGCCCACGAAGACGAGGGAGAAGTCGACGGGGTCGCGCACGGCCAGGCCGACGGTCTCACCCCTGGCGACGTCGAGGTCGTCGAGGAGCGCGGCCCACCGGCACGCGATGCGGCGCAGCTCCCCGTAGGTGACGGTGCGCCCGGCGGACGCCGACTCCACGACCACGTGGTCCGCCGACGTCAAAGACCGGAGCCACCCCAGCTCGGCCAGGGCAGCCCCGAGAGGGTTCCGGGGGCGCGCCGTCGCGCGCATGCTCGTCACGCCCATGGGGTCAGTACCCCATCCGCGGGTCTCGGTAGTGCTTGAACTCGAGGAGGTTGTCGAAGGGATCTTGGAGGACGAAGGTGCGATGGACCTCCGCCGTGCCGTCGAAGCGGGTGGCGACGTCGTGGAAGAAGGGGATCTTGCGCAGTTGGGCCAGGTCGTAGAGGAGGTCGAAGTCCCGGCGCTTCGTGAAGGTGACCCCGAAGTGACGGGGGTAGAGCCCGAGCGGCTCGGACCGCGGTACCGGGGTGGAGAGGTGACACACCACCTGGTCGCCGAAGAAGTCGAGCGTGATCCGGTCCGGGTACGAACGCGCCAACTTGCAACCGAGCTGTGTCACGTAGAAGTGCCGTGCCTCGTCCAGGTCGGTGACCGGGATCGCCAGGTGGAAGAGGTGGTCCCTCACCGGTCGACCCCCTCGAACTCGGTCAGGGTGTCCGCCCTGAGCCCGAGCCGGAGGGTCTCGAGGGAGAGCACGCCGGCGGGCGGGATGTTGCCCAGGTTCACGTTCGGACCGACCCGCCGCACCATGTGCGCCTGGAGCGCGGTGGTCGGCGCCTCGAACATGAGGCGGTCGACCGGGAGCTCCGCCACGACCTCTTCGACCAGCCCGACACGGAGCTGGCCGTCGGCGTGGCAGATGCCCGAGCTGCCGCTCTCGCGGGCTTCGAGGGTCACGAGCTGCGCCCCGGCCGCCAGATCGTCCTCGGCGTACTCGATCCACCGTCTCGGGCCGAGCCGGTCCGAGCGCTCGACGTCTTTGAACCCCACCTCCGAGATGACGGTGAACTCGGCTGCGAGCTTGCCGACGTAGCCCGCCTTTTCGAGGTTCGACATGTCGATGGTGCCGTTCGACACCTCGACGTGGCTGCACGACCATTCGTGGCACAGGGCCCGGAAGTCGTCGAAGCGCCCCTGAAGGACGTGCTTCTCGAACAGCGTCCCGCCGAAGTAGAAGCCGATGTCGTGCGCGCGGAGCAGCTCGATCTTGTCGCCCAGCTCGCCCGATACGACGGCCGTGCCCCAGCCGAATTTCACGAAGTCCAGGTACTCGCCCGCGCTCGCCACGATGTCGCGCAGCGTCCCGAGGGGGACGCCGCCGTCGACCACCATCGTGACGCCGTCCAGGCGCGGCTTGACGGAGCGTGCCGGCAGTGTGAGCGCGGTCGGGTTCATGGTTCCTCCATTCCGGTCAGCCGGTGGGGACCGGCGTGGCCACGGATCGGACGATGGGCACGGCGTTGGCGATCTCCGGCCACGCCATGTCGCAGGGAGGCACTGCGTCGAGCCATGCGAGCAGGACCCGGATCACGCCGCCGTGGCAGACGAGCACGATCTCGTCCCCCTCGTGCGCCGAGAGGAGCTCGGACGCGCACGTCGTCGCACGCTCGTAGAGCTGGCGTACCGTCTCCCCGCCGTCGGGGGCCGCGTCCGCGTCGATGACGCGCCCGGCGGCGATTCCCGAGCGCTCCGGTGCGAGGAGCGCGCTCGGGGTTCCCTCGGCGGCGCCGAGCGCCCGCTCGCGCAGCCGGGGCTCGTGGCGCACGTCGAGCCCGAGTGCGCGGGCGATCGGGGCCGCCGTCTCGAGAGCCCTTCGCAGGTCGCTCGAGTACACGGCACGCACGGGCTCTCCGAGAAGGCTCGCGGCGCACCGGGACGCCTGACGGAGCCCGGCGGCCGTGAGCACCGGAAGCGTCTGCTGGCCCTGGACGAGGCCCCGCTCGTTCCACGTGCTCTCGCCGTGGCGCACGAGCCACACCCGCCGGACCCCCGGCATCGCTACGCACGCGTCCTGGGTCACCCGCGCATCTTCACATTCCAACCTTGGGATTACGTTGGAATTCCATGGGGGGACCCTGAAACGGGCCGAATTCCTGCGTGGGGGCCGGGTGCGGCGTGGGCCGCCGCGCCGGGGCGGCTAGCGCCCGTGCGGCATGCAGAGATCGTCGTACTCGGCGATGACGATCTCGCCGGCGTGCTCGCCGCAGGCCGGGCAGTCGGGGTCCCGGCGGATCTTGAACGTGCGGAACGACGATTCGAGCGCGTCGTAGGCGAGCAGGCGCCCGACGAGCGGGTCGCCGAGCTTCAAGAGCATCTTGATGGCCTCGACCGCCTGGATCGACCCGATGATGCCGGGCAGCACGCCGAGCACTCCCGCCTCGGCGCACGACGGTGCGAGCTCCGCGGGCGGCGGCTCGGGGATGAGGCACCGGTAGCACGGTCCGACGTAGGGGTCGAACACGGTCACCTGGCCCTCGAAGCGGAAGATCGAACCGTGGACCACCGGGATGCGCGTCAGGAGTGACGCGTCGTTGACGAGGTAGCGGGTGGGGAAGTTGTCGGTGCCGTCGACGACGAGGTCATAGCCGTCGAAGATGCCGAGCACGTTGTCGGCTCCGAGGCGGACGTCGTACGTGACGACGTTGACGTCGGGGTTCATCGCGGTGAGCGTCTTCTTCGCCGAGTCGACTTTGCGCTCGCCCACCCTGTCCATGTTGTGCAGCACCTGGCGCTGGAGGTTCGACGCGTCGACGACGTCCATGTCGATGATCCCGATCGTCCCGACACCGGCGGCGGCGAAGTACAAGGCCGCGGGCGAGCCGAGTCCCCCCGCGCCGAGCAGGAGCACCTTCGAGTCGAGCAGCACTTGCTGGCCCCGATCCCCCACCTCGGGCAGGAGAAGGTGGCGCTGGTAGCGGTTCCGCTGGTCGGGAGTCAGGGTCCGGGGGGTCTTCCAGGGCCTGCCTTCGTCCTTCCACCGGTTGAAGCCCCCGGCCATCGAGACGACGTCGCGGTAGCCGAGGTCACCGAGCGTCTTCGCGGCGAACGCGGACCGCGTGCCTCCTGCGCAGTAGACGACGACCGGCTGCGACTTGTCCGGGAGGCGGCCCTCGACGCTGAACTCGAGGTGGCCCCTCGGGAGGTGGACGGCGCCGGGGATCGCCCCCTGCTCGAACTCGTCGGGTTCGCGCACGTCGAGGAACTGCGCCGTGCCGATGCGCTGCTCGGCCTCCTCGGGGGAGACTTCGAGGATTGCGGCTTTCGCCTGTGCCAAGAGATCACGGGGCGTCGTCATGACCCAATACCTTACCAGTCAGGTCAGGATTCAGGCGCGCCGGGTGGCGAGCGGGTCGTGGGGGTCGTGGGGGTCGTGGGGGTCGTGGCGCGCCGGCGCGGCCAGACTGTCGGCGTGGAGCTCGGCGAGGCGGTCCGGCGGCGGCACATGGTGCGCAGCTTCTCGGGGCGGCCCGTGCCCCACGAGGTCGTGGACCGGCTCGTGCGCGCCACGCTCGCGGCACCCTCTGCGGGGAACACCCGGGGGACCGCGTGGATCGTGCTCGAGGGCGCGGCGCAGACCTCGCGCTACTGGATGGCGGCGACCACCGCGCCGTGGCGCGCGGGCGCGCGGCGCTGGCCCGGCCTGTCACGGGCCGCGGTGGTCGCCGTGTCGCTGGCGTCCCCCGCGGCGTACCTCTCGCGCTACGCCGAGCCGGACAAGGCGCGCGGGGGCGCGGACCTGGGCCTGTCGGAGTCCGAGGACGCGTGGGCCGTGCCGTACTGGTTCGCGGACGCCGCATTCGGGGTCATGACGCTTCTGCTCGGCGCGACGGCTGAAGGCCTGGGCGCCTGCTTCCTCGGCAACTTCCGCGCCGAGGCCGAGGTCCTCTCGGCGCTCGGCGTCCCGAACGGGTGGCGGCTGTTCGGCGCCGTGGCACTCGGCGAGCCCGCAGGAGACGACCCCTCCTCGTCGTCCCTCGACCGGGCCGGCCCGGCCGAGGAGGACCGGGTGCACTACGGACGCTGGGGCTCCGTCTCGGGGCCGGCGGCGGAGGGATCGGCTCCGCCGACGGGACGCCAATAGATCAGCGCGTCGTCCCCGCCGACGGCCCCGGGGACGCGTCCGATCTCGCGCCACCCGAGCTCCTCGTAGAGCCGGCGCGCCGGGTTGCTGACAAACACCAGGTTGAACATGATCGCGTCGAAGCCCAGCAGCGGGGCGCGCTGGATCGAGTCCTCCACGAGCATGCGCCCTACCCCGGCGCCGCGCGCCGCGCGGGCGACGACGTAGCCCGCGTTCGCAATGTGCGCGGCGCGCCCGGCGTAATTGGGCTTGAGGTAATACGCCCCGAGGACCGTCGCGTCGGGATCTGGCGTCCGGGCGCACACGGTGACCACGCCGGGCCCGCGCCACAGCGACATGAAGGTGTCGTGCGTGAGCGGCGGTTCGTGCGGGTAGCCCTCGCGCCGCTCGACGACGTCGGAGAAGATGTCGAAGAGCTGGTCGTCGTCTTGCGGCCGCAGCGGCTCGACGATCAGGTCGCGCGCGGTCACTGCAGCGAGCGCCGCACTCCCTCGACGATCCGGGCCACGCTCGGCATCGCGGCGTCCTCGAGCGCGTCGGCGGCGGGAAGCGGGACGTGGGGCGTCGTCACCCGGACGATGGGGCCGTCGAGGTCGAACAGGTTCTCCTCGGCGATGATCGAGGCGACCTCCGCCCCCCACCCGCACAGGCGCGGGTTCTCCTCCACCGTGACGAGGTGCCCCGTCGCGGCCACCGACGACGCCACCGTCGTCACGTCGAGCGGGACCAGTGAGCGCAGGTCGATCACGGTGACCTCCACGCCTTGGGTCGCGAGCTCCTCGGCCGCGGCGAGCGCCCGCGGCACCATGGCCGCGAGCGCGACCACCGTTGCGTCCTTGCCGTGCCGGCGCACCGCAGCTTTGCCGAGCTCGTCGACGATCTCCCCGTCCGGCACGTCGCCCTTGGTGGCGTACAGCGACTTCTGCTCGAAGAACAGCACCGGATCGGGGTCGCGCACTGCCGCGGCCAACAGCCCGACGACGTCGCGAGGCGTCGAGGGGGCCACGACCTTGAGCCCTGGGATTGCCATCGCCCAGTTCTCCACGCTCTGGGAATGCTGCGCGCCGAACCGGACGCCGCCGCCGTTGCCCGAGCGGATCACGAGAGGCAGGGCCACCTGCCCGTTCGTCATGTAGCGCGTCTTGGCGATCTCGTTCGCCACGATGTCCCAGCACACCGCGAAGAAGTCGGAGAACATGATTTCGGCGATCGGCCGCAGCCCGGTCATCGCGGCGCCCATCGCGGCGCCGAGGATCGCCTGCTCGGAGATCGGGGTGTCGGCCACCCGCTCCGGCCCGAACTGGTCGAAGACCCCCACCGTCGCCTTGAACACCCCGCCGGCCGCGCCGACGTCCTCGCCCAGCAAGACCACGTTCGGATCGCGCGCCATCTCCTGGGTGATCCCGCGTGCCACCGCGTCCCGATAGGTCATCTCCGCCACGACGCACCTCCGTCCGCCCACACGTTGGCCCCCACGAGCGAGACGTCAGGAGGTGGGCTCGCCTCGGCGGCGCTCGATGCGGCGTCGACCGCCCGCCGCGACTGCTCTTCGATGGAGACGAGCACGGCCTCGTCGATCCCTGCGTCGAGGAGCCGCTGGCGGTAACGCGGGATCGGATCCCGCCCGAGCCACGCCTGGACCTCCTCCTCGGGCCGGTACTTGCCCGGGTCCGCTCTCGAGTGCCCGCCGTGACGGTAGGTCTCGGCCTCCACGAGGCTCGGTCCCCCGCCCGCGCGGGCTCTTCCGATCGCGGCCGAGGCGATCGCGTAGGTCGCGTCGGCGTCGTTGCCGTCGACGAGGAGCGGCTCCAGCCCGTACGCGGCGGCCCGGTCTGCAGCGGGATGCGCGACCGCCGTCACCGAGGAGATCGGCGTGTACTCCATCCAGCGGTTGTTCTCGCAGACGAACACCACGGGCAGCTGCCACACGACCGCCAGGTTCAGCGCCTCGTGGAAGGCGCCGATGTTCGTGGCGCCGTCGCCGAAGAAGCAGACCGCCACTTCGGAGGTTCCGCGGAGCTTCGACGACCATGCGGCACCGTTGGCGATCGTGAGGTGCGCGCCCACGATCGCATAGGAGCCCATCATCCCGTGCGCCACGCTCGTGAGGTGCATCGAGCCACCCTTGCCGGCCATGAGGCCGGACTGGCGGCCCATGAGCTCGGCCATCACCGGCGCCATCTGCACGCCGCGGGCGAGCGTGTGGTTGTGTCCGCGATAGGTCGCAAAGGTGTAGTCCCCGGGGTGCATCGCGGCGCCGAAGCCGGCGGCGACCGCCTCCTGGCCCAGCCCGAGGTGGCTGGTCCCCTTCACGAGGCCCTGGAGGAACAGGTCGTACGCGCGCTTTTCGAAGTCGCGCATCTCGACCATCATCTGGTAGAGGCGCAGCCGGACCGCCTCGGGCGGAGCCTGCACCGGCGGGGTGCCCGGAGCCGGGGCGGCAGCTGGCGGGGTGGCCGGCCGGGTGGCCGTCTGCTGTGCGAGCTGTTGTGCGAGGGGGGTCGTCATCAGTACGGGTTCGTGACGAAGAGCTCTTGGGCCGGGAACAGCGTGATCACCTGGGGGCCGTCATCGGTCACGACAATCTCCTCTTCGATACGGGCGGCCGAGTGGCCGTCGGTTGCGGGACAGTAGGTCTCGAGCGCGAACACCATGCCGGACTGGATCTCCATCGGGCGCTCGAGGGAGACGAGCCGGCTGATGATGGGTCGCTCGTGGAGGGCGAGCCCGAGCCCGTGGCCGAACTGCAGACCGAACGCTTCACGTTCGCTCGCCAGCCCGACCTCCTGTGCGGCGGGCCACAGGCGGGCGATCGCATCGGTGGACACGCCGGGCTTGACGAGCTCGATCGCCGCGTCCATCCACTCGCGCGCCCGCGCGTAGGCGTCGCGCTGCGCCGGGGTGGAGTACCCCACCGAGAAGCAGCGGTAGTAGCACGTCCGGTACCCGTTGAAGGCGTGCATGACGTCGAAGAACGCCTGGTCGCCTGGACGGATCATGCGATCCGAGAAGTTGTGCGGGTGAGGCACGCAACGCTCGCCGGACACGGCGTTCACCGACTCGACGTCGTCGGATCCCATGTCGTAGAGCGTCTCGTTCACGAGGGCGACGATCTCGTTCTCTCGGACGCCTGGCTTCAGTGCATCCACCACGCGCTGGTATGCGCCGTCCACCATGGCGGCGGCGGTCGACAGCAGCATGATCTCGTCGGCCGACTTCACCTGCCTCGCGTCCAGCATGACCTGCTGGCCGTCGCGGACATCGATCCCCGCGCCTTGGAGGGCGAAGATCAAGGGCGCGTCCACGAGGTCCACGCCCACCGGCATCCCCGCCATCCCGGCCTGGCGCAGCTCGTCGGCGATCTCCGCTGCGAGCTGAGCGGGCAGGCCGAGCGCCGGATCGACGGCACCACGCATCGTCGAGAACGCCGCTCGCGAGTTGCGCGGCTCGATCCACGGAGAGTGCAGCCGGTGGTAGACGGCGGCCGACCCGAAGTCCCACACCATGGGCTCCGCCCCCCGGGCGAGGAGGGCGTAGCGGGTCAGCTTGTCCCGGGACCACTCGCCGATCGCCGTGCTCGTGATGTAGCGGATGTTGTTGCAGTCGAAGCACAGCAGTGCGCCGAGCTCCGAGCGCTCGAGCGCCTCGCGCACGCGACCGAGGCGGTACTCGTGCAGGCGCGTGAAGTTCACCCGCTCTTCGATGTCGACCCCCATCGACCCGGGCGACGGCGGCGGGCGACCAATGGAGCCCTCAGGCATCCGACCCATCTCCTCCAGACCGAGCCCCTTGGGCGGCCGGGGTCGCGGCCGGGGTCGCGGCCGGGGTCGCGGCCGGGGTCGCTGCCGCTCGAGGAGGACCGTCCTCGGCCGTGCGTTGGCGGGCCCAGTACCCGTCGTCGGATTTGGCGCGCGCGAGCGCCTCGGCGGTCTCGAATCCCGGCGCCATCGAGGACCCCGTGCCGGCGAGGACCTCGTGGTGCTCGATGTCGAGCAGTCTCAGCCAGCTCTGCTGGCCGAGCGTGAGCGCGATCATGCAGCCGAGCTCGACCAGCTCGTCCTCGCTGAAGTGGGCGTACAGCCGCTCCCAGAGGTCGTCGGTGGAGGCGAGGTGCCATGCAATTGCCTCGGCGTAGGCGAGCGCCGCCTTCTCGCGCCCGGTGTAGCGGTCCGATGACTCGAAGTTCAAGAGGTCGTCGTACTTGCCCTCCTCGACCCCCGACGCACGGGCCTTCTCGGACCGCTGGTTCCCGCAGTACTCGCACTTCACGCTTCGCGAGATGTACACACGGCACAGGTCCTTGATCGCGTGGTCACAGACGCCGTTGCGGAACAGGTCGTTCCACGACCGCGCAAAGGACCAGAATGCGGCGGGGACATGCGCGCGGACGGCCGAGCTCTCGGGCCTCGGCGTGCCCTCGCGCGCACACCGGCGCATCTCCTCCTGCATCTCGGGATCCATGTCCTCCAATGCGAGGTAGCTGATCCGCGGCCGGCGCCGTGCGCGGTGCGCGGCATCCGCGCCATCAGTGGCACTCGGGGCATCCGCAGCACTCGGCGCGTCGGTCTCTCGCACACTCATGTCACCTCACGCTCCCCTTCACACGCGACCTCGACCACGATGTGGACGTCGCTGTCCGTCGACTCCGCCGGCGACCGCCGTGCGCGGCCCCCGCAACGGGGTCATGCTACGCAGTCGGTTGCGGCACGGCGAGCCGGCGTCATGACGTCACCACCGCCTGCACGAGGTCCGCCCGCCGCCGCTCGACCCCGCGCAGTGAGCGATGGCACGGGGGCGATCCGGCGGTCACGCGTGTCCTTCGCTCCCGACCGTCGCCCGCGCTCCGACCCCGTCGACCACCACCGGGGCGCCGTTCCCGGCGCCGTCCACCGCAGCGGGACCGCTGAGGCCGTCGTCGACGGCAAGCTCCTCGCTGCGCAGCTCGATGCCAGCTCCCTTCGCGACGAGCTCGAGGAGGATGGCGAAGTCCACATCGCCGGCGCCGTTGCCGATCGCATCTTGGAGCAGCTGGTGCACGAGGCCCGACACCGGCATCGGCACCTCGAGCATGCGCGCCGCAGCGAGACCGAGGTCGAAGTCCTTGCGGAGGAGCTGGGTCGTGAACGTGGGCGTGAAGTCCAGGTTCACCAGTGCCGGGCTCTTGTAGCGCGTGAAGGTCGAGCCCATGACCGAGTCGTTCAGGAACTCCAGGAAGTCCGCGCGGCGTACACCGCCCTTCTCGGCCAGGATCGTGATCTCCGCGAGCGACTGGATGACGACACCGAGAAGCAGGTTGTGGCACAGCTTGACCAGCCGGGACTGCTCGGCGTCCCCGACGTAGGTGACCCCGGGGGCGACGATGCGCAGGAACGTCTCCACGCGCTCGAATGCCGGCTGGGGACCGGACACGGCCATGGTGAGCCGTCCGGCCCGCGCCACCTTCGGGTTCCCGCTCACCGGCGCGGCGAGGAACGCCACCCCCCGGGACGCGGCCAGCGCGCGGGCGTCGGAGGACGCCTCCGCCGACACGGTCGAGCAGTCGACCACGACCGACGGCGCCTCGTCGCCAGAGAGCAGCCCGCTGTCCCCGCCGAGCACGGAGATGAGGTCCGCCGAGGACGCGACGGTGACGAAGACGACGTCGAGCGCTGCGAGATCCGAGATCTGGTCCGCCACCCGGGCACCCCGGCTCGCCAGCTCGTCGGTCTTGGCGCGCGTGCGGTTGTAGACCGTCAGCTGGTGCCCGGCATCGAGCAGGCGGGTGGCCATCGCCGTCCCCATCCGCCCGGTCCCGATCCACCCGAGGGATACGGGGGCGTCCGTCAGCGCAACCGATTGCATCTGCACAGTATCGGGGCGGGCGCGCCGGGTGTCAAGCATCTTCGCGCCGGGACGCAGCCATCGGCGCGCGGCGGGTCAGTCCCCCGGATCTCCACCCGCGCCCGCAGGGGATCCCCGCTCGAGGCCAGCGAGCACGGGCAGCACCTCGTCGAGGTCGGGCACGACGGCGGCGTCGTCCGTCGCCCAGCGGTACCGGACGATGCCGTCCCGATCGATCACGAAGAGCGACCGCTTCGCCAGCCCGGCATGACCCTTCCAGACGTCGTATCGGACGCCGTACGCCGCGCAGGTCGTGCGATCCCAGTCCGAGAGCAGCGGGAAGTCGATGCCCAGCGAGGCGGCGAACGCTTGCTGGGAGAAGGTGGCAGTGACGGCGACGCCCAGGATCTGGGCACCGAGGAGGCGGATCTCAGCGCTGCGGTGTCCCAACTGGGACAGTTCGCGCGTTCATATGGCGCCGAAGTCGAACACGTAGAACGCCAGCAGCACCGGACCCGCGTCGAGCATCGCCCGCAGGCTCACGTCCTGCTCGAAGGTGTGCCGGAGGGTGAACTCCGGTGCCCGGTCCCCCGTCGCCACCTTCGCTGCATGGTGGTTCGCCATCACTCGCCCCTCCGTCGGTGTGCACGTCCGCGCGCCCGCATGCCGGGGTGATCGATCATCCCCTGCTGGCGAGCCTACGCGAGGCGAGCACCAGCCGGTCGACAGCCATCCGGTCGACGGTCGCCCGGTCGAGGTCGGCCGTGTCACGGAGGAACGCACGGATCTCGAGGTGGGTCTCGTACGGGCGGGCGAGCAGGGCGTCGATCTCGCCCTGCACCTCTGCGGCGAGCGCGTCATCGGGCGCCACCCGCGTGACGAGCCCGAGGCGCGCCGCCTCCGCCCCGTCGACGCGCATCCCGGTTGCAGTCAGCCGGAACGCCTCGCGGCGACCCACCAACCCCGGCAACCACGCCAGCACCACCGTCGGAGCGAGCCCGAGCTCGATCTCGGGAAACCAGAAGCGTGCGGACGCACCCGCCACGCAGACATCGCTCAGCGCCGCGAGACCGACGCCGAACCCGGCGGCGTCCCCGGCCACCTCGGCGACGGTGACGAGCTGACCGTGGGCGAGCGCCCGGTTGAGCGCGACGAGCGTCTCCGCCTGGTGCCGCAGGACATCGACGTCCGCACCGCCTCGGTCCCTCCCGAGGCAGAAGGCGGGACCCTCCGCCCGCAGGTGCAGGACATGGCATCCGGGCGGGGGGGTGGAAAGGAGGTCGCTCAAGGTCTCGCACATCGCCATCGACATGAGGTTCTCGCCGCCGCGATCGATGGTTGCACACAGGACTCGGCCTTCCTGGACGATCGTCAGTCCGTCGACCACCGGGAGCCCCGTCAATTGAGCCGCTCGTGCTCGCCGCCGTACCAGTTGACACCCTGTTCGGCGATGCGGACCGTGACCGAGCGGATCTGGGTGAAGTCGTGGAACGACTCCCAGCCGCCCTCGCGTCCCATGCCGCTGTCGCGGACTCCGCCCCATGGCGACGCAGGGTCGAGGCGATGGTGGTCGTTGACCCAGACGATCCCGTGGGTCAGCCGGTTCGCCACCCGATGGGCCCGGGCGACGTCTCGGGTCCACACGGCCGACCCGAGCCCGTAGCGCGAGTCATTGGCCATGCGCACGGCGTCGTCCTCGCTGTCGAAGGGCACGACGACGAGCACGGGACCGAAGATCTCCTCGCGCGCCACCCGCATCTCGTTGGTGACCCCGACCAGGACCGTGGGCTCGACGAAGTAGCCGCCCTCCAGTCCCTCGACCGTCGCCGCCTTGCCGCCGACGGCCACCGTCGCCCCCTCGTCGCGTCCGATCCGGACGTAGTCAAGGATGCGATCGCGGGCACGAGCCGAGATGACCGGGCCGATGTCGGTGTCGGGCGAGGACGGGTCCCCGAGTGCCAGCCTCCGCGCCTGTTCCACGAGTCCGGCGACGAACTCGTCGTGCACCTCCCGCTGGACGAGCAGCCGGGTCCCGGCGATGCAGGTCTGGCCCGCCGCGACGAACCCCGCGAACGCCGCCCCCCGGACCGCGTCCTCCACGTCGACGTCGCCGAAGACGAGGACCGGGGACTTGCCGCCCAGCTCGACGGTCGCCTTGGCGAAGCGACCGGCCGCGGCCACCGCCACGGAACGCCCCGCGTCGGTCCCCCCGGTGAAGGTCACCTTCGCCACGTCGGGGTGCGCGGCCAACCGCGCCCCGGCGACCGGTCCGAGGCCCGTGATCACGTTCAGCACCCCCGGGGGGAACCCGGAGTCCGCCGCGATGTCCCCGAGGAGCAGGGACGTGAGGGGCGTGAGCTCGGACGGCTTGAGCACCACCGAGTTCCCGGTCGCCAACGCGGGTGCCAGGCTCTTCGAGCCGATCATGAGCGGGTGGTTGAACGAGGAGAGGATGGCGACGACGCCGAGGGGAAAGCGGCTCGTATAGGAGTGGTAGGGACCCCCGATGGGAATGACGTCGCTGCGGTCGGCGAGCAGGAGCGCGGCGTTGTAGCGGAACCACTCGGGCACTCGAGACACCTGTGCCCGGGTCTCACGGATGGGCCGCCCGTTGTTGCTGCTCTCCAGGGCGTAGAGATCCTCGAGCCTCCGCTCGATCCCGTCGGCGAACCGGTGGAGCACGCGCGCCCGTTGGGCAGGGGGAAGGTCGCGCCACACTCCGGCGTCGAACGCGTCGCGAGCCGTCCGGACCGCAATGTCGACGTCCTCCGGCTCGGCACAGGCCACCTCGGCGACGGGTTGGCCGCTCGCCGGGCTCAGCACCGTGAGGGTGGCGCCCGAGACAGCCGGGACCTCGCGTCCCCCGATCAACAATCCACGTCGCAACACGTGGCTCTCGACAGCAGTCACCGCACTCCTCTCCCGCGCGCCGAGGGGGTCGAGGACCCTTCGCTGCGCGCCGTCCATGGTGCCTGGACCCATCGCAGGTCCAGCGCCTCGACCCCGATCATCGGCGTCCTTTCTCCTGCTCTTTTCCTGCTCTTCTCGTGCACTTCTCGTGCACTTCGCCTGCTCTTCTCCTGCACTTCGCCGGTCAGCGACCCTCGCCCCGAGCGATGTCGCGACTCGGCCCGCGCCGCGGTGCGTGCAGCACTGCGGCCTCGTGGCGGTCGCCGTCGACGAGCACCAGATCTTCGCCGTCCGCCGCGGCAAACGGACCGACGGCAACGACGGCCGGCACCCGCAGCGAACGCGCGACCTCGACCAGGTGGGCAGCACCGCTGCCGGACTCGGCGACGAGCCCCGCCGCCACCCAGAGTGCGGGCGCCAGCTGGGGACTCGGCCGCCTGACCACGACGACGTCGCCCGGGACCACGCGGCGCAGGTCGACAGACGAGCCGATCCGGCGCGCCAGCCCGGCGCCGGCTCCCGGGGACACGCCGTCTCCGTCAGCACGACGCCCCTGCACCCGGATGGCGGCCTGGACGAGGGGCTGCCAGCGCAAGATCCTGTGCCGGTGGCCGTGCCATCCACCCGGCGACGGGTGCTCGAGCATGGTGCGCACATCGGCAGCCGATAGCCCCCAGAGCTGCTCGCGATGGGCGAGCGCCCCGGCGGCGGCGAGGGCCCTGCCGGCGGCGTCGAACGCCGCAAGCACGCCGATCGCCGATGTCGCGCCCACGGCGTGAAGGTCGTCGAGCGCGTCGAGCGCCCCGCCTGCCACCCGCCCGAGAAGCTGCGCAGCGGTGGAGGGCAGCTCGGCGACGCTGCAGCCGAGGGCGGCCGCGCCGAGGGCCATTGCCGCCTCGACGGCGTCGTCGAATTGCTCCCGCAGCGCGCCGAGCTCGAGGGGCGGCTCGGCTGCACCCACGTCTGGTCCTGCCCCGGGTGCGCCGTCCAACGCGAGCAGCCACGGCAGCACGAGCGCGTCGCCGAGCGGTCCGCCGTAGCGCGTCGCCGACCACGCCACCGCCGCGGCCCGCTCCCCCGCCGATCCGCCGCGCAGTCGCCGCTCGAGCAGCACGTCGTCGGCTCGGTCCGACCGGGACGGGCCGGTATGCACGCCGCTCTCCCCGTGCGCTGCACGGGCCTCGGCACCGGGAACGACCGGGCGCGCCTGCAAGAGGAGGGCACTGCCGTCCACGATCGCCCACTCGATGGCAGCCGGCTCGCCGCCGCACGCCGCCATTGCGAGCTCGGCCACCGCCACGAGCCACTCGGGAGGGAGCGGCCGGTCGATCGGCTGCATCCGATACCCCGGGGACGGCGGACTGCCGACCGCGGGACCTTCGACGACGCCTGTCTGGACCGTCGCGTGCCATCCCTCCGCCCACCCGGCGAGGAGGGGCGCGGGGGAGCCCCACACCGCGATGACCTCGACGGGCTGCCCGGGCATGGAGGTCGCCGTGCCGGCCGCGTCGGGCGAGACCATCGGCTGGACCAGCACCGCCGGGCACACGTCGTCGGGCGCGGCGCCCGCGTGCTCGCACAGATCGAGGACCGCCGGCGTGAGCGTGGACGCCCAGCACCCGGCGACCGCGGTCGCCAGCTGTCCCGGTCCGATGTCGAGGAACGAGGAGAACGCCCCCGACCACCGCGGGTCGTCCTCCACGCTCGAGGACGAGCGGGCGACGAGCGATGCGCCGAGCGCGGCACCCCGCGCGCACACGTCGCCGAACTCGACCTGCGCCGCCACCGCCTCCATCAGTGCCAGCGACGCGGCGTGGGGGCCGTGCCGAGGCACATCGGCCAGCAGGTCCTGCACGAAACGCCGCCCGGGTCCCGCCAGGACGACGATCCCCGGCAGCACCGGCAACCCCGCACGCCGGGCCGTGGCCAGGCGGGCGGCCTTCGCCCCGACGACGGTTGCCGCCGCGCCGTCGTCCAGATCCACGACCTCGGCCGAGATCAAGGCGCCCACGGACCGCGTCAAGTGAGCGGCCGCACGGGGTAGTCGACGGGCACACCGCCCAGCGCTTTGACGATCTGGGTCGCCGCCTTGTGCTGGGACTCCTTGATCGCCGCCTCGGAGTAGAAGGCCACATGGGGAGTGACGAGGAGCCCGGGGACGTCGCGCAGGGCCGCCGCATCGGGTGGCTCGGTCTCGAACACGTCGAGCCCGGCACCCGCGAGGTGCCCGGCGCGCAGCGCGGCCACCAAGGCGTCGAAGCGCACCAGGGGTCCCCTCGAGGTGTTGACGAGGATGGCGCCGGGACGCATCGCGGCGAGCTCGTCAGAGCCGATGAGGCCGCGGGTTGCTTCGGTGAGCGGGCAGTGCAGCGAGATCACGTCGCTGCGACCGAGCAACGAGGGGAGATCGACGAGCTCGACCTCTGCGGGTGCGGCATCGGTCAGGTACGGGTCGTGCACGATGATCGTCATCCCGAGCGCGCGCGCGCCGCGCGCCACCTGGCGAGCGATCCTGCCATAGCCGACGAGGCCGAGCGTGAGCTCCGACGGCCGGCTCATGGGTCGAAGGCCACCGACCCCCCAGCCACCCTGGAGCATCTCGGCGTGCCCGGAGGGCAGCTTGCGCACGAGCGCGAGCACCATGGCCAGGGTGTGGGTCGCCACCTCCTCGACGCAGTAGTCGGGGACGTTGGTCACGATGATGCCTCGTTCGCCGGCCGCCGCGACGTCGACGTTGTCGACCCCGATCCCGTAGCGGGCGATGATCTTGCATCGCTCCAGCTGCGCGATGTCCTGGCGCCCCAGCGCGAAATACGTGGTGAGCACGGCGTCGGCGCGCCGGGCGAGCTCGAGGACCGACGCTCGATCGCCGTCAGCCACCTCGAGGGTGCCGCCCGCGGCCTCGATGATGCCGCGTTCGATGACCGTGTCGGGGAAGACCTGGTCGGTCAAGACCACTCTGAACGCATCCATCGAAGGCTCCTCCTTGTCGTCGTGCGTGTCGGGCGCGTCGGGCGCGTGCGTGTCGGGCGTGTGCGTGTCGGGCGTGTGCTCCACGTCCCACCCGGTCACGGCTCGAACACCACTTTCAGCCGCTCAGGATGCGCCGCCCAGTCGGACAGCGTCGCCGGCGCATCGGTGAACGAGAGCCGGTCGCTCACCAGCGGCGCGCCGCGCACGGCGCCTGCAGCGATGAGATCGATGGCGTGGTCATAGTCCTCACCGAGCGCGGCTCGAGGGTGCAGGACCGTGAGCTCCTTGTGGTACATCTCGTACAAGGGAACCTGGCCAGCGCCGGACGCCGTCCCGAAGACGACCAGCGTGGCGCCGTAGCCCGCCAGTGCCACCGCACGCGTGACGGTTTCCGGAGTCCCGACGGCTTCGACCACCAGCTCGGCCCCGTCGCCTGTCGTCACCTCCCCGACGACCCCGAGGGCGTCGTCGGGGGCGCAGGTGGCCGTGGCGCCCAGCGCCTCGGCGAGCGCGCGCTTCTCGGGCGACCGGCCGATGCCGACGACGGCACGCGCGCCACGCGCACGAAGGAGCTG
>JAJYPY010000166.1 GCA_021794995.1 Actinomycetes bacterium | reverse complement strand
CGTCAGGCGAGTGTCGCCTCCAGGGGGACCCGGAGCGCCTCGAGCACCCGCGGGACCATCACGTAGGCGGAGATGGTGAGCACCATGTCGACGTACCCCGTGGGCCCGAACGCTGCCAGGCACGCCCCGACCAGCTCGTCGGGCACGGCCCCGTCACAGATGCCGTCGGTGAGCCGGAGCGTCAGGTCCTCGTCCGCACGGAATCCCGTCGCGCCGTCGGGCCAGCGTTTGACGGCATCGATCGTCTCGTCGGGAACTCCCGCCTCCTTCGCCATGCGCACGTGGTGCACCCACTCGTAGTCCGAGCCGTGCCGGACCGCCGTGCGCAGGATCGCGACCTCACGCAGCGATCTCGGCGTCGAGGCCCCGTCCCTGAGGTTCCACACGAAGTCGAACCACGCACGGGCGAGCTCGGGGCTGTGGGCGAGCGCGCGGTACAGGTGCACCTGGCGCGCCCCGCGGCGCTCGAGCGCCTCCGCGACGTCGGGAGAAAGGTCGGCCAGGGGCACCTGAAGGTCGCGCACGCACGTACGGTATCGGTCAGCCGGTCACCCGCTCAACGTGCGGCACGCTCGTAGACGACGTGCCCGTCGATGAAGGTGAGGTCCACGCCGACGAGGCCGACCTCCGCCGGCGGCACGGCGAACAGGTCGTGGTCGAGCACCACGAGGTCGGCACGCTTTCCGACCGTGATCGACCCGGTGCGGTCGTCGAGGTGGTTCAGGTAGGCCGAGCCCATCGTGAAGGCCTCGATCGCCGTCGCGACGTCGACGCGCTCAGCGGGGAGGAACACCTCCTCGGGTGTGCCGCCCTCGTCGGCGTGGCGGGGCGCCTGGGTGCGGTTGACCGCGACGTGGATCTCCGAGAGGACGTCGGGCGTCGTCACCGGCCAGTCGCTGCCGAAGCACAGACGTGCCCCCGCGCGCCGCAAGCTCGCGAACGGGTACTGGCACACGGCGCGCTCGGGGCCGAGGAACGGCAGGGTCAGCTCGGTCATCTGGGGCTCGTTGCACGCCCACAGGGGCTGGCCGTTGGCGATCACCCCGAGCGCCGCGAACCGCGCGAGGTCGTCGGGGTGGACCACCTGGATGTGGGCCGCGCAGTGGCGGTTGTCCGACCGGCCGTTCGCCGCGATGGCCGCCTCGACGGCGTCGAGGACCTCTCGGACGGCGCGGTCGCCGATGGCGTGGAAGTGCGCCTGGAAGCCCTCGGCGTCGACGCTGCGCACGTAGTGCGCCAGTTCCTCTGGCTCGAAGAAGCTCGTCCCCCGGTTGTGCGTCGGACTGCCATGGCGATCGAGGTACGGGGTCAGCATGGCGGCCGTGAAGTTCTCGCACACCCCGTCTTGCATGAACTTGACGGTGCTCGCCGAGAACCGCGCGCACGACGCCGCTCGCTCCCTCCGCTCCCGCAGCGCATCGAGTTGCTCGACGCCCTTGGCGCGCGCCCACCACAGCGCACCGACGACCCGTGCGGTGAGCGCGCCGGCGCGGTCGAGGGCGAGGTACGCGTCGAAGCAGTCCGGGAGCACCGGGGACTCGCCCACGATCGCCTCCTGCCACGCCGTGACACCGAGGCTGTGCAGGTAGCGCTGACCCTCGAGGATCCCCTCGGCGATCTCCGCGGTGCTGGGCGCCGGGACGATCCGGTGCACGAGCGCCATCGCCCCCTCTTGGAGCGTGCCGGACGGGGCACCGCTCGCGTCGCGTTCGATGCGCCCGTCCGCGGGATCGGGCGTGCGGGCGTCGACCCCGGCCATGGCGAGCGCCACCGAGTTCACCCACGCCCCGTGGTGGTCTCGGTTCAAGAGGAACACGGGCCGGTCGGGAACGGCGCGGTCGAGCTCCTCCTTGCCCGGCACCCCTCCGGGGAACTGGTCCATCGCCCAGCCTCCGCCCGTGATCCAGGCGGCGTCGGGGTGGGCGGCCGCGTAGCGGGCGACCGCGCCGAGGTACTCGTCGCGCCGATGCAGCCCCGAGAGGTCACAGCGGCTCCGCTCGAGGCCCCCTCCGCAGGGATGGGCGTGCCCGTCTTGGAACCCGGGCAGCACCATCCGCCCGTCGAGGTCCACGATCTCGGTCGTCCGGTCGGCGAGGACCCGCACCTCCTCGTCGGTCCCGACGGCAGCGATCACATGGTCTCGGACGGCGATCGCCTCTGCTCGCGGCCGCGCCGGGTCGACGGTGACGACCGCACCGCCGCGCAGGATCAGGTCTGCGTGCCCGTGCATCCGCGTGCGCTCCCCGCACCGCTCGGGCGTTGCGCGCGCCGTCGCATGAACGTGGCGGTCGCGTCGTAGCGTTTGTTCGGTCCGACGACGTGCCAGCGCTCGCGCACGACGGTCTCGGACACCACCTCCGTCACGATCTCGTAGTGGTCTGTGCCGCAGAGGTGGACCGCGCGCCACTCGCCTCCCGTGAGGTCGAGGTCCACGAACGGGCGTCCGTCGGGGAACCACAGCAGCGCGCCGCCGCCGGGCAGCGCGCCGGCCCGAAGCGAGCGACGCGCGGGTCCTGCACGAGCGCCGGCACGTCGCACGCCGCGCTCTTCGATGGACACGTGCGGGCGCGGGCCGACCGCGTCGTCTGCCAACAGGGGCGCTCTCGGGGGAGCCGGCGCCAGCCGCGCGACGCGAAGGCCCCCGGAGAAGACGGACCGGGCGCCCGAGCGGTGGTCGGTGAAGTGCCGGGTCAGCTCCCACTGCCCCATGAGGAACTCGATCGTGTCGTCGACGTGCACCGGCACCGGGTGCAAGCTCATCGCGCCCGTTGTACCAGAAGGGCGCCCCATGAGGGCCGCCCGTGTTGCGCCCGAGCGCCCGGGGACGGGATGATCCCGTGCATGTCCGACGCGTTCCGAGTGCAGCCGGCGGTGGGGGGAACCAGCGGGAGGAGCCGTCCGACGCTCGTCCTCGCCGACCTCGTGCCGGGGACGCTCGTCCGCGACGCCGCGCTCGTCGCCGGCGCCGCCTGCCTCGTCGGTGCGCTGGCGCAGGTCTCCGTCCACCTCTCGTTCACCCCGGTACCGATCACCGGCCAGACCCTCGGCGTGCTCCTGTCGGGCACCGCGCTCGGGTGGCGCCGGGGAAGCGCCGCGATGGCGCTCTACGGGGTCGCCGGCGTCGCGGGGGTGCCGTGGTTCGCCGGGCACTCGAGCGGCTACGTCGGTGCGTCGTTCGGTTACATCATCGGGTTCGTGCTGTGCGCCGGGCTGTGCGGCTACCTGGCCGAACGCCGGGCAGATCGCTCGATCCTCACGTCGGTGCCGGCGATGGTGGCTGGGGAGGTCGTCATGTACGGCGTCGGCGTCGTGTGGCTGGCGGCGTCGCTGCACGTCGGTGCCGGACGGGCGGTCGCGCTCGGGCTCACGCCGTTCCTGGCCGGCGACGCGATCAAGGCGGCGATCGCGGCGGCGATGCTGCCCGCCGCGTGGAAGATCGTCGGCACCAGATAGCCGTTGGGGGAGAGCGGCGCGCCCGCGTGCAGCCACCTCTGCCGGACGAGCGCGCCGGCAACGCCCCTCCGGCTCCCGACGTCGACGAGTACGCTCGATGACCGAAGGGGGTCCACATGGCCGACAAGTCACCTCGAAAGATCGCCTCCAAGAAGGCGGGCAAGTCGCTCAAAGAGAAGCGCCAGGAAAAGAAGGTGAAGGAGCAGCACCGCAAGGGGCTCAGCCGCTGACGCTCCCGCCTATGGCCGCAACACGGGACGGGACGGGACAGGACGGGACAGGACGGGTCAGGAGGGGGCGACGGGGGGCGGCACGGGGAGCCCCTATCCCTCGACGTCGGGCTCGCCCTTGTGGTCGACCCTGCGGTGGTCGCCGACGGGCACCCCCGGCGCCGGATGCTCGAGCTCCTCGCGGACCCGGTGCGGGACCTGGAGCACCCGGAGCGTGGTGACGAGCACCACGCCGCCGACGATGTTGCCGAGCCCAGCCCACATCGCCTCGGCGAACCAGTGCGCGTACCCGAACCTCGCGTGGCCGGTCTGGAGCGCGGCGAACATCACGAGGGAGGCGACGATGGTGTGGTTCAGCCTCGCGGCACCGAGGAGGAAGCCCGTGGTGACCGCCGCCACCGCCCGCGCACCCATGGACGACGTTCCCCGCTGCATCCAGGTCATGAGGGTGATGACCGCGCCGCCGACCACCGCGAGCGCGAACGCCCTCAGGCCGAAGCCGAGCCCTGCGTAGTAGGCGCCGCCCCTGAGGGCCGCGGCGTCGAGGCTCGGGAGCCCCTTCATGACGAACCACATGAACACCCAGCCGGCGGCAATGTTGGCCACGAAGGTCCCGCCGCAACTACTCGCGTTGGCCAAGCTTGGCCACGGGTACCTCACCGGCCAAGCCCACCGAGACATCCAACGCAAGTGGTCCATCCGAGGTGACGTGTGCGGCACCTGCGGACGCCGGCGTCGCAG
>JAJYPY010000165.1 GCA_021794995.1 Actinomycetes bacterium | reverse complement strand
ACGAGCCCACGCGTCCGACGGACTGGACGATGCCGAGCTTGCGACAGTGGGCCTGGAAGTCCTGAGACAGGTATTGGCTTCCGCGGTCGGAGCTAAGCCGAATTCGGCTTAGCTCCGATTATGCCGAGGTTCTCGTTAAGCCGAGGAATCGTGGTGTGGGCGTGTGCCGGGGGGGTTTGCTGACTGGTTCCTCGGCTTAACGATCCTTGTCGTCTTTAGCGTCCACCCTGCCCACAGATCGTGGAAAGGGGATGGGCATGGATACGACGGTCACAGGGATCGCTTCGGTCGTTGTCGCGGAGCTGCGCGCGGCCGGCTACATGGAGTCGACGATCGGTCAGTACGAGAAGACGGTCAAGGCGTTGGCAAGCTTCATCGACGAACGCGGAGGCCGATACTCACCCTCGCTGGGTGCGGCGTTCGAGTCGATGACGGTCAGCCCGCGCACGGGGAGCTTCAGCGCGCAGCGCCGGTTCGACTACCGCCGGCTGGTCAGCGTGTTCGACTCCTATTTGCAGACCGGCCAGGTAGACCTTTCGGTGCGAAAGCGCGGTGGTGGGGGTGCGCGACCCGAGTCTCGTGAGTTCGTAGCGCTGGCCGCTGCGTGGGAAGCCGACATGGCCGATCGCGCTCTGGCACGAGCGACTCGTGACGCGTACGGTCGGGTGGCTCGCGGCTACCTCGTGTTCCTGGAATCCCGCGGCGTCCGACGCCTCGGCGAGACCGATGCGGCCAGCATCTTGGGCTATCTCGCAGAACTGTCGACGAGATGGGCGAGGTCCTCGTTGTTCTGGGTGGTGTCGAACTTCCGGCCATTCTTGGCCTTCACCGGTCGAGACGACCTGGTCGACGCGTTGAACCTGGTCGGCGTCCGCCGCTCCCATCCGATCATCCCGATGCTGAGCGACGAGGTCGAGGAGATGGTTATCCGGGCTTGCGCGTCAGCAGCGGTGAGCGCACGAGACGCGGCGATCACTCTGCTGGCGCTCACGACAGGACTACGAGCGTGTGACATCGTCGGGCTGCGCCTGGGGGATGTCGACTGGCGGTCGCAGACGATCGGGATCGTGCAACAAAAGACCGGCAACCCGCTGTGCTTGCCTCTGCCGGCGCTGCTGGCGTCCAAGCTCGCCGACTATGTGCTCGATGAACGGCCGACCACAGCTGATGATCACGTGTTCGTTCGATCGGTCGCTCCGCACGTCCGCCTCGCCGATCACGCTTCTGTTCACAGGGTGACGGTCACGACATTCCGCAAGGCCGGAGTGAGCGACCCGAAAGCCGGGACCCGTCTGTTGCGGCACAACGCCGCGTCCCGACTGTTGCGCACGGCGGTTGCGCTTCCAACGATCTCAGCGGTGCTCGGCCACGCCAGCGAGGAATCGACGAACCAGTATATGAGTGTTGACCGGGATCGCCTCGTCGAATGCGTGCTCCCGATTCCTGAAGGTGCGCGGCCATGAGCGAGCACGGTTTCGTCAGTGTCTTCGCTGCGCAGCTCGACGCGTACGTGTCGTTCAAGAGGGCCATGGGGTTTGTCGGCACATCCCGGATCTGGTATCTGAAACAGTTCGACGCGTACTGCGCCCAGGGTCACCGGACGGTCTTCGATCGCGACACCGTCGAAGGGTGGGTGACCGCCTTCCTGGAAAGAGCGGGCCGATACCGCTCGTGGATGTCCTACATCCGCGACTTCGGTCGGTGGCTCCAGGTGAACGGGGCTTCCGACGCCTATGTCCTCTCCGAGGATTGGAAAGCGCCGGTCGTTGCCGCCCGCCCCTACTTGCTGAGCGGGCAGGAGATCGACCAGTTCTTCAACGCGGCGGCAGCACTGGAGGTCGCCTCCCCCTGGCGCTGGCAGGCGGCAGCGTTCTTCACGCTGATGCACTCCTGCGGGCTGCGCACCGGCGAGGCCCGCGCCCTCAAGACCTGCGGGGTCGACCTCGACGACGGCCACATCGACATCATGTGGTCCAAAGCTCACCGCAGCCGCCGGCTGCCGCTCACCGCCGAGGTCATCGAGGTCCTCGACGCCTGCGACCGGCAATCGTCTGCGCGTTTCGCCGCCCGGGAGACGTTCTTCGTTTCCGCCACCGGGACTGCGGTCACCCCCGCAGCGGTCGGAGTGACCTTCGGTCGCATCTGGGACCGAGCCGGACTGGCACGGCCCGCCGGCGGCCGCCAACCACGGCCATACGACTTCCGCCACCATTTCGCCTACTCCAACATCGAGCGTTGGATGAGCAACGGCACCGATGTCGCGGCGATGCTGCCCTACCTGTCGCGCTACATGGGGCACTCAACGTTCGAGTCGACTTACTACTACGTTCACACCTCTCCCGACTTCATGAGCTCCTACGCCGAGCTCACCCGCACAAGCCAATCGGTGTTGCCCGAGGTCGGATTCGAATGAGACACGACCCGACAACGGGCGCCCCGGACTTCTTCGGCTTCGCCCGCGACTACCTCCACGCCTACATGCCCAAGACCCGAGGGCTGTCACCCAAGACGATCGAGGCCTACAGGATCAGCCTGGAATGCTTCCTCGACTATCTCGCCGACACCGGCCACATGAAACGTGAACAGGTGAGGTTCGACCACTTCGACCGCGCCCACTTGAAAGGGTGGCTCGCCTGGATGGCCGACGAGCAGCATTACGCCCCGAAGACGGTCACGTTGCGGCTCAGCGCCATCAAAGCGTTCCTGGTCTACGCCTCCCACGAAGACATCACCCTCGTCGCGCTCGCCCAGGCAGCGAGGACTCTCAAAGCGCCTTCCCCACCTAGAACGCCGATCGCGTACCTCAGCGAGACAGAGACACGCGCCATCCTCGCCGCGCACGGCGGGCAGACGGCCAAGTCCCGCAGGAACCGGATGCTGCTCATCCTGCTCTACGACACCGCCGCCCGAGTGAGCGAGATCACCGGCCTCGCCCTGGGAGATCTGTCCCTCGGCGACCCCGGACATGTCACCCTCACCGGCAAGGGAAACAAGACCCGCATTGTTCCCCTCACCGCCAAGACGATCGACCATCTGCGCGTCTACCTCGCCGAGTTCCACCCCAACACCGCGAGGCTCCCCGCGACCAGGCCGGTGTTCTACAGCACCAACCACGGCCAACCAGCCGAGTTATCAGCCGACACGGTCTCCGCCGTGCTCAAGCAAGCCGCCCAGACCGCCCGCACAACCTGCCCGTCAATCCCGAAGAAGATCCACTGCCACATGCTCCGCAAGACCAAGGCGATGGACCTGTATCAGCAAGGCATCCCGCTGCCGATCATCATGCGACTCCTCGGTCACGAGAACGCCTCGACCACCTCAGCGTTCTACGCCTTCGCGACTCTCGACATGATGCGCCAAGCCATCAACGCGGCGACCCCCGGGATCGGCCACCCGGCAGCTGAACCGCTCAGCCCGGACAAGCTCCAAGCCCTCTACAGCCTCCGATAACCGCCCGATCGTTAAGCCGAGGAACCAGTCAGCAAACCCCCCGGCACACGCCCACACCACGATTCCTCGGCTTAACGAGAACCTCGGCATAATCGGAGCTAAGCCGAATTCGGCTTAGCTCCGACAAGGGAGTCCAGTACTTGTCGATTCGCTATTCCGAGCGCCTGGCCGAGAACGACATCGTGGCCTCGGTCGGATCGACCGGCGACTGCCTGTTGACCGGCCAATCTGGGGACCGACAGGACGTGGATGCCAGTTCCCTGTGGAGAATGGCTGCATAGATCCACAGGCTTTCCCTCTTGTTCTCGACAGGGACATCGTGGGTTACTGACGTTCCATGGGAGACGAGCTGCGTGTCGTGCGTGACGGCGGGGAGTGGCGGATCGGACCCCGCCCTGCAAGCGACGCGGTCGTCCTTGCGAACGACTACCTCGGCTACCTCGCGGATCGGAACTACTCGCCACAGACCGTCCGGGCCTATGCCTTCTCGTTGCTCCCGTTCTGCCGGTGGATCACAGACGAAGCGATCGCACTCGACGCGGTGACCACCGACGTGCTGTTGCGGTTCCTGGCGTCCTGCCGGCAGGCAAGTGTGCCAGGGCGGCCGGGCCCCAATGTGGTGCGCATGGATGGCAGGCGCGCCAACGGCTACGCGCCCGCCACGATCAACCACCGCCTGGCGGCGATCTCGGGGATGTTCTCGTTCCGTCAGATGCGCGATCCCGAGGTCCGCAATCCGGTGCCGAAGGGGAAAGAGGCGAGGCGTCTCACGTCTGCAGAGCGCGCCGGGCTGCTCGCGCACGTGGACCGCCGTCCCCGCTATCGCTCGCCGTTGCGCCTGCGAGAGCCGCGCCGCCTGCCGAGATCTCTGGACCACCGGGAGCTCACCGCACTCGTGGGAAGCCTCCGGAGCCTTCGAGACCGGGCGATCGCCGGGCTCATGGTGTTCTGCGGGCTACGGGCCGGCGAGGTGCTCGGTCTTCAGGTCAAAGACGTCGAC
>JAJYPY010000164.1 GCA_021794995.1 Actinomycetes bacterium | reverse complement strand
CGTGGCGGGCGCCGCTCGCGGCGCGAGGTAGGCAGCCGTGCGCGACGACCTCATCGTCAAGATCTGCGGGCTCACCACCGAGGCGGACGCGCTGCTCGCCGTGGGACTCGGGGCCGACGCCGTCGGCTTCATCCTCGCCCCGTCGCCCCGCCAGATCGCCCCCGTCGTCGCCGGCGACATCGTGAAACGCCTCCCGCACGACGTCCTGACCGTCGGGGTCTTCCGGGACGAGGCGCCGTCGCGCGTCGTCGAGATCGCCAACACCGTGGGCTTCGGCGCCGTGCAGCTGCACGGCCGCGAGACCGCGGAGGAGTGCCGGTGGATCCGCGCACGCGTCGCCTGCACCATCAAGGCGTTCCCGGCGGGGGACCGCACGATCGGGCGGTTCGCCGAGTTCGGGGCGGACTACCTGCTCGTGGACGGGGAGAGCCCGGGGTCGGGCAACGTGTTCGACTGGCGCCTCGCCGAGGGGGTCGTGGACCCCGCCACGATGATCGTCTCGGGGGGCCTGCACCCCGGCAACGTCGCCGACGCCGTCGCGCACCTGCGGCCCCGCGGTGTCGACGTGGCGAGCGGTGTCGAGTCGTCCCCCGGGACGAAGGACCCGCAGAAGCTCCGGGCGTTCATCCGACACGCCCGTGAGGCCGCGGCCGCCGTCGCCGCCACGGGGACGGCCGATGACGACGACGCGCCGCCCGGCCCCGGCGGGGAACCCTGGACCCCCTACGACTGGATGGGCGCGTGAGCATGGGGCCCCCGGGCGCCGACGGGCGCTTCGGGGAGTTCGGCGGGCGCTTCGTGCCCGAGTCGCTGGTCCCTGCGTGCCAAGAGCTCGAACGCGCGTTCAGCGACGCGTGGGCGGACCCGGAGTACCGCGCGAAGCTCGACGCGATCCTGCGCGACTACGGCGGCCGCCCCACGCCGGTGACCGAGTGCTTCCGGCTCTCCGAGCGCCTCGGCGTGCGCGTCCTGTTGAAGCGCGAGGACCTGGTGCACGCAGGCTCGCACAAGCTGAACAACGTCGTCGGACAGGCGCTCCTCACCCAGCGGATGGGCAAGCGCCGGATGGTCGCCGAGACCGGCGCCGGACAGCACGGGGTCGCGGCGGCCACCGCGGCGGCGCTGCTCGGGCTCGAGTGCACCGTGTACATGGGCGAGCTCGACACCGAGCGCCAGGAGCTGAACGTCTTTCGCATGGAGCTCCTCGGCGCCCAGGTGCGGCCGGTGCGCTCGGGGAGCCGCACGCTCAAGGACGCGGTGAACGAGGCGCTGCGCGACTGGGTGGCCACCGTGGGCCATACGCACTACTGCCTCGGCTCGGTCATGGGCCCGCACCCGTTCCCCTACATGGTGCGCGAGCTCCAGCGTGTGGTGGGCGACGAGGCACGTGCGCAGTGCCGCGTGCTGCTCGACGGGCGCGACCCCGACGTCGTGGTCGCCTGCGTGGGCGGGGGTTCGAACGCGGCCGGGACGTTCGCGGGGTTCGTCGAGACCGCTGCCCGGCTCGTCGGCGTGGAGGCTGCCGGCGGCGCGGCCGCGACCAACGGGATCCCGGGCGTGCTGCACGGCATGCGCTCGCTCCTCCTCCAAGACGAGGCGGGGCAGATCCTCGAGGCCGAGTCGATCTCCGCCGGGTTGGACTATCCGGGCATCGGCCCCGAGCACGCCTCCCTCGGCGCATCCGGTCGGGCCGCGTACGAGTCGGCGACTGACGACGAGGTGCTCGCCGCCTTCCAGCTCATGGCCGAGACCGAAGGCATCCTGCCCGCCCTGGAGCCGGCCCACGCGATCGCCTGGGTGGTGCGCGAGGCGGGCCGGTCCGTGCCCGAGGGGTCGAGCGTGCTCGTCACGCTGTCCGGGCGCGGGGACAAGGACGTCGCCCAGGTCCGCGACCTGCTGGCCACGGGGCGACCGCCGCGATGACGGTGGCGGCCGGCCCCCCCGCGCTCGAGCCGTGGCTCCGTGCGCGCCGCGCCGGAGGGAGCAAGCTCCTCGTCCCCTACCTGATGGGGGCCATGACCGAGGACTGGGTCGAGGCACTGCAGGCGGTCGCCGCGGCGGGTGCGGACGCCGTCGAGGTCGGCATCCCCTTCTCGGACCCCATGATGGACGGGCCGGTGATCCAGGAGGCGTCCGTTCGCGCGCTCGATCGCGGCGCCACGCCGCACCAGGTCATCGACGACGTCGCGGCGTCGGGCGTGCAGGTGCCGGTCGCCGTCATGACGTACTACAACATCGTCTTCCGGGCGGGGCACCGCCGGATGGCGCAATCGCTCAGCGCCGCGGGGATCGGCGCGGCGATCGTCCCCGATCTCCCCCTGGAGGAGCTGGGCCCGTGGGCCGAGGCCGCGGACGCCGCATCGGTGGCCACGGTGCTCCTCGTCGCGCCGTCCACCCCGGCGGCGCGCGTCGAGCGGATCTGCGCCCGTGCACGCGGCTTCGTCTACGCCGTGGCCCGGATGGGCGTGACCGGCGAACGGGAGTCGCTCGGGAGCGAGACCGCCGAGGTGGTCGGACGCATCCGCGCGGCGACCGACGCGCCGGTGTGCGTGGGGGTCGGGGTCTCGACGCCGTCGCAGGCCCGGGCCGCCTGCGAGATCGCCGACGGGGTGGTGGTCGGTTCCGCGCTCGTGCGCAGGCTGCTCGAGGGCGGGGGGCCCGAGGCGGCCGGGGAGTTCGTCGGCCGGCTCCGCGAGGCGCTCGACGAGGGCTAACCATTGCGCGGGGCAACGGGGGGTTGCGGGCGGTTCTCTGCGGGTGTTCAATGGCGCGACGACATAGGTCGCCTGGTGGAGGGCGGCCCCTCTTGGGGGAGGTGGCCGAGATGCGGCTCGGACTCTTCGCGCGGTGCCGGGCAGGTGCGCTCTGCGTATCGATCGCCCTGTTCGGAGGGGTCGGAGGTGCGCTGCTGGCACCCGGGACCGCAAGCGTCGCCGGGGCGGCCGGTGCGACGCTCTACGTGGCGACCACGGGATCGGACACGGCTAACACGTGCCTCGTGGCGGCGGCGCCGTGCAAGACGCTCGGCCACGCCCTGAGCGTGGCGGTCATCGGCGACACGATCGAGCTCGCGGCGGGCACGTACAAGGCCGCGACAGACCCTTCGGGCACGTCCAACACGGTGCCGGCGACGCTCACGGGCACGACCATCGAGGGCGTGACAGGGAAGCCCGCGACAGTGCTGATCACAGCGGCAGGGACGATCAACGGCCTCGTGGTGCACGCGGCCAGCACCACGGTCGAGGACCTGACGATCGAGCACAGCGGGAAGTCCGGCATCCTCGTGAGCCCTCCGGCGACAGCGACGGCGCCCGCGAGCGTCACCGGCGAGACGATCTCGACAGACGTGATCACGGGCAACGACACGTGCCGCACCACAGCGGCGTTCGCCAAGGCGACACCCAAGGGGTGCGCGACAGCGACATTCGTGCCGGACTTCGGTGAGGGCATGCATCTGATCAGCGTCGCGACATCGACGATCACGCACGACGCGGTGACGCACAACATGGGCGGGATCCTGATCACCGACGAGATGGGCCCGAACCACAACAACGTGATCTCGGACAACAACGTGTCCACAAACACCGCGGGAGGCGGCGACTGCGGCATCACGATGGCCGGGCACAACGTCGCGGCGGTCCACACGAGCGGCGCGACAATCGGCAAGCCGGATCCCTCGGCGGCGGGCGTCTACACACTCACCGTGACGGGCAACGTCGTCAACAACAACGGCGCGGCGGGCATCCTCGACGCCGGGGGTCCTCCGGGGACCGGCGTCTACCACAACACGATCACCCACAACGTCGCCGACAACAACGTGCTCGCCGGGTTCACGCTGCACAGCCACGCGCCGCTGCAGGACATGAACACAAACGTCGTCGAGACAAACACGTTCTCGCACGACGGGGCGATCATCCCCGGCGACCCCGAGGGCCCGCCGCCGTCTGCGAACGAGATGCAGTCGACGGGCGTCGAGATCCTGGGCGCGATCGTCCCGGTCACCGGCACGACGATCGAGCACAACACGATCTCGACAGAGTTCTACGGGATCTGGCTGAGCCCGCACGAGCTCCCCGCCAGCACCATCGCGGGCAACACGGTCAGCGTCTCGGCCGGGGGCACCGCGGTCTTCTCCGAGCCCGCCCCGGACACGGGCTACTGGCTCGCCGGCGCAGGCGGCACGGCCTACCCGTTCGGGGCACTCGCGTCCTACGGCTCGGCCTCCGGCTCGCGGGTGGTGGGGATCGCCGCGACCCCCGACGGCGGGGGCTACTGGCTCGCCACGTCGAACGGCGCCGTCGAGGCCTTCGGTGACGCATCCAGCTTCGGCACACTGGTCGCGATGCACATCAGCGTGACGGACATCGTCGGCATCGCCGCCGCCCCGACAGGCTACGGCTACTGGCTCGCCGGCGCGGACGGCGGCGTGTTCAGCTTCGGCCACGCGGCGTT
>JAJYPY010000163.1 GCA_021794995.1 Actinomycetes bacterium | reverse complement strand
AGCTCGGCGGCGAACGCGCACTCGACGCCCAGGTGGTCCGGGGCTCGCACCCACGGGTAGCGCGACACGTGCCCAACCCATTCGAGGTTGACCTCGCCGTACCAGGAGAGCACCTGGGCAGTGACGGCCCCCCACAGCGCCTTCGAGGCATCGAGGTAGACCGAGGCATACGGCGGCACGTAGCGACCTGGGACCGGGACAACGACGCAGCTCTGGAACTCCCGCCTCGCGACCTCCAACTCGGCGGGGTCATCGAGAGCTCCCACAACGGCCGCGACGTCTCGGGAGAGGTCCGGGTCGAAGCGGGCCATGTCCTCGAGCCAGGGGCCTTTGGCGCCCTCGTCGAGCCGCAGAGGACCCTCGAGCCAGACGTGGGCCAGGTAGTCGTAGCCGAGCGCCCAGGTCCAGGCGGCCATGGCCGTCACCGTGCCGGCCCTAGAGCTTTTCGACACGGACACGCGTGTCGAAGTAGTCGGCCCCGCCCCCGATCGGGTCCTCCAGGCCGATGGTCCAGCCGTCGGGAGCGGCGAGGTCGGGGTCGAGCCGCATGACCGCGTTGAGCCGCACCGGGGCGTTGCGGGCGCTGTCTCCTTGGAACGACTGCCCGTTCACCCGCCAGCGGCCTGATCCGTACTGCCAGTGGCCGAAGGCCGCGGGGAAGGTGATCACCCCGGGCCTGATCCCCGAGATCGTGCGCACCCGCCCGCTCATGCCTGACGTGTTGGTCGCCGACACGACCCGCACCTCGTCGCCCGACTCGATCCCGAGGCGCGCCGCGTCGAGCGGGTTCATCTCGATGAAGGCTTCGGGCATCATCTCGAGCAACCAGGGGTCGGCGATCGTGCGGGACTTGGAGTGGATCGGCTGCTTGTGGGTCGAGAGGAACAGCGGGTAGCGCGAGATCGGGTCGAGATCGGACAGCAGCCTCCCTCGCATCGTCTGCACCGGCTCGAAGCGCGGCACACCGCTGAAGCGCGTGCCCGTCAGCGCGTTGTGCGTCGTCGCCATGACCTCGTTGTAGATCTGGCAGGGGTACTCGATCGGCGTCTTGGAGAGCGAGCCGTAGGTGTGGGTCGCCCAGGTCGGCTGGGCGGGGTACGCGCCGACCTGAGCCACCATCGCGCCGTAGATCCGTCGCAGCTCGTCGGCGCCGAGCGCCCCCGGTGGGGTCGCCCAACGCCCGAGGCTGGACTCGGCGATCTGGCCGACCGTCAGGGTGCTGAGACGGTCGGCCACCGCCCTGCTCGGCTGGTAGCCGACCACGTAGTCCTCGAAACGCCCTCCTCTGGCCATGACGTAGCCGATCTTCCTCCACACCGCGTCGGGGAGCCGCACCCGGGACCGCAGCGTGCCGAGGTCGGCCAGCTCCATCTCGGCTGGGGTCGCGTCTGGTACCGGCCCGGCCTTCTCGAACCCGCTGGGCCCGAGCACGAGGAAGCTCGGGTCGTACGCGATGTTGACGACCTGCCGGAGGTAGAAGTCCTCCCTGCGGTCGAGCCCGCCACCGTCTGCGAAGGCGCCGCTCCCAAAGCCAGGCATGCCGACCGCCTTGGCGACGTCGATGAGGAACTGCTCCATGCACATGGGCTCGCCGCTCCGCGTCGTCGCGGTGAGCGGTTCGACGACAGGTCGGCGGATCCCCTGGGCCTTGGTCGGATAGGTGGGGAAGTTGGTCGGGACGCCCCACCCCTCGAGGTAGCTCGTGTCGGGGACGATGTAGTCCGCATAGGCAGAGCTCTCCGCGACGACGATGTCGGTCGAGATGAACAGCGGCACCTTGGTGGTGTCGGTGATCATGCGGATCCACGGCGTGCCCTCGGGCGCCCCCCCGATCGCCGGAGGGCTCCAGGCCGGGTTGGCCTCGTGCTGGAGCACGATCTTCGCAGGGTACGGGTACTGCTGGTAGATGCCGGCGAAGATCTCCGGCCAGATCCCGAACCCGAAGGGGAACCACGGCCTCGGCGCCGGGAAGGGGCCCTTGCCGGCCCCGACAGCCCTCGTGTAGGCGTCGGACTGCTCGTAGAAGACGCCCTCCCGGGAGATGGGGACCCCCGCCGGCACGCCCTTGGGCTGGCCGGGCCAGGTGGCAAGCGGGTAGAGCGCGCCCGGGTTCTTCCCGTCGAAGTCGGCGGCGCCACCGCCTGCGAGGTAGCCCCCGACCCAGTCGACGTTGCCGAGGAGGAAGTTCAAGACCATGATCGCCCGGCCGTTGTACACACCGTTGGTGTGCATGGCGGCCCCGCGATAGAAGTCGGCGACTGCCTTGCGACCATGGCTGGCGAACTCCGCGGCGAGGTCCTCGACGACTTTCTGGGAGACACCGGCGAGCGACGCGTACTCGGCGACGGTGTGCTCCGAGGCAGCCCCGTAGAGCTCCTGCAGCGCGGTGCGGCACGCGATGCCGTTCACGACGACCGTCGCAGTGCTGAGGTTGCCCGCAGGCCACAGCTCGCCTGCAGAAGCGCTCGCCGCCGGCATCGGACCATGGGCCACCGCGTCCCAGACCACCGGGTCGGCGCTCGACCCGCCCCGTGGCGGCGTCAGTCCCGCCTCGCTCACCGTGAGAAACTTGCCGTCGCTCGGCTGGGAGGGGTCGGCGACGACGAGCCAGGCAGCGTTGGAGAAGTTGGGCTCACCTGCTGCCGTCGCGGCGAGCGCGTTCGGGACGGCGAGGTAGCCGCTGTTGTAGGTGCCGGCCTCGAGGATGCTGCGGACCATCCCCATCGCGAGCGCTCCGTCACCGCCTGGGCTGATGGGAACCCATTGGTCGGCGAGCAGGCTGGCATTGCCGGCATGGGGATCGACGATGACGTAGTGCAGGGTGCCCGCGGCGCTCGCCTCGGCGATCTTGCGCCCGAGCGTCTGCATGGGGAAGTTGGCCTCGGTCACGTTCGCGCCGAACCAGATGACGAACTCGGCGTTGGGGACGTCGGGCTTGAGCATCGCGACCCCGCCGATCCCGTTCAGGGACTCCTGGGTCGCGACGTGGTGGTTGAGCTCGCAGATCCCGACGTGGGGGAAGACGTTCACGCTGCCAAAGGCGTGGGCGAAGCGGGTGAGCAGGTCGTTCTGGCCTGGCTCTGCCCTTCCCCAGTAGACGACGAGCCCGTTGGTCTTCGGCCCGAAATCGGGGTTGGTCGCGTCGACGGGCTCGAAGCGGCCCTTCCCGCCGCGCCAGATGTCCCTGAACCCCTCGACGTAACGGTGCTCCTCCCCTGCGACATGGGAGAACAGGCGACCACCGTCGACCACCTCGGTGACCAGCTGCTCCCAGGAGATCGCCTCGAAGCTCCCCGACCCTCTCGGTCCGCTGCGCTTGAGTGGCACCGTCAACCGGTAGGGGTCGTAGACGGTCTGGCGCCCGGCTTGGCCACGGGCGCACAGCGAGTGGGGCTGGGACCACACGCTCGCCGCGGCGGGGTCGGTCGCGTAGGGGGCGTGCGGCTCGGTGGCGTGGGGGTGGTAGGGGTTGCCGTCGAGCTTCTCGAGCACACCGTTGAACGTGCGAGCCACGAGGCCGCAGTCGCTGCGGCATTGCTTGCAGACGCTGAAGGTGGTGTGAACGCCCCGCCAGGTGGGCGGCCGGTCCGGGTAGACATAGCTGCCCCGGCGGTGGAAGACGTCGCCGATCCACGGGGACACGCCCCACCCGGCGACGGCCGCCCCGCCGGCGACCAAGCCGGTGCCCTTCAAGAACGAGCGTCTGCTGAACGGCGTCGACAGGACCCCCTCGGGAGGCTGGTCTGGCTGGCCTGGCACTACGCACCCCCTCTGCTCGAAGCGGACGACAAGCCGGCCCCGGGGAGCGCCGAGGGTGCCTCGTCGTGGGCGATGGCAGGGGTTCTGGTGGCCGCGGTGGACGGTCCCGGAGGAAGCGGTGAGGCCGACGTCGGCTCGCTTGCGTGCCGCCAGGGGAACAGCCACGAGAACAACAAGAAGAGCAGGAACGCGACGCCGAAGACGCCGAGGACGGTCTGCACCGAGTCGAAGCCCGTCAGGGGCACCGACGTCGTGACGACCGTGTTCGACGAGACCTTCGACTCCGCCTGCCCGCCGAGGACCACGTTCCAGCGCATCGCGTACACGCCAGCAAGGACGGCGAGGCTGATGACCGCTCCGCCGAGCCAGCTTCGCCTCACCACGGGTACGAGCCACAGCACGAGTGGGAGGACCATGCCGATCCCGAGCTGGACCCCGAGGTAGGTAAAGGTGAACGGGCCGTGGAGCATGAGATGGTAGAAGGCGTAGTAGGTGGAGCCCTGCGCGTACTCAGGCACCGCGCTCGTGAGGAGGTCCAGCGCGTCGAGGAAGAGGTCGAGCAGGAGGAACACCACGAGGTAGGTCAACAGCCCTGATGCGACCTGCCGGTCCGCTCGCCGGCCGACGTAGCGCATCGTCACGACGTAGACGAGCCACATGAACGCGATGCCAGAGACGATGGCGGACACGATGAAGAGCACCGGCATGAGGGGAGTCGCCCACAGCGAGCGAGCC
>JAJYPY010000162.1 GCA_021794995.1 Actinomycetes bacterium | reverse complement strand
CTCGAACACCTCCGCGGATCAGCCCTCGGATTCCGGAACCTGACCAACTACATCGCCCGATCGTTGCTCGAGACCGGCGGCTTCAGGCCACTCCTACACCCCGGATTGTGATGAGCCATTTACAATCGCGCAGCAGCCTGCAAGAGGAGCCACTCGATTGCCTCGAGCGGCACGTCCCTCTCAAACACGTTCACCGTGCGCTGCCGCGTGTCTTCGTTCTCGAACACTTCGGCCACTGGTCGACCGTCGTCATGATCGAGCTCTGTGGCCATGCCCTCACGCTCGCCCACGGAGATCCTCGCGCCCTACGACGAGCGTGTATTTGCCGGCGCTTCCGCGCAGGACGCGGACGTTCAGTGCGTTCGCGGGACGAGGTGGATCTCGGCGCTGTGGTGTCCGGTGGCGAGTGTGGCATCGCAGGTGAAAAGAGGCACCTCGAGGGCCTCGGCCAGAGCCAGATAGCTGGCGTCGCAGCTGGTGAACTGGTGCCGCAACTGCCAGATCCGCTCGGCCAGCGGACCGGTCTCGTGCCGGGCGATCACGAACGCGAAGTGATCCTCTCGGGCCCGGACCGCCTCGTCCGGGTCGAGCTTGCCGCCGAGCACGAGGCCGCGCAGCACCGACAGCACCTCGACATCGAGAAGGTGCGGCGCCCTGATGTCGCCGGCCAACGCGTCCAGGAGATCGGCGTCCGCGTCACGGCCCACCAACGCCTCGACCATCGCCGACGCGTCGATCACGATCACCGCCGACCGGCCTCGACCGCCGCCACGATCTCATCGGCGCTCGGGCCGTTCGAGCGATCCCTGGCCCGCAGCCTCTCAACGATCTCCTCATTCGTCGGCCGGGCGGCGACCCTGGCGAGTTCGGCCCCAACGTAGGCAGACACCGACATGCCGTGGGCCGCGGCACGCTCCTTCAGCGTCTCAGCGACAGCTTCGGGGACGTCGCGGATGTAGAGAGTCGTCATGCACCCATGCTAGCAGTGTGCAAGCATCTAGAAGTCGGAACGGCTCGTCCCCCACCAGGAACTGCGGTCGGATCCGCCGTGCGCGCCATTGGCTCCCCCCGGCAAGTGGTCCAGGTGGTCGACCGCCGAGATGCTGGGCAGGGGCCCGGCCGCAGTCACCTGTCGGGGACGGGCACGTAGTCCGTGGGCCAGACCTGATCCGCCAACGGAAAACCCCTGCGCCAGCTCACGTTGTCGGTGATCATGGCGCGGCTGAAGTCGTTGCCTGAGATGAGGTTGCGTCGCGAGGCAATGCCTTCGGTGGCCAAGGACTCCCCGCCCCACACGCAGCCGTTGATATGCCCGATGAAACGGCAGCCAAGCAACTGGGTCTCGTAGGCGAAGTGCCCTTCCCAGCGGCAGTTCAGGAAGGTGCAGTCCTCGAAGGTCGCCCGGTCCGTCGAGAAACCGCCGAGGGTCTTGAATCGGACCCGCTCGAAGGTGCAGCCCCGATAGACCGCAGGACTATTCCCGAAGCATCCCTGGGCAGCCGCGCCGGCGGAGTTCAGGATCGGTCGGGTGCGCTGCCGGAAGTGGCATCGGTCGAACTCGGACCACCTGACCGCCAAGTGGACGCCAGTGAGCCACAACTCGACGTCGCAGACCTGAGCCCCGTAGAAGCCCAGGCCCTGGAGCGGGTCGTCGAGAGTCGTCGTCACGCCCACCAACTCCGTCACGAGCCCCTCGAACCGCAAGTGCCCGGGGATGACGTCACGGGGTGCGGCGGATGGCGATTCACCCCGCCACCACGCCGGTTCGCCGTCCACCTGGCCATCGTGTCAAAGGAGCCACCCGATCGCGCGTCGGACCATCTGACGAGCGGCGCGGCATGACCGATCATCTCGGCAGACGGTGGGGGGCCCCCATGCGAGTGCGCCTGCACGCGGCGCTGTGCAGTTCCGTCGCGGCCGCACGAGACGCGGCATGAGCGGGTATGACGTGGTGCGTTATAGTGGGTGAGTGATCAGGTCGTTTCGGGACGCTGCGACCGAGCGGCTCTGGTCACGACAACGGGTCAAGACCATCGACCCGCGGATCGAGCGGGTCGCCCTGCGCAAGCTGGTGATGCTGGACGCCGCCGAGACCCTGGACGATCTCCGGGTGCCACCGGGCAACCGGCTCGAAGCCCTGCGGGGCGATCGGGTCGGCCAGCACAGCATCAGGATCAACCAGCAGTGGCGGATCTGCTTCACCTGGAGCGACGCCGGGGCGACCGACGTCGAGATCGTCGACTACCACTGAGGAGGTGCCAGCCATGACGACCATCGCCCCCATCCATCCCGGCGAGATCCTGATGGAGGAGTTCCTCGAGCCACTCCAGATCAGCCAGAACCGGCTCGCGGTCGCGATCGGCGTGCCACCGCGACGCATCAACGAGATCGTCCACGGCAAGCGCCGCATCACCGCCGACACCGCACTGCGGCTGGCCCGCTACTTCGGCACGACCGACCGGTTCTGGCTCAACCTCCAGACCCGCTACGACCTCGAGACCGAGAAGGACCACCTCGGCGACAGCCTCGACCGAATCGAACCACTCCCAGCCGTCTGACCGTCCGGCCGGCGGCATGAGTGTGCCTTTCGGTCAGACTGGTTTCAAGCCGTACTTCTCCAGGACAAATCGCCAGAAGAGGGGAGTGCCTCCGCGACGGGCCGGGTGACTTCCTCCTTCAGTCCGCTGGTCCCGTGCTGTTCGATCCTCACCTCGCCGGGAGGCGCGGGCTTCATCGATACCGCTGACCTCACTACGATGACGTCCAGCGGCGGCTCGCCTACCGGGGCCGTGGTGATCACCAGGTCCCACATCGAAGTGGTCGCGGCAAGCCGGTCCTGCATATGGTTCTCGAGCACTGATTCGACTATGGACATCAGCGGAGCAAGAGCTGGCGTTCGCTCGGCGGCGCTTCGGTACTCGTCGAGGAGGTCGGCCCACTCACGCTTGCGGATCGGGTATTGCCAGCCCCCCAGATTCATAGCAGCACTACGTCATCCCAGGGCCCGTACGAGCTCTCGTCGAAGCCAAACCGCCTGCTGACGTGAGACGGCCCAACCATCCACGCGCCATGCGGCATGCGCATCTGTTTCCTCTAGCCCACCAACTCGTAGCGAGGCGATGTTCCGGCGAGGGACTCAACCTGCGCGAGGATGCCCGGAGCCACCTCAGCGGGGTCGCCCCTGGGCTCTCAGGCGAATGCGACTGGTCGGCGAATCGAGGAGGCGCACCCGGGTTGCGGGTTGGAACTCGCGCAGTAGAAACGGGGCCCGTTCGTAACCGCCTTCGGCACAGGAGAGTTCGCCAGACTCCGGCACCAAATCAAACTCATAGGTCACGATCTAGGTACACCACCGTGCCCGCGCCGGGGGCGTCGCACCCCGACGCCTCGACTCCCACCGTGTCGGAGTACCAGGACTACCAGCGCCGGCGAGGCGGGGATCACCAGCACGCCCACCTTCAAGGCCGCCGACTCCAAGGGCAAGGTCGCGACCCTCGACCTCACCAACACCCAGCCCACCACGGACGCGGTGCTGGCCGCCATCACCAAGGCGCTCGCCGGCTGAGCCGGGGACCGACCGGGGCGCGACCTGGTCGACCTGCCGGAGGCCGGGCGACCGTGCGAGTGAGGCGCCCGAGGCTCTGCACTAGGGTCGCCGCGTGAGCCAAAGCCGTCGCGTCACCCTCGTCCTGCTGCTGAACGTCGTCATGATCGGCGGTCTCGTGGTGGCGGGGCTGACGGCGCATTCGCTGGCCCTCATCTCGGAGGGGGCCGACTTCTTCGCCGACTCCGCCGCCCTGGCCCTCGGCCTGCTCGCGATCCACTTGCGCGATCGGCACCGGCATGAGCACGCGACCACGTGGGTCGCCCTTATCAACGGGGTGTGGCTGGTGGTGCTCTCGGTGTGGGTGACGATCGCCGCGCTGGTGCGGCTGATCCACGGCAGCCCCGAGGTCCACGGCCGGCCGGTGCTGATCGCGTCCGCGATCGCCGCGCTGCTGATGTTCGTGGCGGCAGCGATCCTGGGCGCGGACGCCGGGAGCGAGGACCTCCACATGCGCTCGATCCTGCTCGACACCCTCGCCGACGGTGCCGCTGCGGCGGTCGTCGCGATCGCGGGTGCCGTCATCGCGATCACGGGTCGGTGGTACTGGCTCGATGCCGCGGCCGCCTGCCTCGTCTCGGTGATCGTGGCCGTCTCGGCCGTCCGCCTGCTCGGGGACGTGCTGCACGCCCTCCGGCTGGGCGAGGCGTACGTGCCCGAGGACGACTAGCGGATCCTTCGTCACCCCTGGACGCCGGCGCGAACCGGGCCTAACATTAAAGCGTGCGCTTGAATATTGGGTCGACGAGATGAGCCAGACCGTCTTCGCGGCACTCGGCGACCCGGTGCGCAACGCCATCATCGACAGGCTGACCGAGGACGACGCGACCGTCGGCCAGCTGGCCTCGATGTTCCCGATCACCTTCCAGGCGGTGTCGCAGCACATCCGGACGCTCGAGCGCGCCGGGCTCGTCACCCGCCACCGCGAGGGACGC
>JAJYPY010000161.1 GCA_021794995.1 Actinomycetes bacterium | reverse complement strand
CGCAGGCCGCCCGCCGTGCGGCCTGCTGCGCGCGCAGCTCGTCGTACCCCGCGATCTCGAGCGCGGTGCGCATCGCCCGGTCGTAGTCGCCGCTGTCGTAGACGACGCCGATCTGCGTCGTGTACGGGAACTCCGCAGGGGTCACGAAGTTCCGGCGGCGCACCTCGACCGGGTCCATCCCCAGCTCCGCGGCGAGCATGTCCATGGCACGCTCGAGCATCGCCGTCGCCTCGGGGCGCCCGGCCCCGCGGTAGGGCCCGAGCGGCGTGGTGTTGGTCACGACCCCGAGCGAGGTGAGTGCGAGACGTGTCACCCGGTAGACGCCGGTCGCCATGAGGCGCGACGTGCGCCAGGGGATGGTGCCGCGCCACACGTACGCGCCGACGTCGGTGACGGTCCGGGCCTCGATGCCCACGAGCGTGCCGTCGCGGCGTGCGCCGAGGGCGATCTCTTGGACCTGCCCCCGGCCCTGGCTCATCGCGACGAGGTTCTCCGAGCGCGTCTCCACGTGGCGTACCGGTCGGCCCAGGCGGTCGGCGACCGCCGCGACGACGACGTGCTCGGGATAGACACCGCCTTTCGCGCCGAACCCGCCGCCCACCGCGGCCGTGCGCACCCGGACGTCCGCCTCGGCCTTGCCCAGCGCCCTGGCGATGCCCGCCCGCACGATGAAGGGCGCCTGACAGCTCACCACGCAGTCGAGGCCCCCGCCGGGGAGGGGCTGGACGAGGATGCCGTTCGTCTCCATGGGGACCGCCGCCACGCGCTGGTTCACGAAGCGTCCCCGCACGACGACGTCCGCACCCTCGAGCACCTGGTCGTCGGTCGGCGGCGACGCCTCGAGGACCAGGTTCGACCCCACTTCGGGGAAGAGAAGCGGCGCGTCGTCTCCGAGGGCGGCCATCGCCCCGATGACGACCGGGAGCGGGTCGATGTCGACCACGACCTGCTCGGCCGCGTCGACGGCCTGCGCCTCGCTCTCTGCGACGACAATCGCGATCGGCTCCCCCACGAACCGGACGCGGTCGCGTGCGAGGCACGGCCTCCCGAGCTCGGGGCGGGGAGAGGCATCGGCGCGCGGCCACTCCGGGATGTCGGGCAACGCCAGGTCGCCCGCGCTGAAGGCGGCCACGACGCCCGGCAGGTCGAGCGCGCCGGAGACGTCGACCCCGCGCAGCACGCCGTGCGCCACCGAGGAGCGGACGAAGACGGCGTACAGCATGCCCGGAACGGTCAGGTCCGCGACAAACGTCGCCGCACCGGTGACGAGGGGAGGGTCCTCGCGCCGTTCGACGCGATGCCCGAGGACGCTGACGCTGGCGTTGGCGCTGGGTGACCCCGCTGGGTTCGGCATGGCCGCCGACTCTATCGACTTCCCGTGAGCGCGGTGCCAAACCGTCGCGCTGGCGCGCCGGACCTAGCTTGCGATCTTGCGCACCCGATCGCGCACGCCACGCCGGGGCCTGCCCTGCTCGGGGGGCGGGAGGGGCGTCGCCACCGCGGCGAGCTCGGCCGCGCGCTGGCATGCATCGCAGAGGTAGTGCCCGTCGCGCAGGCGGGTGAGCCCTCTCGAGTGGCAGCCGCTGCACGTGTGGCTGAAGTAGACGACGTCGGAGGGATCCTCGCGCCGGCTGAGGCGGGCCAGGCTCTGCAGGCGTTGCGCGACGTCGGGCCGAAGCGCCCACCCCTCGGTCGGCGACTCTTCGACGAGATGCCACGCAAGCAGGTCGCGAAGCAAAGAATCGAAACGTTCTACCGGATGCTCGCTCATGGTCTGCGTTCCCCTTCTGGCGCCCGCCGCTCCCCAGCGGCCGAGCCGTGCGGCTCGATGGCGCCCGTCCCCCTCCTCGCTCGGTAGCCGATCGAGGACACCAGTGTGCCAAAGCCGCGCCGGCGTGTCTGGTCGCGCGTGGCCCTGCGCGCGTTCCTCACGCCGCGCGGCGCGCGTGCAGGACGCGCGTCGCCGACAGCAGCGCCGCGAGCACCATGAAGCCGATCGAGGCGTAGAACGCCGCGTGCAGCCCCTCGGTGAAGGCGCCCGCCAGATGGTGCGTGAGGTGGGTCGTCCCGACGAAGATCGCGAAGGCGACGTGGCGGGGGATGGCGCGTCCTGCCACCAGGATCGCGACGGCGAAGGAGAAGATCATCCCCACGTTCGCGAACGTGCGGAGGATCCCGGAGGCGACGCCGAAGAGCTCGGGCGGCGATGCCCGCATGACCGCCGAGTTGTTCGCCGGGAAGAAGAGCCCGGCGCCGAGGCCGTTCACGATGGACGCCACCACGATGATCCACAGCGGCGTCGTGAGCCCGAGACGCAGGTAGATCACGAGCGCGACCGCCTGGAGCGCGAGGCCGGTCGTGGCCGGCCAGACGGGCCCGATCCGGTCGGCGATCCTCCCGCCGAACGGCCCCGTCACCGCCGAGATGAGGTAGCCGGGGACGAGGAGCAGGGAGGCATCGAGCGGGCTCCTGTTGCGGACCCCCTGCAGGTACATGATCACCAGGAAGAGGACCGCGAAGTTCGCCATCGCCTGGAAGAGCGCGGCGAGCATGGTCGGGCTCACCGTCGGGATCTTGAACAAGGAGAGGTTGAGCATCGGCGCCTGTCGCGCCCGTTCGACGAAGACGAAGACGACGAGCAGCGCGGCACCGCCGGCGAGCAGGGCGATGATCTGCCCCGAGAAGCGTGTGGTCGAGAGCTTGGTCATCGCCCACAGGATCCCGAAGACGCCGCCGCCGAACAGCACCATGCCCGCGAGGTCGAGACGCTGGCGACGGCGCTCGCCCTTGTCGCGCAGCACGCGCAGCGCGAGCACGAACGCCAGGATCCCCGACGGGACGTTGATCCAGAAGATCCATCGCCAGTCGACGTACGTGATGATCACCCCGCCGAGCAGGATGCCGAGGATCGCCCCGACGCTCCATCCTGCCGCCGTGAACCCGTAGGCACGGCCGCGGGACTCGGGGGGGAAGGTGTCCGCGATGACCGCCCCGCTGTTGGCCGCGATGAGCGCGCCGCCCACCCCCTGGACGATGCGGTAGGCGATGATCGTGGCTTCGTTGCTGGCGAGCGCGCACAGCGCGGAGCCGACGATGAAGACGATGAAGCCGACCTCGTACATCCGCACGCGCCCGAACATGTCGCCGAGCCGGCCCAGCTGGGTGGCCAGGACCGTGATCACGAGCAGGTAGCCGATGATCACCCAGATCACCCCCGAGAGCGCCACGTGGAGCGAGCGCTCGAGCTCGGGGAGGGCGAGGACCACGATCGTGGTGTCGACCGCGGCCATGAGAACGCCGATCATGATCACGAGGAGCGCCAGGCCCGTGCGGGCGTCGTCTGGCTCCGGGTGATGGACGCGCGCGAGCTGCGCGTCGGTGCGTACGCTCATCGCCGTCATCCTACGGGCCGCCCCACTGGCGCTCTGCGTCTCTGGCGTGGAGGATGGAGCGGTGCACGCGACCGCCGGAGAGCCCGCCTCCGTCTCCTTCACCTCGGGCGACGGCGAGACGGTCCTGCCCCCGCCCGACCCCGCGGCCGCGGCCGCCACGGCGTCCGCCATGGCCGGACCCGCCGAGGAGCGCCGGGCCGCGCTCTCCCGCGTCGCGGCGCGCTGGCCGCGCCACCTCGAGGCCTGGGCGGCGCTCGCGGAGCTCGCCACGGTCCCGGCCGAGCGCTACGCCTTCGCGCGCGTCGGGTACCACCGCGGGCTCGACGCCCTGCGGGCGGCCGGCTGGCGCGGCTCGGGCACCGTCCGCTGGGCGCACGAGGAGAACCGCGGGTTCCTTCGGTCGCTCGAGGCGTTGCGCGCCGCCGCGGAGGAGATCGGCGAGTCCGACGAAGCCGAGCGCTGCCGCCTCTTCGAGCACCAGCTCGATCCGCAGTGGCCGGGCGGCGCCTAGCGGTCGATGTCGCGGTGGAAGGAGGCGGTCCGCAGGCCCGCGTCCGCGAACCGCGTCGCCAGCGCGTCGGCGAGCACGACCGAGCGGTGCCGTCCGCCGGTGCAGCCGAGCGCGATCGTGAGGTAGGACTTGCCTTCCTGCTCGAAGGAGGGCAGGAGCATGCGGAGCAGCTCTTCCACCTTGTCCAAGAACGGCGCCGTGCCGGCCTGCGAGAGGACGTAGTCCCGGACGGGCGCGTCGAGCCCCGAGAGGTGGCGCAGCTCGTCCACCCAGTACGGATTGGGCAGGAACCTGCAGTCGAGCACGATGTCGACGTCGAGGGGGATGCCGTGCTTGTAGCCGAACGACACGATCGAGGTCTGCATGTGCGCCGTGTGGACGGGGTCGCCGAACAGCTCGATGACCCGCTGGCGCAGCTGGTTCGTGTTCAGGTCGCCGGTGTCGATCACCACGTCCGCCTGGGCCCGCAGGCCCTCGAGCATGCGGCGCTCGTCGGCGATCGACTCCTCCACGCCGCGTGCGGCGAGGGGATGGCGACGGCGCGTGCCCTCGAAGCGGCGCACGAGCACGTCGTCGGGCGCGTCGAGGAACAGCGCCCGCACCTGGTGGTGCGCCCGCCGCAGCCGGTCGAGCATCGGGTCGACGCCGCCGACGTAGTCGTCGCCGCCGCCCCGGCCGATCACGAGC
>JAJYPY010000160.1 GCA_021794995.1 Actinomycetes bacterium | reverse complement strand
GACGGCGTGGACGGCGTGGACGGCGTGGACGGCGTGGACGGTCGGCGTACCTGGGTTCGTCTGCGGTCCCGACCGGCTCATGACCCAAAGGCTAAACGCGAGACGAGGAAACTGTGGTCGCGTCCAACGTGCACCCTGTCAAAGCTCGTGAACTTCGGATGTTCACGAGCTGCTCGATGCGTTCGTTGGATGCCTGGATGTCCTCTTCCAAGAACCCGCTGTACGTCGAGAGGAGCACGGCGACCGAGTGACCGTGTCGTCTGGCGATCTCGGCGACCGGCACCTTGGCGCGCATGTGCATGGTGACGCTCGAATGCCGGAGTCCGTAGGGAGTGAGGCCGGCGAGAGGGGAGCTTGGCAGAAAGACCCGCTCCCTCGCCGCGCGAAACAGGCGCTCGAAGTTTTGTGGGTTGATGGGGTTCCCCCTTGCGTTCACGAACACGCGGTCGTCGGAGTGCGCATTCGCGCGGAAGAGCCGGAGGTGAAGACGGAGTGCCATGACGAGCTCAGGAAGGATCGGTACTTCACGCGCTGCGCCGGGTCGTCCTCGGTTTTCACCGACTCGTCGCTCCACGCGTCACCGGTTCGCGTGTAGCGGCGTCCCACGGTCGGGGTTCCGCCTCGAACGAGGACGCTCCCCCAGGCGTCGTCGGTGGGAGGGAGCTTCACGTCCCTTATACGAAGGTGGTACGCCTCACTCGGCCGGAGCCCAGCCAGCCCGAGGAGGTAGACGAGGGCGAAGTACCGGCCGCTGCCACGACCGAGCGCACAGATGACCCGTGCGAGTAAGCGGACCTGTGTGACAGATGCGACCTCGGATGGCACCGGCTGACGGGCATGTGCGGTCCCACTCCCCCGCTTTGCTCTCCGGCTGGCCTGGAATGGGTTTTCCTTCAGGAGGCCGTGCTCGATGGCATCGGTCACCACGGCGGAGACGGCGCTCTTTCGACGCAGCCACGTATTGTGCGCCACCGACCGCGAGCTCTGCTGAACCCGCCGGCCGGCCAGTCGTTGGGCGGCGGCTGTGTGCTTGGGAGAGCGAGCGAGCTGGAGCTCATCGGGGACCGCGAGATGAAGCGATCGCACGAGGTTCGCGACGACCACGCGCTCGTTCAAGTCGGACAGCGGTCGCGAGCCCATGCGCAGGAGGTGACGGGCCTCTTCGTGGGCGCGTCCCTGCGCAAGGCCCTGATTCCCTGATTCGCGGGGACGAGCGCGTCGAGCAGGTAGGCGCGGATTGCCCGTGCGTGTGCGACGCTCAACCGGGCCCTCGGGCTGAGGAGCTCCAGGGTGGCGATGGCGATGCCGTCGTAGAGGCTTTTGACGGAGCTCGGGCGTAGCTCGGGCGTAGCTCGTGCTGGCGCTCGATGAACTCCAGCACGTAGTCAGCCCACGTCTCGCTCGTCGCGACTCGGAGTTCTTCGGGCATCCCACTCTCGTCGTCCCAACGCGTTGCCGGGTTGTCTGCCGCTGTCTTGAGCTTGCGCCACAGCTGGTCGGCGTCCGCCTTGGCGTGCAAGGACCTCGAGTACTCCCCCAGCTTGGGGACTCTCCAGCTCACCACGTAGGAGACGCCGGCCTTCAGATGACGGGTCTTGACGGTCCGGATGGACGGCTTGGCCATCCTCATGCGGCGGGCTGCCTCTCGAGCCACTCGTCGAACCAATCCTCCCGGATGCGGAGCTGGCCGTCGCGGAGCTTGATGGCCTGGGGCCCTCGTCCGGTGACGAGCCAGGTGTCCCACGTCGATCGGGAGATCGTGAGCTCGGTCAGGATCTCCCTCACGGAGAGGGAGCGCAATCGGGGGGGTTGCGCAGCTGCATGGGGGTGGTCGTTGGAGGCACGCCGCTCCAGGCAATCGCCCAACTGGGGTACCACTGGGGTACGAAGCCCTCCCCCACGGCACCACCTTATCATAAGTCCAGCTCAGAGGGCGCCCTCGGCAGGATCCGGTCGAGTCCTCCGACAGTTCATCCGGCTCAGCCAGCGGCTTGGCCTGGCGTGACCGGGGGCCGGTTGACCAGGGGCCCCCTCCTTCTCGGGGCCTGGGCACATCGTGGTGCCATAGCCGGTGGCGTGAGTCGCCAGCTACGCCGCCAGCTCGGGTTCCGAAACGAGCGATCCATCACTCTGTGCGACGTGGCACCCCGAACGGGCGACAGGTTCACGTACACGTACGACTTCGGCGATGACTGGGAGCACGTGATCGTCGTCGAGAAGCTCGTCCCGAGGGCAACCGGCACTCGTTATCCGAGGTGCGCGGACGGAGGGAGGGCGTGCCCACCCGAGGATTGTGGTGGCGTAAGGGGGAACCACGAGATGCTCTGCGCCGCGAGGGAGACCGGATGCGAGGAGCACGAGGACGCCGACCGACTTGCTCGGCGCGCTCGACATGGCGCCGTAGGCATCAGCCACGACGGGAGGTGCGTCGGTGACACTCCGCTGTAGGCGGCTCCCGCGTAGGCGACCTTGCAGCGGCCACGCCCCGGCGGCTCGTGCGTTCGTCACCTGCGAAGTACGCCAAGTGAGGCCGATTCGCGGGGTCGCCAGCACGGTCGCCTTCACCCTTGCCAGTACTGTCGCCAGTCCTGAACGGACCACCCTTCCCGGCGCGAACGACCAGCGTCGATCTCCAGATCGCAAGCGGCCTTGCCTACTGGATCTGCTCCTGCGCCGGCCACCCGCGCCGGGAAGCGGGTGCCCGGCGCGTGCTGGCACAGGCCACCGTCCTCGTGGCGACTGTGCCGCCCCCGAGCCGACACAGCGGCCGCACGAAGCCATCTGGGCACCGGTTGCGACGATCGAGCGCCGTTGCGGCTCGCTGAGCTGGCCGGCGTGCCCATTCCGGCCGAGTCCAGGAGCGGATTGCAGAGACCCAGGCGTACTGGCGCCGAGCAGTCGACCAGGGCGGGGCTTCGGCCCGTCACCGGTCGTAGACCTCCCGACGATGGCCCAGCGCGACCACGACGACCAGAAGCACGTCGTCAGCAACGGTGTAGATGATCCGGTAGTCCCCGACACGAACGCGAAACCCCGGTCGGCCCCGGAGCGCTCTGGCCGCGGGCGGTCGGGGGTCAGTGGACAAGAGGGCGATCGCCCCCTGGATGCGGGGGCGCACGTCGGGGTCCAGTTTGCGAAGCGCTCGCGCCGCCGCCGGGCGGACCTCGATGCGGTAGCGACTCACACCCAGCCGAGGTCGGCCTTGACCTGTTCCCAGGGAATGCTCGGACCCTCCTCGGCCATGGAGGCGTCGAAGGCCTCGACGTCCTCGACGTCCTCCAGCGCCTCCATCAGCTCCTCGTACCGCTCGGGGCTGACCAGGACCGCCGCCGGCTGGCCGTAGCGCTCGAGGACCACTGCCTCGGTGTGGGCGGTCTCCACCGCTTCGGCCAGTCGCTCCCGAGCCTCGCTGATCGCCATCGTCGCCATACAGAGATTGTACAACAACTTCATGATGACGTACAATCGCTATGGATGCGACGGCGCTTCCCTGCCGCCCTGCCGATCACCAGTCAGGCCGACGTCGTACCCGCTGACATACGGCCTCGCTCGCACGCGAGCGGCCGGCCCGCATCTCTTATCCCGAGAGCGACAACGGGAAGGGAATCCCCACGGACGAAGGCGGCACGCGCGCCGCCTTGCCCAGCTTCCGACACCCCGAGTCGCTACGGAGCTTCCATCTCGCGCCCACCGTTCACCGGACGAGCGAGCTGCAGGCAGCGAGCACCTGGGGATCGTCGGAGGCGATCAGCACGACCCGTTCCCAGGCGGCAAGACCCGTGAGCAAGCCCAGCACCCGCTCGCGGCTTCCGACATCGAGCCCTGCAGTCGTTTCGTCGGCGACGAGCACCCGGGGGTCGCCGGGGCCAGGGCACGGGCGATACCGACCCGCAGGCTTCCCCACCTTACTGGCCAACCACGTAACCCTCCGAGTGCGCTCCGTCGACCGGCTGTGGATCGCGGGCTACATCCGCGCTCTCACCAACGAGGGCGGCGTCGTCTCGTTCCTCTTGCACCGGGCATCGCTCATCGGCACCCGCAACATCCCCTCGCCCGCGCTGTTCGCCAACAACCACGACCGCATGGCGGCCGACTTCGGCCGTCTCGTGGAGCACCTCGACCTGCCGTTGCTGCGGTTCAAGGGCAAGGAGTCCACGGAGCCAGTCGGCGAACCAGGACTCGTCGACCTCGTGTGCAGCCACAGCCTGCATGGCCTCTGCTCGGCATCGTCGACGTCAGGCGGATCCGGCGACCATACGATCCCGTTGAGACCGAGGAAGAGGACGAGCGCGGCCCATGCAGCACGCTTGTTCCCATCGGGGAGGGGGTGGTTCCATGCGAGGCGACAGGTGAGCACCGCCGCCTTGTCGATGACGTCGGGGTAGAACTCCTCGCCGCCGAAGCTGCCGAAGGCGCTTGCAGCGCCGAATCTGCCAGATCGATCCTCGCCGCCTTCGAGACCACCGCTGCCTCGATCCCGGTGACCTGCTCTGCCAGCCAGAGGTACTCGGCAGGCTGAGGTATCGCATCACTTGGCGAGTCGGTCGAGGAGCTCCTTGTCTCGCTCCAGCAGCTTGCGAGCGCGGGTCACGAAGTCCTTGTCCTCCCGGACGCGCGCAACCTCAGCGCTGAGCGAGT
>JAJYPY010000033.1 GCA_021794995.1 Actinomycetes bacterium | reverse complement strand
AGGGCCCGGGCCTCGGCCGCCTGCATCGCCGCGACGTCCACGCCCTGGTCCGCGAGGAGCTGGGTGGCCAGGGCGACGGTGCCTGCGACGGGGTCGTCCGCCGCCTCGTAGACCGCGCGCCCGAGGTCGACCTCGGCCGCCGGCTCGCTCACGGCTTCGACGTGCAGCACGAAGCGCAGGTAGTCGTCTTCGATCCCGTCCATCAGCTGGCCGAACATCTCGTAGCCCTCGCGCTGCCAGGCGACGAGGGGGTCCTGCTGGCCCATCGCGCGCAGGTTGATGCCCTCGCGCAGGTAGTCCATCTCGGCCAGGTGCTCACGCCAGCGCCGGTCGATGACGTGGAGCATCACCTCGCGCTCCACCTGGCGGGCCTGCTCTGCCCCACCGGGAAGTGCGGCAGAGTGCTGCTCGTAGAAGTCGAGCGCTTCGGCCACCACGCTCTCCGAGAGGTGCGCCACGCTCGTGCCCTCGGCGAGGTCCTCGACGCTGAACCGGGTCGGGTAGTACTGCTCGAGCTCTTTTACGAGCAGCTCGAGGTCCCACTCCTCGGGGAAGTCACTCGGGCAGGCGGCCTGCACCAGGCCCTCCACCGTGGCGATGAGCAGCTCTTTGGTGTGCTCCTCCAGGTCCTCTCCGTCGATGACCTGGAGCCGCCGCGCGTAGATCACCTTGCGCTGCTCGTTCATCACCTCGTCGTACTTCAGGACTTCCTTGCGGATCTCGGCGTTGCGGCCCTCGACGGTGTGCTGGGCGCGTTCGATCGCCTTGGTCACCATCTTCGCCTCGATGGGCATGTCCTCTGGAAGCGTGCGGCCCATGACCCAGCTCATCGCTCCGGTCGCGAACAGGCGCATCAGGTCGTCTTCCAGCGAGAGGTAGAACCGGCTCTCGCCCGGGTCGCCCTGACGACCGGACCGGCCGCGCAGCTGGTTGTCGATGCGGCGGCTCTCGTGGCGCTCGCTCCCGAGCACGTACAGGCCGCCGGCGTCGATGACCTTGGCGGCCTCGTCGGCACAGGTCGCCGCGTACTCGGCGGCGAGACGTGCGTAGGCCTCCCGGCCCTCGTCGGTCTCGAGGTCGACGCCGTCTGCCAGTGCCTGCTGGCGCGCCAGGAGCTCGGCGTTGCCCCCGAGGATGATGTCGACCCCGCGGCCCGCCATGTTGGTCGCCACCGTGACCGCGCCGAACCGGCCCGCCTGGGCGACCACCTCGGCCTCCCTGAAGTGCTGTTTGGCGTTCAGCACCTGGTGCGCGACGCCGCGCTTTTCGAGCAGGCGCGACAGCAGCTCGGACTTGACGACCGAGGCGGTGCCGACGAGGACCGGCTGGCCGCGCTCGTTGCGTCCGATGATGTCGTCGACGACCGCGTTGAACTTGGCGGCCTCGGACTTGAAGATGAGATCCGGCTCGTCGATGCGGATCAGCGGCTTGTTCGTGGGGATGGGGACGACGGGCAGGTTGTACGTGTTGGCGAACTCGGCCGCCTCGGTCTCCGCGGTCCCGGTCATGCCCGCGAGCTTCTCGTAGAGCCGGAAGTAGTTCTGGAGCGTGACGGTCGCCCAGGTGTGGTTCTCCTCTTTGATGCGCACCCGTTCCTTGGCCTCGACGGCCTGGTGGAGACCGTCGGACCACCGGCGGCCCTCGAGCGTGCGGCCGGTGAACTCGTCGACGATCTTCACCTCGCCCTGGTCGACGAGGTACTCCTTGTCCCTGTGGTAGAGCTCTTTGGCCTCGAGGGCCTTGATGAGCTGGTGCACGTAGTTGGTCGAGAGCGCGTCGTAGAGATTCTCCAGCCCGACCGCCCGCTCGACCTTCTCGATGCCCGGCTCGAGCGGGACGACGTGGCGCTTCTCCTCGTCCACCTCGTAGTCGACGTCGCGCTCGAGGGTCCGGGCGATGCCGGCGAACTGGTAGTAGAGCCGGGCTGCCTCGTCCGCGGGGCCCGAGATGATGAGGGGGGTGCGGGCCTCGTCGATGAGGATCGAGTCCACCTCGTCGACGATCCCGAAGATGTGCCCGCGCTGCACCATTGTCTCACGCGAGGTCTGCATGTTGTCCCGGAGGTAGTCGAAGCCGAACTCGGTGTTGGTGCCGTAGGTGACGTCGGCCTCGTACGCCGCCCGCTTCTCCTTGGGGTCGCTGACGTCGGGCCCGACGCGCCCCACGGTGAGCCCCAGCCATCGGTAGACGCGGCCCATCCACTCGGCGTCACGGGTGGCGAGGTAGTCGTTCACCGTGACGACGTGCACCCCCTGGCCGGCGAGCGCGTTGAGGTAGACGGGCAGGGTCGAGACGAGGGTCTTGCCCTCGCCGGTCTTCATCTCGGCGATCCAGCCGAAGTGCAACGCCATGCCGCCCATGAGCTGCACGTCGAAGTGGCGCTGGCCGAGCACCCGCCACGACGCCTCGCGCACGACGGCGAACGCCTCGATCAGCAGGTCGTCGAGTGTCTCGCCGTCCTCCAGGCGGGCCCTGAATTCGGCGGTCTTTCCCTGGAGCTCTGCGTCGGAGAGCGCTTCCATCTCCGCCTCGAGCTCGTTGATGTGCGGCACGATCTCGGCGAGGCGCCGGACCTTCTTTCCCTCGCCGGCGCGCAGCACCTTCGTAAAGACGGACATGACCTGTCAATGGTACCGGCCCCGGCACGCAATGGACCGACGGACGGTTCGGGGGCTGCGTGCGGCTGACCTGGTCTTTGGCCCCACACTCGCCTGCTGCAGGGGTGGCGGCCCGGCGCCGGCGGCCCCGGCGGGATCCGCGGCACGGCCGGCGTGCGGCCCTCCCACGGCCCACCCGGGCCCTACGGCACCGTCGATGGCTCGCATCCCCCCGTCGCCGCCCTCCCCCGCCGATCGGGGGAACGGACGGGCAGGGCTTACCCCTAAGCCGCACCGTGCTCAGCAACCACGAGTTGCCTTACGTGGGTCGTTTCGCCTGCGACTGGCATCGACTTGCAACCACAGACCCGCACGCAGCCCGGCGTCATCCTAGGTCCGCCGAGGCGCGCCGCCGGAGCGCCTCGTCGGCGAGGGCCATCACGAGGCGCACGCCCAGCACGGCGGCGGCGGCGGGCAGGGCGAGGCGCTGCACCCCCCGTGCGCGCCGGGCCGCAAAGCGCAGCGCCGAGCGGTGGTGCGCGAGCAGCATCCGGTACGGGTGGTGGCGCCTCGAGACCCCCTGGACGTGGGTGACCTCTGCCGACGGCTCGATGCCGACGCCCCACCCCGCCTGGTGCGCCCGCCAGCACAGGTCGATGTCCTCGGCGAACATGAAGTACGCCTCGTCGAAACCGCCCAGCTCCTCGAGCGCGCTCCGCCGGGCGCAGAAGCACGCGCCCGACACCCAGTCGACCGCACGCGCCTCGTTGCCCACCTCGTCGCGGTAGCGCCGGCTGAACCGGTTCTCTGGACGCACCAGCGCGAGCAGCGCGTGCCCGGCCGCGTCGGTCATCGAGGGAAAGCGCCGCACGGACGGGTAGACGTGCCCCGAGGGGTCGACGATGCGCGGCCCCACGATGGCCCACTGCGGATGCGCGTCGAGGGCGGCGGCGAGCGCCCCCACCGCGCCGGGGTGCACGCGCAGGTCCGGGTTGCACACGAGGACGTACGGCGAGTCGCCGCTCGTGGCGATGCCGCGATTGGCGCCGGCGCCGTACCCGATGTTCCTGCCCGTCACGACGAGCGGCACGCTGAAGGACGCGAGCGCCCGTCGCGCCGTCCCTTCGTCGCCGTTCTCCACGACCACGATGTGGCGCACCCCGTCGTCGAGCAGCGATCGGACGCACTCCCCCAGCAGCTCGCCCGCGTCGTAGTCGACGACGACGGCGGCCACCCGGTCAGCCACCGCCGCCTCCGGACCCGCCGCCCGTGGACCCGCCGCGCGCGGACCCGCCGCCCGTGGACCCGCCGGAGAGCAGGGTGGTGAACCACGACACCGTGCGGGAGAGCCCGTCGTCGAGGGAGACCTTCGGTTCCCACCCGAGCACCTCACGCGCGAGCGAGATGTCGGGGCATCTGCGGCGCGGGTCGTCGGCCGGGAGCGCGCGGTGCTCGATCACCGAACGCGACCCGGTCAGCCCGAGCACCGTGGCCGCGAGCTCTGCGACGGTGCGCTCGTCGGGGTTCCCGATGTTGACCGGTCCCGTCACCGCTGAGTCCAGCAGCGCGACGAGCCCGTCGACCAGGTCGTCGACGAAGCACAGGCTGCGCGTCTGGCTGCCGTCGCCGTAGATGGTGATCGGCGCTCCGGTGATCGCCTGCACGCAGAAGTTCGACACCACGCGCCCGTCGCCGGGGGCGAGCCTCGGCCCGTAGGTGTTGAAGATGCGCGCGATCCCGACGTCGACGCCCGACGCACGGTGCGCCGCCATGGTGAGCGCTTCGGCGAAGCGCTTCGCCTCGTCGTAGACGCTGCGCGGCCCGACCGGGTCCACGTTGCCGCGGTAGCGCTCCGTCTGGGGGTGGACGTCGGGATCGCCGTAGACCTCGCTCGTCGAGGCGAGCACGAACCGCGCGCCGCAGCGCTGCGCGAGCTCGAGCAACCGCCGCGTGCCCTCGCTCCCCACCGCCAGCGTCTCGAGAGGGCGGGCGAGGTACGCCGGCGGGGAGGCGGGACTTGCCAGGTTGCACACGGCGTCCACGTGGCCTTCCACCGGTGCCGCCCGGCTGACGTCGGCGACCACGAGCGAGAACGCGGCCGTGCCGAGCAGGTGCGCGACGTTGCGCTCCGACCCGGTCGACAGGTCGTCGAGGCAGACGACCTCGTCACCGCGCGCGACCAAACGCTCGCAGAGGTGCGATCCGAGGAACCCCGCGCCTCCGGCGACGACGACCCTGGCCATCAGCGGCGCGTCACCGCCGGCCGATGGCCGAGTAGGAGAACCCGGCCCTGCGAAGCGCCGAGGGGTCCAAGAGGTTCCTGGCGTCGACGAGCTCGGGCGGCGTCGCGCGCATCATGCCCGCCACCTTGGAGAAGTCGAGGCCGCGCAGCTCGTCCCACTCGGTGAGCAGCGCGACCGCGTCCGCTTCGCGGCATGCGTCGTACGCGTCGCCGCAGACGACGATGCCCGCGAGGTCGTCCGCGACCGCCCCCGGGCGCACGGTGGGGTCGTACGCGCGCACCGTCGCACCGTGTGCGACGAGCCGCCGTGCGATCGAGACGGCCGGCGACATGCGCCGGTCGTCGGTCCCCGCCTTGAAGGTGAGGCCCCACACCGCGACCGTGGCGCCCTCGAGGCGGCCGCCGAGCGCGTCGACGACCTTGCGCACGACCCGGTCGCACGCCTCGTCGTTCACCGCGATCGCGGCGCGAAGGAGTGCGAAGTCGTAGCCGACCCCGTCGGCGATGCGAAGGAGCGCGGCCGTGTCCTTGGGGAGGCAGGACCCGCCCCATCCGGGCCCCGGACGGGCGAACTCGAAGCCGATGCGGCGGTCGTAGCCGAGACCGAGGACGACGTCGCGCACGTCGGCCCCGACCGACTCGCACAATCCCGCGAGCGCGTTCACGAAACTGAGCTTGGTGGCCAAGAAGGCGTTCGACGCGTACTTGATGGTCTCCGCCGTCACCGTATCGGTCACGATCATCGGTGCGCCCGTCGCCGAGAAGAGCTCACCCACCCGGCGCGCCGCGCGCTGGTCGTGGGCGCCGACGACGACACGGTCCGGATGAAGGCTGTCGCGCACCGCGCTCCCCTCGCGCAGGAATTCGGGGTTCGAGACGACCGTCGCTCCGGTCATGCGCTCGACCAGCAACGCGGTGCCCACCGGCACCGTGGACTTGTTGACCACGACGGTCCCTGGCGCGAGCTCGTGCGCGATCTCGGCGGCCACCGCCTCGACGAAGGAGAGGTCTGCCGATCCGTCCTCTCGCTGGGGGGTGTCCACGCACAAGAAGACGTACTCGGCGCCGCGCACCGCCTCGGCGGCTCGTGGCACGAAGCGCAGTCGCCCCGAGGCGACCCCTTCGCGCAGCAGCTCGGAGAGACCTTGCTCGACGATCGGCACCGTGCCGCTCCTGAGCGCCTCGAAGCGATCCGCGTCGCGCTCCGCGCAGACGACGCGGTGGCCGAAGCGGGCGAGCACGCCGGCGGTCGGGAGGCCGACGTACCCGCCGCCGATCACGGCGACGGACGCGCCCCCGGCGGTCCTCACGCCACGACCTCGACGAGGCGCGCGAGGCCGTCCTCCCAGTCCGGGAGGAGCGGGAGCCCTCCGAGACGCAGGGCCGCGTTGTCGAGCACGGCGCGCGCCGGACGGGGCGCGGGGCGGGGCGGGTCGAGCTCGGCGGTCGTGATGGGCTGGACCCGTCCCGGATCGCGCCCGGCCGCCCGCAGGACCGCCCGCGCGAAGCCGAACCACGTCGTCGAGCCGGCGTTGGTGACGTGGTGGATGCCGGGACGGCGATCGAGCGCGAGCGTCACGATCGCCGCCGCGAGGTCGGCGGTGAACGTCGGGGATCCGTGCTGGTCGTCGACGAAGCGCAGCGGCCCGTCGCCGGCGTCCGCCAGCCGGAGTGCCGTCTTCACCATGTTCGCCCCCGTGGCGCCGCAGACCCACGACGTGCGCACGACGGTCGCGCCCGGAGGACACTCGCGCTCGCCTGCGAGCTTGCTGCGCCCGTAGACCGACAGGGGACGAGGCTCGTCCCATTCGACGTAGGGACGGAGAGAGGTGCCGTCGAAGACGTAGTCGGTTGACACGTACACGAGGTGCGCGCCGACGTGCACGGCGGCCTCTGCAACGTGGCGCGTCCCGAGCGCGTTCACCGCGAAGGCCCGGTCTGGATCACCCTCGCAGGCGTCGACATCGGTCCACGCCGCGGCGTGCACGACGACGTCGGGGCGCAGCGCGCACACGGCATCGAGCACCCGGGCGCGGTCCTCCACCGCCAGGGCGCGGTGGTCCAACGCCGTCACGTCGACGCCTGGGCCCGGTCCCTCGGGTCCGAGCAGCGCCCGGCGTCGCCCCGCCGGCGGCACCGTGCCCGTCAACGCGCACACGAGGTCGCTCCCGAGCTGGCCGGCCGCGCCGGTGACCAGGACGCGCACGGCTACTGGGTCCAGGCGGTCTCGACCACCGGGGCGCGACCGCGCAGCGGCTCCCACCACGCGCGGTGCGCGGCATACCAGTCGACGGTCTCGGCAATCCCCTCTTCGAACGTGACACGCGGCTGCCATGCCAGCTCCGAGCGGATCTTCGTCGTGTCGAGCAGGTACCTGCGGTCGTGCCCCGGGCGGTCGGGAACGATCTCCTTCAGCGACGCAGGCTTGTCCAGGCGGGAAAGGACGGCATCGGCGATCTGCTCGATCGTCGCCTCGACACCGCTTCCGACGTGGTACGTCTCCCCCTCGCGGCCGCGCTCGAGCACGGCTTCGATCGCGCGGCAGTGGTCGAGCACGTGGAGCCACTCCCGGCGGTTCTCGGTCGAGGCGTAGAGCGGCAACGGCTGGTCGTCGAGCGCCCGCGTGGTGAACAGCGGGACCACCTTCTCGGGAAACTGATAGGGGCCGTAGTTGTTCGAGCAGTTGGTGATGGTCACCGGCAGGCCGTAGGTCTCGGCGTACGCGCGCACCGCGTGGTCGGCCCCCGCCTTCGACGCGTTGTACGGCGTGCGTGGCCGGTAGGGGCTCTCCTCGCTGAATTGCTCGTCGCTGTCCAGGGCGAGGTCGCCGTAGACCTCGCACGTCGAGATGTGGTGGAACCGCCGCACGCCGTGGCGACGCGCCGCCTCGAGCATGGTCTGGGTGCCGAGCACGTTCGTGCGGAAGAAGCGTGCCGGGTCGAGGACGGCGAGCGAATTGTGCGACTCGGCGGCGAAGTGCACGACCGTGTCGATCCGCTCGGTGCCGAGCGTCTCGGTGGCGAGGTCGAGATCGCACACGTCGCCGTGCACGAAGCCCGCGTCCAGGCCGGCGAGGTTCCGGCGTGTGCCGGCGTAGGTGAGCACGTCGTACGCGACGACCCGGTCCCCGGGGTGCTGTGCGGTCCAGTAGCGGACGAAGTTGGACCCGATGAAGCCGGCACCGCCGGTGACGAGCATGCGCATGGCGGCCGCAGCCTACCGGGGCGGCTCGAGCAGGGGCCGCAGATGCACGACGTCACCGGCCGCGACGCCGACGTCGCCCGCGCCGGTCGTGACGACGAGGCGCCCGTCGGCGTCGATCGCCGTCGCGGTGCCCGTCAGCGTTCCCGCGCCCGCCGTTGCGAGCTGCACCCTCCTGCCGAGCGTGACACAGCGGGCGCGCAGCTCGCCGAGCGTGCGCCGGCGCCCGTCCTCACTGTCGAGCATCGCGACCCGCGGGGCGAGCGCGTCGAGGAGCGCGTCGAGGAGCGCGTCCCGGTCGACGGGGCGCCCGGCATGCGCAGCCAGGCAGGTCGCCCCGGGCAGGTCGCCCCAATCGAGGTTGCAGCCGAGGCCGGCCACCACCGCGGTCGACCCGGGGCGCCCCCCCGGGGCGGCGGGATCCGATTCGGCCAGGATGCCCGCCACCTTCTCCTCGCCGATCAGCAGGTCGTTCGGCCACTTGATCCCGGGTTCGACGCCCGCGACGGCGGCGCACCCCTCGACGGCGGCCAGCGCCAGCGCGGCGGTCACGGCGAACAGCGCGCCTGGCGGCGCGACGGGGCGGAGCAGCACCGAGACGAGCAGGGAGCGACCGGGTGGCGCCTCCCAGCGTCGCCCCAGCCTGCCCTTCCCGGCGCTCTGGTGGTCCGCCACGGCCACGGTGCCCGCGCCCGCGCCCGCCCTGGCCTGCGCCAGCAGCCAGTCGTTGGTGGACGCCAGCTCGGAGAACCGCCGGACGTCCCAGCCCCTCCCGGCGCCGCCGCACGTCATGGCGGCCACCCTATGCGGCGTGCAAGTGTGGACACCGTGCTCGAAAAGGTCCTCGTCGCCAACCGCGGGGAGATCGCCGTCAGGGTGATGCGCACCTGCCGTGAGATGGGCATCGCCACGGTCGCGGTCTACTCGGACCTGGATCGCGACGCGATGCACGTGCGGATGGCCGACGAGGCGTACGCGCTCGGTGGACAGACCGCCGCGGAGAGCTACCTCCGGACCGACGCGATCCTGTCGGCCGTCGCGCGGAGCGGCGCCGACGCGGTGCACCCCGGCTACGGCTTCTTGTCCGAGAACCCCGACTTCGCCCGCGCGGTCACGGATCGGGGCGTGACGTTCGTCGGGCCGCCTCCCGAGGCCATGGAGGTCATGGGCGACAAGATCAGCTCCCGTCTGGCGGCCGATCGCGCCGGGGTCCCGGGCGTGCCCGGCCGCTCGGAGCCGCTGTCGAGCCCCGACGAGGTGGTCGCCTTCGGCGAGGAGCACGGGTGGCCGGTCGCCATCAAGGCGGCCTTCGGCGGCGGGGGCCGCGGCATGAAGGTCGTGCGCACCGCGGCCGAGGCGGCCGACGCGCTGGAGTCCGCCCAGCGGGAGGCCCAGGCGTACTTCGGCCGCCCCGAGGTCTACCTCGAGCGGTACCTGGCGTGGCCCCGCCACATCGAGATGCAGGTCCTCGCCGACGCCCACGGCCACGTCCTGTGGCTGGGCGAGCGGGACTGCTCGTGCCAGCGACGCCACCAGAAGCTCATCGAGGAGTCACCGGCGCCCGACTTCCCCGACGCGATGCGCCAGGCGATGGGTGCCGCCGCCGTGGAGGTCTCCCGAGCGTGCGGCTACGTGAACGCCGGGACCGTCGAGTTCTTGGTCCAAGACGGTGCGTTCTACTTCCTCGAGATGAACACGCGGCTCCAGGTCGAGCATCCCGTCACCGAGCTCGTGACGGGGCTCGATCTCGTCGCATGCCAGCTGCGCATCGCGGCGGGTGAGCCGCTCGCGTTCGGACAGGACGACATCGAGCGTCGGGGCCATGCGATCGAGGTCCGGATCAACGCCGAAGATCCCGCAGGCGGCCGCTTCGTCCCGTCGCCGGGCACGATCGCGGCGTTCGACGCGCCGTCCGGCCCGGGTGTGCGGCTGGACGCGGGGTACGCCGCCGGCGACACGGTCAGCCAGTACTACGACAACCTCGTCGCCAAGCTCGTCGTGTGGGCAGAGGACCGGGACGCCGCGCGCCGGCGCATGCTCCGGGCGCTCGGAGAGACGCGCATCGAGGGCATCGCGACCACCATCCGCGCCGACGAGGCGATCCTCTCGCACGCCGACTTCGCCGACGCGCGCCACTCCACCAAGTGGGTGGAAGAGCGCCTCGACCTCTCGCAGGTCCCGGTGGCTGGAGGGGGCACCGCGGCGGCGGGCGAGCTCGAGCCCGACCGCGAGCTGCGCGAGGTGACCGCCGAAGTCGAGGGGCGCCGCTACCGCCTCAAGCTGTGGGTGCCGGCTGGCGCCGGTGGGGCACGCGGCGCCGGTGGGACGGGCGGGGCGGGCGGACCTCGCAGCGGGCGGGCGACGGGGAGCGAACGGGCGACGGGGAGCGGACAGGCCGCGGGTGGCGCGCCACGTCCGGGGGCACGGGGCGCGCACAGCGGGGGACCGGCATCGGGCTCGGGGTCGGTTGCCGTCCCCATGCAGGGCACGATCGTGAAGGTGCTGGTGTCGCCCGGCGACAGGGTGCAGGCGGGGCAGACCGTCTGCATTCTCGAGGCGATGAAGATGGAGAACGCCATCAACGCGGAACGAGACGGGGTGGTGAAGGAGGTCCGCGTGTCGGCCGGCGACTCGGTCGGTGGTGGCGACGTCGTCGCCGTGATCGAGTAGCGGGCCCGCACACCGCGGACCCCGACCGAGGAGCGCCAGAGCAGCAGTGGACACCAAACAGCACGCCGCATCCGTCGTCGAGCAGCGGATGGCCGATCTCGTGGCGCTGAGCCATGACCTCCACGCCCATCCCGAGACGTCCTTCGCCGAGGAGCGGTCCGCGGCGGCCGTCGCCGGACTGCTGGAGGGCTTCGACGTGTCGCGCGGGATCTGCGGACTGCCTACGGCGTTCTCCGCCCGGGCGGGTTCGGGCCCGCTGGTCGTCGCCATCTGCGCGGAGTACGACGCGCTCCCCAACGTCGGACACGCATGCGGCCACAACGTGATCGCCGCTGCCGCTGTCGGCGCGGGATTGGCGCTTGCCGACATCGCCGACGACGCCGGGCTCACCGTGCTCGTGCTCGGCACCCCTGCCGAAGAGGGGGGCGGCGGCAAGGTCCTGATGCTCGAGCGCGGTGCGTTCGACGGCGTCCACGCGGCGATGATGGTGCACCCGTGGCCGACCGAGCGCCTGGCGGGCGCGTGCTTGGCCGTCTCGCACGTCGACGTCACGTTCATCGGACGTGAGGCTCACGCATCCGCTGCGCCCTGGGAGGGGGTGAACGCGCTCGACGCGATGACCGTCTCCCAGGTGGCGATCGGCCTGCTGCGCCAGCAGCTCCGCCCGGGCGACCAGGTGCACGGCGTCGTGCTCGACGGCGGCTCCGCCGCGAACGTGATCCCCGCCCGGGTCACCGGTCGCTTCATGTGCCGTGCGACCACGCTCGAAGGCCTCCAGCGTCTCGATCCGCGTGTGCGCGCCTGCTTCGAGGCGGGGGCGCTCGCGACCGGTGCCGGGGTCGAGCTCGAGGAGATCTGTCCCGTCTACTCGCACATGGAGAGCGACGCGCCGCTGCTCGCGGCCTACCGCGCGAACGCCGAAGCGCTCGGCAGGACGTTCACCCTCGACGACGAGGGCGTCCCGCTGCCGACGCTCTCGACCGACATGGCGAACATCTCGCTCGCGGTCCCGACCATCCATCCGCTCATCAGGATCGACGCGGGCGGCGCGGGGAACCACAGCCACGCGTTCGCCGCAGCCTGCGCGGGGCCGTCGGCCGACGCGGCCGTGCACGACGGCGCGGTCGCGATGGCCTGGACGGCGATCGACGCGGCGACGCGCCCGGAGCTGCGCGACCGGCTGCTCAGCTGAGCACGGCGCGGCCGGCGGTCACCCGCCGGGGTGGTACACGCCCCACTGCGCGCGCAGCACGTCGGACACCTCACCGAGGGTCGCCATGCGGCGCAGCGCCTCTTTCATGGGGACGAGGAGGTTCTGGGATCCGCGCGCCGCGGCCGCCACGTCGGCGAGCGCCGCGTCGACCGCGTGGCGGTCCCGCTCGGCGCGGACGCGTGCCACCCGCGCGACCTGCGCGCGCTGCAGCTCCTCGTCCACCGGGAAGACGTCCGCGAGCTCGGCGTCGTCGTCGACGAAGCGGTTCACGCCCACCACGACCTTCTCACCGTCGTCGACTGCCTTGGCGTAGGCGTACGCGGCCGACTCGATCTCCTCTTGGAGGAACCCGGACTCGATCGCCGCGACGGCTCCGCCCAGCTCGTCGATCCGCTCGAGGTACTCGAGCGCGCAGCGCTCGATGTCGTCGGTGAGGCTCTCGAGGTAGTACGACCCGCCGAGAGGGTCCGCGGTGTCGGCGACCCCCGACTCGTAGCCGATGACCTGCTGCGTGCGCAGCGCGAGCTTTGCCGCACGCGTCGTCGGGAGTCCGAGTGCCTCGTCGAACCCGTTGGTGTGGAGACTCTGCGTACCTCCCAGCGCCGCAGCGAGCGCCTGGACCGTCACACGCACGATGTTGTTCTCCGGCTGCTGTGCGGTCAGCGTCGAACCGCCCGTCTGGGTGTGGAACCGGAGCACCTTGGAACGCTCGTCCTTCGCGCCGAAGCGCTCCGTCATGATGCGCGCCCACATCCTGCGCGCGGCGCGGAACTTCGCGACCTCTTCGAAGAGATTGTTGTGCGCGTTGAAGAAGAAGGACAGGCGCGGGGCGAGCTCGTCGACGACGAGCCCGGCGCCGAGCGCCGCCTCGACGTAGGCGATGCCGTCCGCCAGCGTGAACGCGACCTCTTGGACCGCGGTCGATCCCGCCTCGCGGATGTGGTAGCCCGAGATCGAGATGGTGTTCCAGTTCGGCAGGTTGTCCCGGCAGTAGGCGAAGGTGTCGACCACGAGGCGCATGGACTGGCGCGGGGGGTAGATGTACGTCCCGCGCGCGACGTACTCCTTCAAGATGTCGTTCTGGATGGTGCCGCCGAGCTGCTCCCCGCGCACCCCCTGCTCCTCCCCGACGAGCTCGTACAAGAGCAGCAGGATCGCCGCGGTCGCGTTGATGGTCATCGACGTGGTCACCTCGTCGAGCGGCAGCCCGGCGAGGAGCAGGCGCATGTCGGCGAGGGAGTCGATCGCGACGCCGACCTTGCCGACCTCGCCCTCCGCCCGGGGGTGGTCCGAGTCGAAGCCCATCTGCGTCGGCAGGTCGAAGGCGCACGAGAGCCCGGTCTGGCCGTGCTCGAGGAGGAACTTGAACCGCTCGTTGGTGGACTCGGCGGTGCCGAAGCCCGCGTACTGGCGCATCGTCCACAGCCGGCGCCGGTACATCTCGGGATGGATCCCCCGGGTGTAGGGGTAGTGGCCGGGATCGCCCAACTTCTGCTCGGGGTCCCAGCCGCGGAGGTCCGCCGCACGGTAGACGGGGCGGACCTCGATCCCCGAGTCCGTCCGCCGGCGCGTCTCGTCGCGTCCTGGCACCCCCCCAGGCTACGGCGCACACCGCGACGTGCGCCCATTTGCTGCGCTCCGCGGTTCCCGGGGTCCTTGACGGCACCACCCGCAGCATGTGTACTGAACGAACCATGACTTGGACCGTGCGCGACGTGAACGTCCTGCTGCTGACCTGACGGCGAGCGCTCGACCGCGCCCGCCTTCCGACCTCCTGCTCCGGCAGGAGGTTTTTTGTTGCCCACGAACCCGCCGATCGGCTCGACACAGACACAAGGACACTGCGTGCGACTCCCCTACAACCCCCACGAGATCGAAGAGAAGTGGCGCCGGCGCTGGCAGGAGTCGGAGCTCGACAGGCTGCGTCCGGCCGACCTCTCGGTCGGCAACCGGGCGCTGTTCTACAACCTCGCCGAGTTCCCGTACCCCTCCGCCGAGGGCCTCCACGTCGGGCACTTCTTCAAGTACTCGGGCCTCGACGCGTACGGCCGATATCAGGCGATGCGTGGGCGCGTCGTCTTCCAGCCGATGGGCTTCGACGCCTTCGGGATCCACACCGAGAATTTCGCCCTCCGGACCGGCGAACACCCGATGACGCTCACCGCCCGCACGACGGCCGCATTCCGCGCCCAGCTCTCGCGCTGTGCCATGGCATGGGACTGGTCCCGCTCGCTCGACACGAGCGATCCGCGTTACTACCGCTGGACCCAGTGGATCCTCACGCGCCTCTTCGACGCTGGGCTCATGTACCAGGCGTGCGCGCCGGTCGTGTGGTGCCCGCGCTGCCTCACCGTCCTTGCCCGAGAGCAAACCGACGGAGACCGGTGCGAGCGGTGTGCCACTGAGGTGACCGAACGCATGATGCGCCAGTGGTTCCTGCGCACCACGGCCTATGCCGACCGCTTGTTGGCCGGGCTCGACACCCTCGACTGGCCCGATCGGGCGAAGCGCCTCCAGCGCCAATGGATCGGGCGCTCGGAGGGTCGCGACATCGACTTTGGAGACCTCACGGTCTTTACGACCCGTCCCGAGACGCTTCCTGCGGTGACGTTCCTCGCGGTGGCACCGGGCCATCCAAGTGCCGGGGGGACGCGGCCCCATCCCCTCAGCGGCGAGCCGATCCCCGTGTTCGACGCGCCGTACGTGGTCGAGTCGTACGGCACGGGCGCTGTGATGGGCGTCCCCGCCCACGACGAGCGTGATCGCCGCTTCGCGGTAGAACGCGGCATCCCGTTCTCGGACGCGGCCCTCCTCGAGCCGGGCGCTGCCGATCGGATCGGCCGGCCGGTTGTCCGTACCCGGATGCGCGACTGGCTCATCTCACGCCAGCGCTACTGGGGGCCACCGATCCCGATCGTGCACTGTGAGGGATGCGGCCCGGTCGCGGTTCCCGAGGCGGCCCTCCCGGTGCTCCTCCCCTACGTCGAGGCCTTCCGCCCGACGGGGACCGGGGACTCGCCGCTCGCTGCGGACCCTGCCTTCGTCGCCACGCGCTGCCCGAGGTGTGCCGGCCCGGCGCGACGGGAGACCGACGTCTCGGACACGTTCGTGGACTCGTCTTGGTACTTCTTGCGGTACCCGTCCGCCGAGGTCGACGACCATCCCTGGGACCTCGATCGGGCGCGCCAGCCGGACTTCTACGCAGGGGGTCCCGAACACGTCCAGCGTCATCACCTCTACGCACGCTTCGTCACGATGGCACTCTGCGACCTTGGCCTCGTGCCCTTCGACGAGCCGTTCCCACGCGTGCGGCTCGGCGGACTGCTCGTCAAAGACGGGGCCAAGATGTCCAAGAGCCGGGGCAACGTGGTGGGCCCGGACGCCTACATCGACAGGCACGGGGCGGACGTCCTTCGCTGCGCGCTGCTGTTCACCTGTCCGTGGGAAGCCGGCGGGGACTTCCACGACGACACGATCGCGGGGATCGAACGCTTCTTCGCCCGGTTGTGGCGACTGGTCGTCGCCGCGCTCGCCGCAGAAGGCGAGCCGGCCGACGAGCCGACGGCCGAGCCGGCCGATCCCCACCTCACCAGCACCATCGCCGCGGTCACCGACGCCGTTGAGAAGCTCCGCTTCAACGTCGCGCTCGCGCGCCTCATGGAAGCGACCGACTCGCCGCAGTCGGTCGCGTCGCTCCGCGTGCTCGTCCTGCTGCTCGCCCCCCTCGCGCCTCACCTCGCCGAGGAGCTCTGGGGGCGGCTCGGCGGCGCCCAGAGCGTGCATCGCTCCCCCTGGCCCGTCGCCGACCCGGCGGCACTCGAGCGCGCGCCGCGCACGATCGTCGTCCAGGTCGACGGGCGCCTCCGACACCGCTTGACCGTGGAGCACGACTGCGCGGACGACGAGGTCGTACGGGCGGCGGTCGCCGCTGCCGGCGTGCAGCCGGCCAGGGTGGTCCACGTGCCCGGACGGCTCGTGAACATCGTCACCTGACCCGCGGTCGCGACGGGGGCCCCGACCGCTACCGTCTTGATCGTGCAGGGACACACGTCGCGAACCCGCGCGGCGTCTGGTCGCGTGCTCACCGTCGCATCGGCCATCGGGGTGACCTGCCTCCTTGCAGCCGCGACGATCGTGTCGGGCGCGACCCCGGCGGGCGCCGACGTGCACGGCACGCACCAGCCTGGGCCCTACTACGTGGCGATCGGCGCGTCAGAGTCGGTCGGGGTCCAGCCGGTGCCCGGGCGCACGGGCGTCGTCCCGACCGACGACGGGTACGCCAACGACCTGGTCGCGATGGAGCAGGACCGCTGGCCGGGACTGCACCTCGTGCAGTTCGGGTGTCCGGGGATCACCTCCCAGGGCGCCCTCGACGGCACGGGCCCGTGCACGTACCCCGCAGGCTCCGAGGTGGCGACAGCGGTGCGCTTCATGAGGGACCACCCGGGGCAGACGGTGCTCGTCACCATCGATCTCGGGTTCAACGACATGTGGCCCTGCGTGGTCCACCGGGCCGTGGACCCCCGCTGCGTCGACACCGGGCTGGCACGCATCGCGCGCACGCTGCCGACGATCATCGCCCAGCTCCGCGCCGCGGGCGGCCCGCGCCTGACCATCGTCGGGCTCGAGCACAGCGATCCCTACATCGCCGCCGCGCACTTCGGAGCCAGCGACTTCGCCCGGAGCACCGTCGCCGTGTTCGACCGGTTGAACGACGTGCTCGGTGCCATCTACGCGCGTGCCGGCGTGGCGGTGGCCAAGGTGCCCGAGGCGACCGGCACCGGGGTGCAGGAGCGTGCCGTGACCCAGATGTGCGCGCTCACCTGGATGTGCGACATGCACAACATCCATCCCACCGTGGCGGGCTACCGGGCGATCGCCGGCGCCGTCGCGGCGGCCATCCCCTCGGCACCGCGCGCCGCGGCGGGGTAGACGGGGAGCCCGGCTCGTCCGGTCATCCTGCCCGGCTCGTCCGGTCGTCCTGCCCGGCTCGGGTCGGCCGTCACCGACCCGCGTCCGCAGGCGCCTCTACGTCACCGCACGGCAAACCTGGTAGAGACAGACCATGGAGATGCACACCCTGGGCCGATCCGGCCTCCTCGTGTCGGCGTTGGGGCTCGGCTGCAACAACTTCGGCGGCCGGCTCGACGAGAGGGGCTCGATCGACGTGGTGCACGCCTGCCTCGATGCGGGCGTGACCTTCTTCGACACGGCGGACATCTACGGCGACGGCCGCTCCGAGGAGATCCTCGGGCGCGCCCTCGGCACCCGAGACGACCTCGTCGTGGCCACCAAGTTCTCCGGCGGGGAGGGCCCCTACCGCGCCGGCGCCTCGCGCAAGGTCGTGACGGCCGCCTGCGAGCGCAGCCTCCGCCGTCTGGGGAGGGACGCCATCGACCTGTATTACCAGCATTTCTTCGACCCGCAGACGCCGGTGACAGAGACGCTGGCCGCCCTTGACGACCTGGTGCGGGCGGGCAAGGTCCGCTACGTCGCCACCTCGAACTTCGCGGGGTGGCAGATCACCGAGGCCGAGCACGTCGCCCGAGCACACGGCTGGAGCCGGCCGATCGCCAGCCAGTCGGAGTGGAACCTGCTGCGCCGCGGCGTCGAGGCAGAGGTGGTCCCGGCGTGCATGGCGTACGGCATCGGCCTCGTGCCGTACTTCCCGCTGGCGTCGGGCCTGCTCACCGGCAAGTACCGCCGCGGCGAGGCGGCACCCGCGGGGACGAGGCTCGCCAACAGCGCCCTGTTCGCCAGCTGGGCGACGACAGCCGTCTTCGACGTCGTCGACCGGCTCGACGTGATCGCCCAGCGCTTCGGCCGGTCGCTGCTCGAGCTGGCCGTCGGATGGCTCGCCGCGCAGCCGGTGGTCCCGAGCGTGCTGATCGGGGCCACGAAGCCCGAGCAGGTGGCGGCGAACGCCCAGGCGGCCACCGTGCACCTCTCCGAGGAGGAGGTCGCCGCCGTCTCGGCTGCGACCGCCCCACCGCCGGCAGCCTTCGACCCGGCCCGTCGCCGCTGAGCGCGGCCGGGGACCCTCAGCCCGGCAGGTGCTCGTGCCCGTGCGCGCGCAAGAACCGCATCATCTCGGCGTCGAACACCCAGGGCTGCTCGCACTGGCAGGCGTGTCCTGCACCCATCACCTCGACGAACTCCGAGTCGGGCAGCCGCTCGTGCAGGGCGCGGGCAGGGCCGTTGGTGAAGTCCTCGCTGCCGCTCATGATGAGCGCCGGCGCCGCCAGGTCCTTGGCGAGCCAGTCGGGGTCGGGCGCCGCCAGGGCGTGGAACATGAGGAGGATGGTCTCGAGATCGGCGCCGGCATTGCGCTCGGCGAACATCCCTGCGATCCACCTGGCCAGCGGGGTCGACCGGAACTCGGCGGAGAAGCACTCGAGGGCGTAGTCGTAGCGGTAGTCGAGCCCGCGCTGGGCGTAGGCGGCGATGCGGCGCTGAGCGAAGTCCTTGACCTCGCGCCATCCTGAGCCCGACATCACCACCGCGTCGGTGCGCGCCGGCTGCACGTGGTACATGTGCTGCACGACGTTGCCGCCGACCGAGCAGCCGACCAGCACCGCCCGAGCACCCGAAGCGAACCGGTCGGCCGCCTCCCAGCAGGCCTCCGCGACGTCGACCATGGTGAGCCCCGGCCGCGCGCGGGGCGACCGGCCGTACCCGGGCAGGTCGACGGCGACGCAGCGGTACCAGGCGGAGAAGTGCGCCATCTGGTAGAGCCAGCCGGAATTGTCCATGGGGTTGGGGTGCACGAACACCATCGGCGGTGCATCCGGGTCGCCGAGCGCCTCGGCATGCAACGGGCCGTCGATGTGTGCCAATGCTCGTCCCCCCTCACCGGAGCCGGCCGTCTCGCCGACGGACCCTCACCCTCGTGGTCGTGACCGGCTGCAGGGTATTCGCCTTTCCCGCGCCCGTCGACCCCGCGCCCGTCGACCCCGCGCCCGTCGACCCCGCGCCGGGCGACGGCTACCGGGCCATCGCCGATGCTGGCGCGACGGTCATCCCCTCGGCGGCGCGCGCCGCGGCGGGGTAGATGGGGAGCCGGGCCCGTTCGGCCGACCTGACCGGCCCGGTCAGCACCCAACGCAGCGGCGTCCGCATGAGGACGCTCACCACGAGACCCGTCCCTGCGAGGGTGCCGACGAACAAGATGGCGCTCGCCACACCCCACGTGGTCCGGCCCGTGATCCCGGTGGACGCCAGGCCCGAGAAGATCAGCTGCAGCACGAGGACATGCGCGAGGTAGGTGCCGCCCGATGCGTCGGCCCCCCAGGTGACCGCCCGGTCCCACGGCGAAGGTCCCCGCGTCGCCGCGCGCTGCGCCCAGCGACATCCGATCGCCCATACCCCGGCGCACGCGGCGAGGAACCAGAGCACCGCGACCGGCTGGAAGAGGTCCGAGGCATGGCCCGGCGTGTTGCCGATCGACAGCCCGTACGCGTAGTAGCCCTCCGTCGCGGCGCCGATGGCGGCGACCGCCCACAGGACGCGCCTTGCATGGCGCTCCATGAGCCGCTGGATGTCGGCGAGGTGATACGCCGCGAGGGCTCCCGCCACGATGTAGAGCTGGGTGCCCATCACGTAGCGGGGATCGATGAGGACGAGGTCGACCGTGCGGAGCGCGTGCGGCGCACCGGTGTGCCAGAAGAAGTAGTGCGAGATCGTCATCATGGCGAGCTGGAGGAGCAGGCTCAGCGCGAACACGGCGACGTGGTACCTGCGCGTGCGTCGGACGACCCAGACCACACCTGGGAGCACGACGTAGATCTGCAGCAGCACCACGAGGAAGTAGAGCTGGTAGTACCCGTTCAGCAGGTCCGAGACGAAGGTGGGCCACAGCGGGAGCGGGCCGTGGGACGACGCGACCTCGTAGCCGAAGTAGATCAGCGTCCAGGCGAGGTACGGCACGAGCACCATACCGATGCGCCTCGCCCACATGGCCACGACCGGTCTCGGCGACCGGAACTGGCTGTAGCAGGCCACGAGCACGGAGAGGAAGAAGAAGAGCTCGCGCGTGGCGTGGAGCACCATCACGAGGCTGAAGCCGATCTCGCTCCCCGACGGCACCGGCCACAGCACGGAGTGCTGGGCGACGACTCCGACGCACGCGATCACGCGGTACAGATCGAACTCGCGCAAGTAGACGCGACCCTGCGCCGCCGGCGCCGCCGG
>JAJYPY010000159.1 GCA_021794995.1 Actinomycetes bacterium | reverse complement strand
GTGACCAGGGAGGATCCGGTTGCCTTCGTCGGGTCGCTGACGACGTCGGTACCTGTCGTAGAGGCGGCCGAGCAGATCAGGGCGACCCTGCGGTTCGAACCCGGCGAGCGAGGTCACACCTGGTCGGACGCGCTGCGAACCCTCGTTGATCATGCCGAGGAGCTGGGCGTGCTCGTGATGGTGAGCGGCGTCGTCGGCGCCAACACCCACCGCAAGCTCGACCCCGGGGAGTTCCGCGGATTCTCCCTCGTCGACCGGCTCGCGCCGCTGGTGTTCGTGAACGGCGCCGACACCAAGGCGGCCCAGATCTTCACGCTCACCCACGAGCTCGTCCACCTGTTCCTGGGCGAGACCGCGCTCGACGACGCCGACCTCGAGGCGGCACCGACCAACCCGGTCGAGCGTTGGTGCAACCAGGTCGCCGCCGAAGTGCTCGTACCCCTGGGGTCGCTGCGCGACGCGCTGTCTCCGGACGTGGCAGTGGTCGACGAGCTGGAGTCGCTGGCTCGCAGGTTCAAGGTGAGCACCCTCGTGGTCCTCCGCCGCGTCCACGACGCCGGTCGGCTGAGCTGGGACGAGTACCAGACCGCCTACCGGGACGAACTGGCCAGGCTCCTGGAGATACTCGGAGAGAGATCGGGGACCGGCGGCAACTTCTTCAACACCCAGCCGGCGCGGGTGTCCAAGCGGTTCGCCCGCGCGGTCATCGTCAGCACCCTCGAAGGCCAGACCCTGCACCGCGACGCCTTCCAGATGCTGGGGCTGAAGAAGCTGTCGACCTTCGAGGAGCTGGCCAGCCGGCTCGGAGCTGGCTGATGGCCTACCTGCTCGACACGAACGTCTTCATCGAGGCCAAGAACCGCCACTACGGCTTCGACTTCTGCCCCGCGTTCTGGGACTGGATCGATCACGCTCACCGGGCGGGAACGGTCTTCAGCATCGACAAGGTCGCCATTCAGCTCGACGCCCTCGACGACGACCTCGCAACCTGGGCCAGCGAGCGACCCGACGCCTTCTTCCTCGAAGCCGACGCCGCCGTGGTGCCGAGCTTGCAGGCCACCAGCACCTGGGCGAACGGCGCCGGGTACGAGCCGGCCGCGGTCGCCACGTTCCTGCAAGACGCCGACTACTACCTGGTTGCCCACGCCCATGCCCACCATCATGTGCTGGTCACTCGCGAAGTCGTCGCCCACTCCACGAAGAAAATCAAGATCCCGAACGCCTGCATCGGCGTCGGCGTTCGCTACGTCACGCCCTTCGAGATGCTCCGAGCCGAACGGGCCCGCTTCGTCATCGTCACCTGAGCCGGCCGCCTGCACCCGGTGGCGGCCGCCGCTACGGGAGTGCTGCCACCTGTCTCACCCCAGCCGAGCCCTGTTGAGGACGGCGATGAACGTGGGCCGCCGCCGGTGCGTCTCTCGCAACGCTGCCAGATGCGCGGCGAAGGCACCCTGGCGCTCCGCCGCTCGCGCCGCCTGAGCTGCCTTCTTCAAGATCGCCATCGCTCGCACGTACGCTGCCTTTCCGGCCGTCTCGAGCTGGAGGTCGGCCAGCCGCAGGTAGACGTCGAACGCATCGCCCGGTGCAGACGCTTCACAGGCCTCGGCCAGGCGCATCCACCGCTGTGGCCCTGGATCCCAGTCGGGATGGGCTCCGGGGACCTGCCAGGCAGTCTCGGGCTCTCCGTCGGCGAGCAGCACGTCGACCAGGCCACCGAGGTCGTGCTCTGCCAACACCGCCCGGGCCGCCGGGCGCTCTGCCGTCCACACGCCGCAGGCCTCGGCTGCAGAGCGGAGGAGGCTGTACGTCGACGACGAGGGCATCCGCTGGTGCTGTTCTTGGCGGAGCCGGAGCACGTCCTGCTCCTCTTCCCGGCGGGTGTGGACCCCGGCGGCAAGGTCGTAGAGCTGGGCGACCTGCCAGCCGCTCGTCTCGGCGATCCCCCGGGTGGCCCAGGACAGGACGTCGTCGTCGCGGCCCAGCTCCGCCATGGCTTCGGCGACCCTGATGAACTGGTATGGCCGACTCAGGTCACCGCCCAGCAGCCCGACCAGGGTCTCGGTGTCGCCGTCGAGGACGGCCAGACGCTCCTGGGCGTACGTGGCGGCGAACGAGTCGCCACCACCAACTTCGACCCGCTGGCTCACCTCGCGGCGGTACGCCGCGAGCCCGAGATCGCCCAGGGCGTCGGCGTAGCGGACCGGGTCTACCTCGAAGAAGTCCTGGTCGTCGAAGCGGAATCGGACCATCCAGCGGGCCAGCTTTATCGGATCTGCGTTCCCGGCGTCGCACGCCCGGGCATGCAGGTTGAGCAGCTCACGCGCCAGGTCGCCGATCAGCCCATCGGAGTCGTCTGCCTTGAGGATCACCTTCACGACGTGTCCGATCGCCCGCTCGATGAGCGCGACCAGCTCGCCCGTGGGCGACGAGTCGGCCGCCTCGCGGATCGCCTCCACGACGGGCCTTGCCTGCATCGCCCAGCCGCCACTCTCTCGGTAGCCGAGGTACCGGCTCGTCCGCAGCCCGCGGTCGATCTCCGCTTTCAGCTGGGAGAGATCCCCAGAACCGCGGGTCGCCGCCAGGCGGACCGCCCGAGCGACGTCCTCGTGGCGCTCGGCGGCCTTGCCGACGATCCCGCGGAGGTCCTCGGGGTCGAGCCTCGTGATTAGCACGTCGAGCTCCTCAGGACCCGAGCGTGGCACACGTGGACTCATAGCGAATTCTCGCTGCTCATCGCCCCGAACATAGCGGGCGGCCCGTAGTCCAGCGAGTCACGCGATCGGGCCAGTTGGGCGCCCGGAATCGCACGGTGGCGCGGCGTTACAGCTTCCGGGTCAGGCGACCTGGGGATTGGGCCGCTGCTCGGGTAGCCCAATCCACTGCTCAGCCACGTCAACCGCTCCAGGCACGTAGGCGATCGGGACCTCGTCGGCGCCTGCGTCACCGCTGAGGATCCTGGCCGCGGCCGAGGGATCTTCGAGACGAGCGGAGAACATGTGAGTCGACACCAGGCCGAGCGGTATCTGGTAGCCCGCGATCACCACCGACACGTCAGCCTCTTGCCAAAGACTCACCGCCGCATGGAGATCTCCAGCGGTCGAGATGTGCTCTTCGACGAACCTCTTCCGCCAGCGCGGTTCCATCTCCGGGGCAAAGCGCTCCCAGGTCCCCTGTACGACCTCACCCTTGAGCAACTGGTCGGCAAGCGCGAGTGCTTCGACATCGTCTCGTGTGAGCTCGGTGGGCGCATCGAACCAAGTGCTCGTGGCCTCCTGTACCCGAGCCAGCATCTCTGCGAGGCGCAGGGATCGCTCGTCGACGACCCGCTCCCGTTCGGGGAGCACGGCAGGCGGCCCGAGTGGCTGGCCGGTACCTAGCTGGATAGTAAGGGTGTTGGGCGCCTGCAAAGCCGCCATGAAGCGCATGACCGGCAGCGCGACGCTGGGAGTGCACGGGCGCGGACTGAACGTGTAGTGAAACGTGAACTTCGAATTGACTGCGTCAACGCGTATCTCAACCGACATGAGTTCGGCCGCGTCCTTCAAGTCGGCGATGAGTCCGCGCTCGCCGACAGAGCGGGTTCTCCCCGACAAGGGCAGGCTCACGATGTGGCGACCATCAGGCTCGGCGACGGCCAGCCGCATCGTGAACTCCGGGGCGTTGGGTAGGGCTCGGTCGGCGATCCGCAGCACGCCGCCCGAGAACTCGCCGCCGAAGCCAGCAGGCGCGTCGACGACAACCTTGGCGAGTGCTCCCTCGGGAACCACGAAACCGACGCCGAAGTCTACGGCCGCCCGGAACATCTGTTGAGTCGCCTCCGCCGCGTGGAGGTCAGGGTCGCCTGGAGCGTGATCGGGCGATCACGCTCGGCACCGACATAGCGCGGCACCAAACTCGCGGAGACCGCGCCGCTGGAGCTGTCGGTGGCGAGATCGATCCGGTAATAGGGGTCGAGGGAATCGCAACGGTCCATGAGGACCCGTAGTCGGTCGATGGCGTCGGGCAATCCACCGGTGAGCGCCGCTTGCTCGTGTCCGAGTTCCTTCGCTAGCTGGATGATCTCGTCGTTTACGTCGTTGAGGAAGTACCGACTGATACCTGGGTGCTCTGCTGATACCTGGGTGCTCTGCCATCTGCGCGTCCAGCCACGTCTTGCCGAACCAGTGGCACTCGATGTTCGACTCGGTGGTGATCGCGGTGAACTTGTCCTGCTCCTGGCGAGTCAAGTCGATCGGGCACACGATCGTCCACACCACTAGGCTGTTCTCCCGTGCCCTGCCGAATGAACGCTTGACTTGGGTGACGCGGTGCGAGGTCAGCCGTCCGGTGAACGACTTCAGCTCGAAAATCTCCAGGCCGGCCGGCCCGGCGAAGTGGACATCGCGCCCGCCGTCTCCGCCAGCGCCGTCGGTGCGAACCACCGTCGGGTGAAGTTTGGACAGCAGAACGGCGATCATGTCCTCGTAGAGCCGAGGGTCGAGCCGGGACCACTCGATCCGCAGCGGCGTAGCTGGTGACGTCACAGCACCGACTATGGCACCACTATGTGTCCTGTCCGAAGGATGGAGTCGGAGCTGGTCAGCCCGGTTCGCTCAGGCCAGCCGAAGCCGCTGGCCGAGCCGTACGATGTGTCGGAGGACTGGCCCGGCTCCTGCCGTCGAACTCGACAGGTACTGCGACGGCGAAGATGCTGGTCACCGTCGCATTTGGGTTCACTCTGCGGAGGCGTCGCAGTACCTGCTCACGAGCAGGCGA
>JAJYPY010000032.1 GCA_021794995.1 Actinomycetes bacterium | reverse complement strand
GCCAGGGGTCCGGTCGCCCGGCGCGGGTTCCGAGCTTGGCGGCGACCAGGTGGAGGGTCGGCGCGCGGTGCGCGAGCTCCTCGCAGCGGGCCGGCGCCCGGTGCGAGCCGTGTGGCTCGCCGAAGGACTTGATCCCTCCCCGCAGCTCGACGAGATCGACGCACTCGCGGCCCGTCGGCGGGTGCGCGTCGAGATCGTGTCCAGGGCCCGTCTCGAGGCCGCCGCACGCACGGACGCACCCCAAGGGGTCCTTGCCCGCGCCCGGGCGATCGAGCCCGTGCCGCTCGACGATCTCGCGTCGCCTCCAGGAGGAGGGGTGCCGTTCCTCGTCGTCGTGGCAGGCGTGACCGACCCGAGAAACCTTGGGGCGCTGCTGCGCAGCGCCGAGTGCGCAGGCGTGACCGGCGTTGTGCTCCCGCGGCACCGGTCCGCGCACCTCTCGCCCACGGTCGCCAAGGTCGCCGCCGGGGCGATCGAGTATCTGGACTTCGCCCTCGTCGGGGGCGTGCCCAACGCGCTCGAGCGACTCTCCTCTCTCGGCGTGTGGACCCTCGGGCTCGCCGCCGACGCCGAGCACTCCATCTACGCCACCGCCGTCTCCACGGCTCCAGTGGCCCTCGTCGTGGGCAGCGAGGAACGCGGGCTCGCCCCGCTCGTGCGCACGCGCTGCGACGAGATCGCCGCCATTCCTCAGCACGGGACGCTCGCGTCGTTGAACGTCGGCGCCGCTGCGGCGGTGGCCTGCTTCGAGGTGGCGCGCCGTCGAGCCGAAGAGGAGCAGGGAGCCCCCGGGAGGCCCGCCCGGACGGGCCGCTTGCGCCGACCGAGGGAGGTTGGCAGGCTGGACGGGTGACGACGGCGCGGGGGCCGCAGCACTCGCTCGGCCCAGGTGGGGAGGAGCGCCCGCACGCGCTGTCCTACCCCAAGGCCATCGCCCTGTTCGTGGTCGCCCTCGGTCTGGGCGTGTATCTCGTCCAGCTCGGCGGGGGGCAATCGGGACGGCACGTCGCCGCCACGTCCCCCGCGGCCTCCAGGACGGCGACCTCGTCCGGCGCCCCGACCTCGTCCGGCGCCCCCACCTCGTCCAGCGCCCCCACCTCGTCCACCTCGGGGGCGGCCTCGGGCGGATCGTCTTCGCCGACCACCACGATCCCGCCGGGAGAGACGGCCAGCCCGTCGGTGAAGGTACTGGTCGCGAACGCGAGCCAGACCAACGGGGTCGCCGCGGCGTACACGAGCGAGCTCTCCTCCTCGGGTTGGGGGACGCTCACCCCGGTGACGGCGCTCACAGCGGAGCAGACGTCGAGCGTCTACTACGCGCCCGGAGAGCAGGCCGCAGCGCAGGCGATCGCCGCGCGTCTCGGGATCCTCGCCTCGGCAGTGCAGCCGCTCGGCGTGACGACCCCCGTGGGAGGCACCACAGGGGCGGACGTCGTGGTCGTGATCGGCGACGACCTGGCGGCGAAGGCCCCCGGGACCGCCGGCTGAGTCGCCCGGGCTCCCCGTCGATGGCCCACGAGGCGGAGCTGCCGCCGGTCCTGCGGCCGCTGCGCGAGCGGTGCGCCGAGGCCGCGCTCTTCTTGGACTACGACGGCACGCTGGCGCCCATCGTCGCGGATCCGGCGGGTGCCCGCCCCGTCCCCGGGGTGCGCGAGCTGCTCGCGAGGCTCGGCGCGCGGCTCGACCTCGTGGCCGTCGTGTCGGGTCGCCCGGTCCGCTACCTCTCGGAGGCGCTCGGCACGCCCCCCGGCGTCGTCCTGTCCGGCCTCTACGGCATGGAAGAGGTCGGTCGGGACGGGGAGCTGCGCCGTGACACCGGCGCGCAGCGGTGGCGTCCGGTGGTCGCCGAGGCGGTTGCCGTGCTGGCTGGCTCGGCGCCCCCAGGTGTCGAGATCGAACCCAAGGGACTCTCGGTCACGCTCCACTGGCGCCGATCGCCCGGCTCGGAGGGATGGGCGCGCGCGGCGGCGGACGCGCTGTGCGCCCGCACGGGCCTCGTCCCCCAGTCGGGACGGATGGCCCTCGAGCTGCGTCCCCCGGTCCACGTGGACAAGGGCACGGTCGTCGCGCGCCTGGGCCTCGGACGCGCGGTGGTCGCGTGCTTCGGCGACGACCTCGGGGACCTGCCCGCCTTCGCGGCGGTGGCCGAGCTGGGGCGGTCGGGTGCGACCATCGCCCGGGTGGCGGTCGCCGACGCCGAGAGCCCGCCAGAGGTCGCCGCGGCGGCGGACGTCGTGGTGGAGGGACCCGAAGCGGCGGTGGCACTCATCGAGAGGATCGCCGCGGACTGAATGCCCGGAGCCGTCGCGGGCGGACCCCACGGGCCATTGCGGGGTGTGGGAGAACCTGTCGTCGTATCATCGGCGCGGTGCAGCCCCCGCGTGTGGACGTGCTCTTGGTGGTGGAGCCGTCCGTGGCGCCGCCGGTGCTCGCGGCACGGTCCCGGCGGGTCGTCCACGTCCCGGCGCGCCAGTCGTCCGCCTCCCTCGTCGGTGAGCTGCGAGGCATCATCCCGGGACTGGTCGGCGTGGTGGGGGAGGGACTCACCACGGGCACATCGTTCGCGCTGCGCGTCGCCGACGAGCTGCACCGCGCGGGGTTCCCGACGGTCCTGTTCACCGACGAGGCGGTCATTGCACCCGCCGGCGTCACCGTGCACCCCGTCACCGACCCGGGGCCGCCCATGGACGCCGCCGGCAGCGTGCTCGATCTGGTTGGCAACACGCCGCTGTTGCGACTCGACCGTGTCGGTCGCGACGTCCCGTGCCATCTCCTCGCCAAGCTCGAGACCCTGAACCCCGGCGGCAGCGTGAAGGACCGCCCGGCGCGGGCGATGCTCGACGCCGCTCGAGCCGAGGGACTGCTCCGGCGCGGGGGCACGGTCGTCGAGCCCACGTCGGGAAACACCGGCGTCGGGCTCGCGATGGTGGCGGCAATCCGCGGGTACCGCTGCATCTTCACCGTGCCCGACAAGGTCGCCGAGGAGAAGCGCCAGCTCCTGCGGGCGTTCGGCGCCGCCGTCGTGGTGTGCCCGACCACGGTGGCTCCCGACGACCCGGCCTCGTACTACGCGGTGGCCGACCGGCTGACCGCCGAGACGCCCGGCGCCTTCCAGCCGAACCAGTACCGCAACGCGGCGAACCCCCGCGCGCACGAGGACACGACCGGGCCCGAGATCTGGCGTCAGACCGCGGGCCGGATCACCCACTTCGTGGCCGGTGTCGGCACGGGGGGCACCATCAGCGGCGTGGGCCGCTTCCTCAAGTCGCAGAACCCGGCGATCCAGGTCGTCGGCGCCGACCCCGAGGGGTCGATCTATTCGGGGGGTGGGGGCCGGCCGTACCTCGTCGAGGGCATCGGCGAGGACTTCTGGCCGGACACCTACGATCCCGGCGTCGTGGACCGCGTCGTGGCGGTCTCGGACCGGGACTCCTTCCTCACGGCGCGCCGGGTCACGCGTGAAGAGGGGATCCTGGTCGGCGGCTCGACGGGCACCGCGGTCTGGGCGGCGCTCGAGATCGGCAAGTCGCTCGGCCCCGACGACGTCGTCGTCGTGCTGGTCCCGGACTCGGGACGCGGGTACCTCACCAAGCTCTACGACGACGGCTGGATGGCCGACCACGGCTTCGTGCGCGCCCACGGCGCCACCGCCGAGGCGGTGCTCTCGAGCAAGGAGGGCCGCCTTCCCCCGCTCGTCCACGTGCATCCCGACGAGACCGTGCGCGCGGCGATCGCGCTCCTCGACGAGTACAGCGTCTCCCAGGTGCCCGTCGTGAAGGCCGAGCCGCCGCTCGCGCTGGCCGAGGTCGTCGGCTCGGTGACCGACCGGCTCCTCCTCGAGCGCACGCTCGGGCACCCCGAGGCGTTCGACGAGCCGGTCGGCGCGGTGATGGACCCGCCGCTCGTCACCGTGGGCCTCGGGGAGACCGCCGAATACGTCGCCGAGCGGTTGCAGGGGTCGCCCGCGGTCCTCGTGCTCGACGGCGGCCATCCGGTCGGGATCCTGACGCGCTCGGACCTCCTGTCCTACTTCGAGCGGCGCTGAGCCCGGGGGCGCGGACATGGCAGGCTTCGAGACCCTCGCGATCCACGCAGGACAGCCACCGGACCGCTCGACCGGCGCGGTGGTGCCGGCGATCCACCTGTCCACGACGTTCGCGCAAGCCGGTGTCGGCAACCACCAGGGGTTCGAGTACAGCCGCTCGGGCAACCCGACGCGCTCGGCCCTCGAAGCGTGCGTCGCAGCCCTCGAAGGGGCGCGCCACGGCAGCGCCTTCTCGAGCGGGCTCGCCGCCGAGGACGCGGTGCTCCGCCTCCTTGCGCCAGGCGACCACGTCGTCGTCGGCGACAACGTGTACGGCGGCACCTACCGCCTCCTGGCGCAGGTGCACGCGCACGTCGGCATCGCGTTCTCCTCCGTCCGGCTCGACGATCCGGCTGCCGTCGGAGCGGCGTGGCGTCCGGAGACCAAGATGCTGTGGATCGAGACGCCGTCGAATCCCATCCTGCGCATCGCAAACATCAGCGCGCTCGGCGACGTCGCACACGCGCACGGCGGCATGCTCGTGGTCGACAACACCTTCGCGACGCCGTACCTGCAGCGGCCGCTCGCGCTCGGCGCCGACGTCGTGGTGCACTCCACGACCAAGTACTTGGGCGGCCATTCGGACGTCGTCGGCGGCTTCGTCGCGACGTCCGACGACGTGATCGCGTCGCGCATTTCGACGCTGCAGAACTCCGTCGGCGCCGTGCCGAGCCCGTTCGACTGCTACCTCCTCCTGCGCGGCGTGAAGACCCTCGCGGTGCGCATGGACCGACACTGCGCCAACGCCGCGCGGGTCGCCGACGCGCTCGGCGCGCACCCCGCGGTCGACACGGTGTACTACCCGGGGCTCCCGACGCACCCGGGTCACGCGACCGCGGCCGCCCAGATGCGCGGGTTCGGGGGCATGGTCTCCTTCACCGTGCGCGGCGGGGAGGCGGTCGCCCTCGCGGTGGCGGCGGCGACCGAGCTGTTCACGCTGGCCGAGTCGCTCGGCGCGGTCGAGTCGCTCATCGAGCACCCCCACCGCATGACGCACGCGTCGGTCGCCGGCTCGCCGCTCGCCGTCGATCCGGCGCTCCTCCGGCTCTCCGTGGGCCTCGAGGACGTCGACGACCTGCTCGCCGATCTGGAGCGTGCGCTCGGGGTCGCGGGGGGCCGCTGAGAGCGGGTCAGCCGGCCGCCCGTCCCGAGCCGGCCGGCGGGAGGGCCGCAGCGACGGCCAGCTGACGGTCGAGCCAGTCCGCGGCCGTCTGGCCGAGCACGATCTTTCGGAGCGTCTCCGCGCGGGCGGCACGCTCGTCGCGATCCATCGAGAGCGCCTGGTCGAGCGCGGCCGCCGTCTCGGTGAGGTCGAACGGGTTGACCCCGATCGCCGCGGGGTGGAGCTCCTCCCACGCGCCCGCCTCCTTCGACAGGACGAGCACGCCGTCGGCGCGGTTCACGAGGGGTCCCTCCTTGGCAACGAGGTTCATGCCGTCGCGCACCGGGTTCACGAGCAGGACGTCGTAGGCGCCGAGCGCAGCCAGCGAACGTGCCCGGTCGTCGGCCACGCGCAGGACGACCGGAGCCCAGTCGCCGGTGCCCCAGGTGTCGTTCAGCCGGTCCACCGCGTGCTCGATCTCGGCCCGGTACGCCAGGTACTCGGCGAGCCCTTCACGCGACGGGTAGGCGAGGGCCAGCATCGTGACCCGCCCGCGCCACGCCGGCCGGACCTCGAGAAGCTCCTCGAACGCCCACAACCCGCGCAAGATGTTCTTCGACAGCTCCACCCGGTCCACGCGCACGATCAGGCGACGGTCACCCACCAGCTCCTCGAGACCGGAGCGGGCCGCGGCGACCTCTTCGAGCGCGGCCTCGGCGGCGAGGGCGTCGGGGTGGGGGCCGAGGGGCGCGACGAACGTCTGGGGTGCACCGGCACCGGCGGCGAGGGCCGGGTCCGAGAACGCCGCGCGGAAGCTCGACTCCCAGCGTGCCGTGTGGAACCCGCAGGCGCCGAACCCCGCCAGCCCCGAGAGGAGCTCTCCGGCTGCGAAAGAAGGGAGCGCGTGCAGCATGCAGGGGTCGGCGAACGGCGTGTGGGAGAAGTGCACGCTGCGCAGGTCCGGCCGGTCGGCCGAGAGCATCGCGCCCACGAGCGAGAGGTGGTAGTCCTGCACCAGCACGCGCGCACCTATTGGAGCGGCGGCGGCGACCGCGTCGGCGAAGGCGCGGTTCACGCTGCGGTACGCGTCCCATGCCTCCTGCCAGCGCCGGTCGAGACGAGGACGGCGGGCGAGGTCCCAGAGGTGGTGGTGGCAGAACCACAACGTCGCGTTCGACACCACGTTGTAGGCCATCTTGTAGGCGGCCTCGTCGGGCTCGACCGTGACGATGTGCAGCCCTTCTTCGTGCATGAGGCCGAGGGAGGCCGCGCGGCGGTCCGCCGGGCTCATCGCGGCGGCCACCCACGTGGCCCCCGTTGCGCGCAGCATCGGGTGCAGCGTCGCGGCGAGGCCTCCCCCCGAACCGCCAGGCACGGGTGCGCCCCCGCCGTCGCTCGTGAACGAGAGCGGACCACGGTTCGAGACCACGACCACGTCCTGCACGCAGACGACGCTATCGGGCGGCTCGTCGGGGCGCGACGCCCACCCGTTCGAGGGCGGCGCGGAGCACCTCGGCCGCCTGCGGGCGCAGCTCGTCGAGGGACCGGTTGCGATGCACCCGGGTCCCGAGGTCGACCTGGGCGATCGCGGACACCCCGAGCCGGGCCGCCACGTCGAGCAGCAGCCCCATCTCGACGCCGTAGCCGGGGTCGAGACCGACCTTCTCCAGCACCCGGCGGGGCGCCGCGGTCTCCCCTGCGAGCGGCTGGCGCACGCCCGAGAGCGACGGGAACAAGACGTCGAGGACGGGGCGCGCCACAAGCTCGTTCACCCGGCCCCCGCCGGTCGGGGCCCCGCCGAAGGGTCGCTCGTAGAAGCCCTTGACCAGGGCGACGTCGGGTGCCTCGCTCGGAGGGACAAGGAGTGGGCCGAGGAGGCTCGTGACGAACGCCCCGGTCGTGTTCTCGACGTCGGCGTCCAAGAAGACGAGGAGCTCGCCGTCGGTCGCGTCGAGCCCTGCACGCATGGCCCCGCCCTTGCCCGCCCGGGCCGGGAGTCGGAGCACCCGTGCCCCGGCCGCCTCCGCGACGTCGGCGGTGGCGTCGGTCGACCCGTCGTCGATAACGAGGACCTCGTCGACGAGCCCCGAACCGCCGCAAGCCCGCACGTGGGGGCCGCACACGGCTCGCACGACCCCGGCGACGGTGGCGGCCTCGTTGTGCGCGGGCACGCAGACCGCGACCGTGCGGGCGCCCTTCGCCGCGACGACGTCGTCGAGCGCGAACGCAGTGGCGGCGAAGGTACGGACACCGTCGGTGCGGGACACGCAGCGATCTTCGTCCAAACGGGCACCAGCGGGCGAACACCGCGAGTTGCGCGGCGTGGGGTCGCGCGGCCAGAATCAAAGGATTCATCCAGAGCGGCTGAGGGACGGGCCCAGCGACGCCGCGGCAACCAGTGACCACACCAGGTGCCAATGCCCGATCGATGAGGAGGTCGTCATGGATCACGTCTTGGGTTTGCGCTGTCGGGAGTGCGGCCGCTCCTTTCCTCTCGAGGCGCTCCACGTCTGCGATTGGTGCTTCGGCCCCCTCGAGGTTGCCTACGACTACGAGGTGATCGCCGCCGCGCTGAGCCGGGAGCGCATCGCCGCGGGCCCCCAGACCATCTGGAGGTACCGGGACTTGCTCCCCGTCGCCGACGAGCACCCCGTCGAGCTGGGCGCCGGCTGGACGCCGCTCGTGCGCGCCGACCGGCTCGCGGCAGAGCTCGGGCTCGGCGAGCTGTGGATCAAGGACGACACGGCGAACCCGACCGGGTCGTTCAAGGACAGGGTCGTCTCGGTGGCGCTCACCAAGGCGCGCCAGCTCGGGTTCAAGGTGGCCGCCTGCGCCTCGACCGGGAACCTCGCGAGCTCCGTCGCGGCGCATGCCGCCCGTGCCGGCATGGCGTCGGTCGTGCTCGTCCCCGCCGACCTGGAGCGTGCCAAGGTCGCGATGGCCGCCGTGTACGGCGGGACCCTCGTGGCGGTGGACGGCAATTACGACGACGTGAACCGGCTCTGCGCCGAGCTCGCCGGTGAGCACCAGAGCTGGGCCTTCGCCAATGTGAACCTCAGGGCCTACTACGCCGAGGGCTCCAAGACCCTCGCGTTCGAGATCGCCGAGCAGCTCGGGTGGCGTGCCCCGGATCACGTGGTGGTGCCCGTGGCCTCGGGGAGCCAGCTCACCAAGGTTGCCAAGGGCTTCTCCGAGCTGTTCTCCGTGGGGCTGCTCGACGGTGGCGAGCGAGGTGCCGAGGCGGGTTCGGACGCTCCGGTGCGGATCTCGGGTGCCCAGGCACAGGGCTGCTCGCCGGTCGCCACGGCCTTCGCCCAGGGCACCGACGACGTCCTGCCCGTGCGCCCGTCCACGATCGCCCGTTCGCTCGCCATCGGGAACCCGGCCGACGGGTACTACGCCCTGCACGCGGTGCGCCGCTCGGGTGGCGCCTTCGGCGCGGTGAGCGACGAGGAGATCCTCGAAGGTATCGGTCTGCTGGCGCGCACCGAGGGGATCTTCTGCGAGACGGCCGGCGGTGTGACCATTGCGACCCTGGCCAAGCTGGCAGCGGCGGGCGTGGTGCGGCGCGACGAGCGGGTGGTGGCGATCGTGACGGGGCACGGCTTGAAGACCGTCGAGGCGCTCGGGACATCCGTCGGCCCGTCCGTCACCATCGCGCCGTCGCTCGCGGCGTTCGAGGAGGAGGTGGGGGACCCGTGGCGGTGACCGTGCGCGTGCCGACCCAGTTGCGGGCACTCACCGGTGGAGTGGGTGAGGTGGCGGTCGAAGCCTCCACGGTCGGCGAGGCCCTGAAGGCGCTCGACGCGGCGCACCCCGGACTCGCGGAGCGTGTCTTCGACCCGGCTGGCCACCTGCGCCGGTTCGTGAACGTGTTCGTCGCCGACGAGGACGTCCGTTTCAAAGACGGGCTCGAGACCCCGGTCGCCGACGGCGAGACCGTGTCGATCGTTCCGGCGGTGGCCGGAGGCTCCGTGTGAGGTCCGGTCTGCGCCCGGGTTGACGCTGCCTCGCCGGCGTGGTTTGCTGTTGGCACTCGACGTACGAGAGTGCTAATGGAGCTGGTACCCTTTCTCATGGGAACCGAGCCGGACCAACTGGCACGGAACAACTGGCACGGAAAACGGAGGACACGACCACCATGTCCAAGCTGATCGCCTTTGACGAAGACGCCCGGAGGAGGCTCGAGACCGGCATGAACAAGCTGGCCGACGCCGTACGGGTGACGCTGGGGCCAAAGGGCCGCAACGTCGTGCTCGACAAGAAGTGGGGCGCCCCCACCATCACGAACGACGGTGTCTCGATCGCCAAGGAGATCGACCTCGAGGATCCCTACGAGAGGATCGGGGCCGAGCTCGTCAAGGAGGTGGCGAAGAAGACCGACGACGTCGCCGGTGACGGCACCACGACGGCCACCGTCCTCGCATGGGCCATGGTCCGCGAGGGCCTGCGCAACGTGGCTGCGGGTGCCAACCCGATGTCGCTCAAGAAGGGCATCGAGGCGGGTGTGGAAGAAGCGGTGAACGCGATCCACGGCATCGCCAAGGAGACCGAGTCCAAGAGCCAGATCTCCCAGGTCGCCGCGATCTCCGCTGCCGACCCCGAGATCGGGGAGATGATCGCCGAGGCCATCGACAAGGTCGGCAAGGACGGCGTCATCACCGTCGAGGAGTCCCAGACCTTCGGCATGGAGATGGACCTCGTCGAGGGCATGCGCTTCGACAAGGGGTACATCTCGCCGTACTTCGTGACCGACCCCGAGCGCATGGAGGCCGTCCTCGAGGACGCCTACGTCCTCCTCGTCGGCTCGAAGATCTCCGCCGTGCGGGACCTGCTCCCGATCTTGGAGAAGGTCATGCAGAGCGGCAAGCCGCTCGCCATCGTGGCCGAGGACGTCGAGGGCGAGGCGCTGGCCACCCTCGTGGTCAACAAGATCCGCGGCACGTTCAAGAGCGCCGCCGTGAAGGCCCCCGGCTTCGGCGAGCGCCGCAAGGCCATGCTCCAGGACATGGCGATCCTCACCGGTGGCCAGGTAGTCACCGAAGAGGTCGGCCTGAAGCTCGAGAACGTGGGCCTCGACCTGCTCGGACGGGCGCGCAAGGTGGTCGTGACCAAGGACGAGACGACCGTCGTCGAAGGCGCAGGCACCGAGGCGGACATCAAGGGCCGGATCAACCAGATCAAGGCCGAGATCGAGAACACCGACTCGGACTACGACCGCGAGAAGCTGCAGGAGCGCCTCGCCAAGCTGTCCGGCGGCGTCGCGGTGATCAAGGTCGGCGCGGCCACCGAGGTCGAGCTGAAGGAAAAGAAGCACCGCATCGAAGATGCCGTCTCGACCACCAAGGCGGCCATCGAAGAGGGTGTCGTCCCCGGCGGTGGCGTGGCACTCCTCCGCGCGCAGACGGCGATCACCGAGCGTGCGGACAAGCTCGAGGGCGACGAGGCCACCGGTGCGCGCATCGTCGCTCGTGCGGTGGAAGAGCCCTTGAAGCAGATCGCGGTCAACGCCGGCCTCGAGGGAGGCGTCGTGGTCGACAAGGTGCGCAACCTGAAGGGCGCCGAGGGCCTCAACGCGGCCACCGGCGAGTACGGGGATCTCTTCGTCGCCGGTGTCATCGACGCCGCGAAGGTCACCCGCTCGGCCCTCCAGAACGCCGCGTCCATCGCGGGGCTGTTCCTCACGACCGAAGCGGTCATCGTTGACAAGCCCGAGGAGAAGGCTCCGGCCATGCCCGGCGGCGGCGGCATGGAGGACTTCTAGTCGGACACGTTCCGCCCTCCGGCGGCCCGACGGCCGGCCGGGTGGGCGCGGGGACTCGGCGCGAGGGCATCCTGACGGGTGCCCTCGCGGCGCGTCCGGGGGAGGGGTCCCTACACTGGCGCGCATGGTGCGTCCGGAAAGCTGGTCTCCCGATCCAGCTGCAACGGCGGGGGAGCCTGGTACCGGCGGATCCGAGGAAGGGGCGCTCTCGCCCACGACCGGGTTGGGGGTGCTGCACCTGTTCTGCCGCGCCGGCGCCCGGCTCGACGTGCCGGCCGTCCTCAGCGCCGAGGAAGAGGCCCGCAAGGCCGGCGGCCAGGTCGTCGCCGTCTCGATGCTCGGCCACAAGGCCGACGTCGGGCTGGTGGTGCTCGGCCCGGACCTGTGGCGGCTGCGCCGGTTCCAGTCGGCCGTCCACGCGGCGGGCCTCGACGTCGCCTCTTCCTACGTGTCGCTCACCGAGGTGTCCGAGTACGCGGCGGGTGTGCCCGACGAGCTCAAGCAGGCGAGGCTCTTCCCGCAGCTCCCCCCCGAGGGAAAGCGCGCCTTCTCGTTCTATCCGATGTCCAAGCGCCGGGGCGACGCACAGAACTGGTACTCGCTGCCCTACGACGCGCGCCGCGAGCTCATGATGAGCCACGGGCGCATCGGGCGGACCTTCCACGGGCGCGTCCTGCAGGTCGTGACCGGGTCGACCGGGCTCGACGACTGGGAGTGGGGGGTCACCCTGTTCGCCGTCACCCCCTCAGACCTGAAGGAGTGCGTGTACCAGATGCGCTTCGATGAAGCGTCTGCGCGCTACGCCGAGTTCGGGCCCTTTTATGCGGGCATCGTCGCGGACCTGGTGACGGTGCTCGAGTCGGTGGGCCCCGGGCGGTGAGCCGTCACGATGGCGGGAGCGACGCGGCGGGCGGGGCGCTGGCGCGCCTCGAAGCGGTGCTCGCCGAGATCGGGAGCGTGGTGGTCGCGTTCAGCGGGGGCGCGGACTCCGCCCTTCTGGCGAGCGTGGCGCACCGTACCCTCGGGCGAACACGCGTCTTCTGCGTCACCGCGGTGTCGCCGTCGCTCGGCGCCGGGGAGGCGGCGCACTGCCGGGAGCTCGCAGACGAGTGGGGGCTGCGCTGGACCGCCGTGGCGACCGCCGAGATGGAGGATCCGGCGTACGTCGCCAACGGTGCCGACCGGTGCGCGCGGTGCAAGGGCGCGCTCATGGACGCGCTCGGCCCGCTCGCGGCCGCCGAGTCCGCGGTGGTGGTGCTCGGCGTCAACGTCGACGACCTCGGCGACTACCGCCCCGGGCAGGCAGCGGCGGCGCGGGCGGGCGCCCGGTTCCCGCTCGTCGAGGCGGGGCTGACCAAGGCAGAGGTGCGCGTATGGTCGCGCCGCCTCGGGCTGCGCACGTGGGACCGCCCGGCCGGAGCGTGCCTCGCGTCCCGGGTCCCCTACGGCACGCCGGTCACGGCACCGACCCTGCGATCGGTGGGTCTCGCTGAGTCGGCGCTCCGCTCACTTGGCCTCCGCCAGGTCCGGGTGCGCCACCACGGTGCGGTCGCCCGGGTGGAGGTGCCCGACAACGAGCTCGAGTGGGTGGTCGGCCGGCGTGCCGAGGTGATCGACGCGGTGAAGGCGGCGGGCTACGCCTTCGTGGCCCTCGACCTCGAGGGATTCCGCACGGGCAGCATGAACCGGTTGCTGCCCGAGGGGGTGGCGACGAGCGGCTGAGCCGAGTCGCCCGGCATGGGCGTTGCGGGACTCAGCGGGCCCCGGCCCCGGGGATCTGCCAGCCGGTCGACGAGATGCGCCGGTCCTCGAAGAACACGCAGCCGTCTGGGCACGCGAACGGCAGCTGCTCGTTCGCGCCCAGCTTGCACCGTTCGATCTTGTCCCCCCCTCGGGTCGTCTGCATCACGTAGTGGCGACAGCTCGCGTTGACCGGCACGCCCTCATTGTGCCCGCTGGCGCGCCCACTGTGGCGGCGCGGCGCCGGAGAATCCCGACGCGCCCGGTGGCGCGGTAGCGTCGGTCAGGTGGACCCGGTCGTGCCCACCCGGACGCTGCTCAGGTGGGCCGAGACCCTCGCCGCGACGGCGCGCACCGGTCTCGGCTTCTCCGAGAGCCTCTACGAGCGAGAACGCTTCGAGGAGATCCTGCGGGTTGCCGCCGACATCCGCGCGGCGGCGTCCGAGGATCCTGGCGCCCTCGAGGACGGCGCAGGGCTCGTGGAGGAGTGGCTCGCGCAGGTCGGCGAGGGCGTCCCGGGGTACGTGACTCCCAAGGTGGCCGTGGGTGCGGCCGTCGGGAACGACCGCGGAGAGCTCCTCCTCATCCAGCGGGCCGACTCGGGGGTGTGGCTCTATCCGACGGGCTGGTGCGACGTGGGCTACTCGGCCGCCGAGGTCGTCGTGAAGGAGGTGCACGAGGAGACCGGGATCGAGGTCGAGCCGGTGCGTCTCATCGCGGTGCTCGACGGATTGCGGCTCGGCTTCACCCGGATCCCGCTGTACTCGCTCGTCTTCCAGTGCACGGCGGTCGGCGGCACGCTGCGCGCGCACCCCCTCGAGTGCCGCGACGTGGGGTGGTTCACCCACGACAACCTCCCCTCGCCGCTGGTCGGCTACGAGCGTTGGGGAGCGCACGTCTTCGCTGCGATCCGTGGCGAGCACCCCGACGTGCTCTACGACCGGGTTCGCGAGCCGATGTGGCGTGAGGCCACGTCCAGCGAGCCGTGATCGGCGCCGACGCGTTGCGCGTGGAGGTGGCGGCGGCGGCTGACGCCGAGCTCGTCGAGGCACTCGGCCGCCTCGTCCCGCAGCTGTCCCGGCACGCCCCGACCCCGACGGCCGCCGAGGTCGAGGTCATCGTCGGATCCCCCGCGACGACCTTGTTCGTGGCGCGCGACGCGTCGTCGAGCCGGATCGTCGGCTCGCTGACCCTGGCCGTCTTCTGCATCCCGACGGGGGTCCGTGCGTGGATCGAGGACGTGGTGGTGGATGAAGCGGCGCGCGGTGCGGGCGCAGGTGCGGCGCTGGTGCGGGCCGCACTCGATCGTGCCGAGTCGCTCGGTGCCCGCACCGTCGATCTCACGTCTCGCCCCGATCGGGAGGCGGCGAACCGCCTCTACACGCGGCTCGGGTTCGCGAAGCGCACGACGAACGTGTACCGCTACAGCGCCGGGTGAACGGTCCGGGACGTCACGCCATCGAGTCGAGCACCTCCTGGACGACTGCGAGTGTCGTCTCGGGGTGCAAGAGCGCCAGTCGTCCGACGGCCTGGCCTTCCCACGTCGTGGGCACCACGAATGCGATCTGCGCGGCAAGGAGGCTGGCGGACCACGCGTCGTAGTCGTCGCGTGCCCACCCCTTCCGGCGGAAGAGCACGATCGAGAGCTCGGGCTCTCGGACGAGCTCGGTGTGCGGAGTCGCCTCGATCAGCCGAGCGGCCTCGTTGGCGGTGGCGATCACCGATTCCACCGCGTCCCGGTACGCGTCGATGCCGTGCACGGCCAGCGAGAACCACAGCGGCAACCCGCGCGAGCGCCTCGAGAGCTGGAACGCGTAGTCGGTGGGGTTCCACGGATCCCCTCCGTCGGGACCCGCCGGCGACTCGCCAGGGGGACGCGGGGTGGTGCGAAACGCCGACAGGTAGGCGGCGTCCTGGGTGTGGACCGCCTTGGCGAGCGAAGGATCGCGGTACAAGAGCGCGGCGCAGTCGTACGGCGCGAAGAGCCACTTGTGCGGGTCGATGACCACGGAGTCCGCCTGCTCGATGCCGGCGAAGCGCGCCCGCGCGAGCGGCGAGAAGAGGGCACCTCCTCCGTACGCCGCGTCGACGTGGAACCACAGGCCGTGCCCGTGCGCAACCGCCGCGGTGCTGGCGAGGTCGTCGATGATCCCCGCGTTGGTCGTCCCCCCGGTCGCGACGGCCGCGATCACCGGGCCGCCTCCGTCGACGGCCGCCGTCTCCAGGGCCGCCGAGAGGGCTCCGCCGGTCAGCCGATGGTCGGTGACGGGCACGAAGAGGGCGTCGGCGCCCAGGATGTGGATCGACTTGGTCACCGACGAGTGCACCTCCTCGCTCACCGCGATGCGCGCACGACCGCGGGCTGTGGCGGTGTCCCTGGCGACGAGGAGCGCGGAGAGGTTCGCCGCCGACCCGCCGGACACGAAGGTCCCCCCGGCCCCGGGCGGCAGTCCCGCGAGCTCCGTAAGGACGCCGAGCGCCTGGTTCTCTGCGGCGACCGCGCCTGCGGCGAGCAGCCAGGAGGTGCCGTTCAGCGACGAGCACGACACCACCATGTCGAAGAGGAGGGAGGCTTTGGTCGGGGCGGCGGGGATGAAGGAGAGGAACCGCGGGCTGTCGATGGACACGACGGCTTTGGAGAGCGACGCGAGAAAGAGGTCGAGGACGACCTGGGGATCATTGCCGGAGAAGCCGATCAGGCCGTCGAGCATCTCTTTGAGGTGTGGGGCGTACCCGCCGTAGTCGAGCGGCACCGGGTCGAGCGCGAGGCGTTCCCTGCAGTAGGAGAGCACGAGGTCGGTCGTCTGCTCGTCGTAGACGAACATCGGGTTGCGCATGCGTCCAGCATCGCATCCGGCGGAAGTGGGAATCGCACGTAACCTTGGAGCCGTGCACTTCGTGATCCTCGGCGGCGGTCCCGCGGGCGCTCACGCCGCGACCCACGCCGCCCGACTCGGCGTCGATGTGACGGTCGTCGAGCGTGACGTGATCGGAGGCGCAGCCGACATGTGGGACTGCATCCCCTCCAAGTCGATGATCTCGACCGGCGGCGCGATGTCCTTCCTCGGCCGCACCGAGCGAATGGGCCTGGGACCCACCGACCCGACCTTGGACCTCGAGCGGCTCCGCAAGCGCATCGGTGCCATCACCACCCGGCTCGGGAAGACGACCGAGACGATCCTCACCAGTCAAGACGTGCAGCTCATACGCGGGGAAGGGCGGCTCGCGGGGTCCCATCTGGTGGCGGTCGAGACGTCGGGCGGCCCCGTCGAGCTCGAGGCCGACGCCGTGCTGCTGGCGACCGGGAGCCGGCCGCGGATCCCCGGGTGGGCGCCGATCGACGGGGACCGGGTGCTCACCACCCGCGACGCGTACCCGCCCAAGGAGCTGCCCGAGCACCTGGTCGTCATCGGGTCCGGGGTGACGGGCGTGGAGTTCGTGCACATGTTCTCCTCGCTCGGCTCGGAGGTCACCCTCATCGTGAGCCGTCAGCAGGTGCTCTGGCGCAAGGATCCCGAGGTCGCAGCCGTGCTCGAGGAGGACTTCCTGCGCCGGGGTGTGACGCTTTTGAAGGGCGCCCGGGCGATCGCCGTCGACCGTGGCGGGAGCGGGGTCTCGGTGCGCTGCGACGACGGGCGCGTGGCCCACGGTTCGCATGCCTTGCTGGCCATCGGATCGGTCCCGAACTCCGACCGCCTGGCGCTCGAGACCGCAGGGGTCGACGTCGACCCGGCCGGCTACATCCCGATCAACCACCACTGCCAGACGAACGTGCCCCACATCTACGCGGCCGGCGACCTGTCGGGGAAGCTGCCGCTGTCGTCGGTGGCCGCCATGCAGGGGCGAAAGATCGCCGAGCACGTGGTGGTCGGGCACACCGCGTCGCACCGGCACCTGAATTACGAGAAGGCGGCCTCGGCCATCTTCACCGAGCCAGAGATTGCCGACGTCGGGCTCGCCGAGGCGGATGCCTTCGCCGAGGGTCGCAAGATCCGCGTCACCAAGGTCCCGTTCGCCGCGTCGGCAAAGGCGCTCATCAACGACGATGCCCGGGGCTTCGTCAAGATCGTCTCGGACCCTGCGACCGGGGTCGTCCTGGGCGGCTCGATCGTCGGCCAGCACGCCGCCGAGCTCATCTCGGTCATCGCCGTCGCAGTCACCGCAGGCCTGCGAGTCCACGACATCGTCGAGAGCATGCTCGTGCACCCGACGCTCTCCGAGGCGCTCGCCGAAGCGGCGGACTGACGCCGCCCGGAGATCGAGCGGGCTGCCCGGCCCACCGGTCCTACGCCTCGAGCGTGGTGCCCCCCACGAACGTCGTGCCGACGCTGCGCCAGTACCCGCCGATCACCTCGCGCGGCGCGATCCGTGACAGCTCTTCCACCGGTGAGTCGAACAGGTCGAGCTCGGCGTCACCACAAAAGGCGGGTCCGAGCTCGACATCGACGCCGCGCATGGTCACGATCTCCGCGAGTGAGTCGGTGCCGTCCGCCTCGATCCGCGGGAACCAGCGGTGGTGCAGCATCGCGTGCGCGTTCACGAAGCCGGCATCGTGTGACGGGCCCGTGATGGTGAAGCGCGCGTTGGCGAGCCGCCGGTCGTAGGCGGCGAGCGTCGCCCCGAACCGTCCGCCCGGCTCGAGCCTCGGGCCGGCTCTCCCGACGGTGACGGGGCGGGTGAGGTGCACGGAGCCCAGCTTCTTCGGGTAGCCCTGGAGGTGTCCCCGCGCGAGCGCGTAGTCCTTGTCGACCCAGATGTAGACGCAGCGAGACCACAGCTCGCCGCGATAGCGGCAGCGCACCACGAAGAACGCCTCTTTGTACTGGAGTCGCACGGGGTCCAGCACCTCTTCGAAGGTATCCGAGCACGACTGCCAGTCGGCGACGACGAAGGCGACCGCACCAGGGTCCTCGTCGTCGTGCGGCGGTTCGAGGGGATCCGGCAGGAGCTCGGCGACGGCTGCGGGATCGGTGCGGTACTCGATCGTGAGCAGGTCGCCCGAGTAGTGCCACGGCGGGGCCGGCACCAGGGACGCGCCGCCGGTCGCAGAGCGCGGGACGTAGAACCCGTTGAGGCGCACCACGCGTGTACCGTATCGTGCGGTTTGTGCAGACCCGCCGAATTCTGCTGGACGGCGCGGTCGTCGAGATGCGCTGCAAGGGGGACCTCCTGGTGGCCGCCGACGGGCGGGAGGTGGCCACCGATGCGGCGACCCACCTTCCACCCTGTCTCCCCACCAAGGTGCTCTGCGTCCACCTCAATTACCGGAGCCGGGTGGAGGAGTTCATGGTCACGCTCGGCTCGGCGCCGACGTACTTCCACAAGCCGATCTCTGCGTTGAACTCGCATCGGGGCCACGTGGTGCGGCCCGAGGGGTGTCAATGGCTGAACTACGAGGGGGAGATCGGCATCGTGATCGGCACCACGTGCCGCAACATCTCCCCCGCTCAGGCGGGCGGCTACATCGCCGGCTACACCGTCGCGAACGACTTCGGCTTGCACGACTTCAGGGACACCGACGCAGGGTCGATGCTGCGGGTGAAGGGTTCCGACACGCTGTGCCCGCTCGGCCCGGGCCTCGTGCGCGACTGGGACTTCCACCACAAGGCGATCGAGACGACCGTGAACGGCGTGACCGCCCAGTCCGCCTCGACCGACGAGATGGTGTGGGACATGCACTATCTCGTCGCCGACCTGGCCCGTACGATCACCCTCGAGCCCGGCGACGTGATCCTGTCGGGGACGCCTGCGGGATCTCGGCCCGTCGTGCCAGGCGACGAGGTGTCCGTCACGGTCGAGGGGCTCGGGACGCTCACGAACACCGTCGTCTCGGGGCCGGCCCCGCTGAGATCCGACGTCGGAGCGCAGCCGAGCTCGTCGGAAGAGGTGAGGTCGACCGCGCTGGGCGGTGACTGGGAGTTCCGGGGCATCCGCCCGCCGCGCCGTGAGTGAGCCGGGAGCGAGATGACCAGCAGGTTCGTGAGCGAGGACCCGGGCGAGCTGGTCCAAGCGGAGCGCGACGTGCAGGCGCGTATCGGCGACCAGCACATCGACTTCGAGGCGATGGCCGTCATCTCCAACATCTACCGGGCCGCCAACGTCGTGCGGAACCACATGGAACAGCAGGTGCTCGCAGACTACGACCTGTCGTGGGGTGCCTTCACCGTCCTGTTCGTCCTGTGGATCTGGGGGGAGCAGGAGACCCGCCACCTGGCCGCGGAGGCGGGGGTGACGAAGGGGACGCTCACCGGTGTGTTGAAGACGCTCGAGGGCAGGGGGTACGTCCAGCGGCACCCGCACCGCGCGGACAGGCGCCTGGTCGTCGTCCGCCTCCTCCCCTCCGGCCGCCACGCGATCGAAGATCTCTTCCCGCGGTTCAACGAGCAGGAGGTGTTCGCCAGCTCGAGGCTCTCGAAGGAGGACCGGAGGCGCCTCGCCGGGCTCCTGCGCGTCGTCATCCGCACGGTGGGCGGCCCAGGCGCGGCACCGGAGACACGGCGTTGACCCGATCTGCGGACGGAAGTTAGCGTTCGCAAGCAAACGATCCCGGGGAGTACCGCATGGCTCGTGTCGCAGGCGTCGAGGTATCGCTCGACCACTACCTCGGAGGCGCCCGCGTCCCCTCGCCCCGGCGTTTTGCCGACGTGAGCCCCATCGACGAGCACGTCCTGGGCGATGTCGCGCGCGGGGGAGCGACCGAAGCGCGTCTCGCGGTCGACTCGGCACTCGAGGCCTTCGAGAAGTGGGGGCGCACGCCGCCCGTCGCGCGCGCCGCCGCGCTGCACCGCATCGCTGACGGCATCGAGTCGCGGCTCGGGGTCCTCGCCGCGCTCGAGACGGAGGACAACGGGGCGCTCCTGCGCTCCCACCTGCGCGGGGTCATGCCCCGGGTGGTCCACAACTTCCGGTTCTTCGCCGACTGGCTCCTCCAACTCGGCCACGACGATGTCGAGACTCGGGGCCATCGCAACCACGTGAGCTGGGATCCCGCCGGGGTGGCGGTGCTCATCACGCCGTGGAACGCGCCGCTCATGCTCGCAACCTGGAAGATCGCGCCGGCACTCGCCGCCGGCGACACGGTCGTCCTCAAGCCGGCGGAGTGGTCCCCGCTCAGTGCCTCGCTGCTTGCCGACATCACGGCCGAGGCGGGACTGCCGCCCGGGGTGTTCAACGTCGTGCAGGGCATCGGCGAGGAAGCCGGCGACGCGCTGGTCAGCGATCCGCGCGTCGCGCGCATCAGCTTCACCGGCTCGGTGACCACGGCTCGCCACATCGCAGCGCGCGCAGCGGCCAACCTCGTTCCCGTGAGCTTCGAGCTCGGAGGGAAGTCCCCGCTCCTCGTGTTCTCCGACGCCGACATGGGCCTCGCGGTCGATCTGGCGGTCCAGCAGGTCGACAACTCCGGGCAGGTCTGCCTCGCCTGCACCCGTCTCCTCGTCGATGCCGCGATCATCGACGACTTCACCGCTCGCCTCTGCGCCGCCATGGCGGGGCTTCGCCAAGGTGACCCGCGCGATCCGGACGTCGACGTCGGACCGCTGATCACGCGTGCCCACCTCGAGCGGGTCGACGGGTTCGTGCGCCGCGCCGTGGCCGACGGGGCGCAGGTGCTCGTCGGCGGTGGTCCCAACACCGATCTCGGGGGCCTGTTCTACCTGCCGACCCTCATCGGCGGCGCGCGCAGCGGGTCGGAGATCTTGACCGAGGAGGTCTTCGGTCCGGTTCTCACCATCCAGCCGTTCGACTCGGAGGAAGAGGCGGTCAGTATGGCCAACTCCACCCGTTTCGGTCTGGCGGCGACCGTCGTGACGTCCGACGAGGCGCGCGCAGAGCGGGTCGCGTCGAGCCTGGTCGCAGGGACCGTGTGGGTGAACTGCTTCTACGTGCGAGAC
>JAJYPY010000031.1 GCA_021794995.1 Actinomycetes bacterium | reverse complement strand
ATCGTGGCCGTCCCGCGCCAGTACAGGTTCCACAGCGCCTTCTTCAGGTGCTCTTCGTCCAAGGCCCCAAGCCGGGCGAAGAACTGCTCGCGGTCCATCCGGTCCATCACGCACTCCGGTGCCGGCACAGGCCAGCTGGTATCACCACCCGCGGGTGTCGAGGGGCTTCGTGAGGTCGCGCGTGGGCCTGCGACGCTCGAACCCCTGCCGCGTACGGTCCGAAGGCGTCGGGCTGGGCACAGAATGCAGAGCTGACCAAGTCACGCCGGCATGGTATGTCCAGTGAAGGCGACCTCCCAGGGCTCACGAACCTCCCGGGGTCGAGAATCTGCCTATACTTCTGGCTATGGAAGAGCTGCCTCTCGCCGAGGCCCGCAATCGGCTCTCGGAGCTGGTCGCCGACGTGGAGAAGACCCACTCCCGTGTGACCATCACCAAGCACGGCCATCCCGCCGCCGTGTTGGTCTCGCCCGAGGACTTGGCCGCACTGGAGGAGACCCTCGACATCCTCTCGGATCCCGAGGCCCTGGCAGCTATCCGTGAGGCCGAAGCGGAGTACGTCCGTGGAGAGGTCACCACCGGGGAAGACATGGCACGCCTCGTCGACCAGCGCCGGCGCCGCGAGACCGGCGCTGCGTGAGCGACCGCCACAAGCTCCTCCTGTCAGGCGCCGCTCGCCGCGCCCTCGAACAAGAGCTTCCCCTGGTGGTTGCGCTCGCGGTATGGGAGTTCTGCAACGGCCCGCTCCGGGACGATCCGCGTCGAGTCGGGAAACCGCTCGGCCGCGAGCTAGCCGGATACCTCTCGGCGCGCCGCGGGGCGTACCACGTCATCTACCGGCTGGTGGAAAGGGATTCTGCCGTGCACGTCGTCCGGATCGAGCACCGAGCCGATGTCTACCGCCGTCGCCGATCACGAACGAGCTCGAGGAGCTGGTCACGCAGTGGGCCGGGGTTCGAATTGCGACAACTCAGTACCACCCGAAAAATTTGCCTCGCCTCGTGCTGATCACGTCGCTTCCCGACGCAAACGGTGGGTGACGGGAAGCGAACGGTCTGTGCTCGCCTGCGCTCGCCGAGGGACCATCGCGTCACACTCGAGCCGTACCGCCCGGACATTGACGCTCAATGCCCTCCCTGACCGCCTGCTCGGCGGCACCTTCACCAACGTGTCCTTCGCAGATGTCAGGAGGTTGGTTTGGCGCTCTCCGGTTCGGGGAGCTTCGCGTCAAGGGGAACCTCCACGCCCACAGCCAGACAGGTGTCACCGCACAGCGCGGCCTGCGAGATCGAAGCGGCCAGGCCCAGCCCTACCAGCTACGTCAGCTCGCGGCGTTCGTTCGACGGTGCGAGCAGCGAACTCAGCTCGGAGGTCGCCGTCGACTCCCGCTGTCAGCTGCCCGTCAGGCGCCCGTGCCGGGTGGACGACGGGGGAGCCCCAGCGCTGCCGCACTTCTCCTCCGTTGCACTTCCCGGGGCGGAGCGCAAGGTACCATCGCGATGGGCAGTGCGGACCCACTGCCTATCCTCCTGCCGAGCGAGCAGGTCGTCCACGACGGTTCCCAGGGCACCTGGGTGCCGAACAGCACAAAGGCGCGCATGCAGACGACAGCAGGCTCGGATCGCAGGTTCGATACTCCTGATCCACTGCGCCCGATCGCGACGCGCTATGCAGTCCGGCGCTTTTGTGCGGCCGGCCTTGGAGTCGTCGGCATCTTCGACCTCGTCACGTCCGTTCTCCCTCCCGCGCGACCCCGACTGGACTTCCTCCTTCACTTCTCCCCTCTGGTGGTCGCCCAAGGGGCAGGTGCGCTGCTCGCATTGTGCGGCCTGGTCCTGCTCGCGCTGATGCGGGGCCTCCGGCGCGGCCAACGACAGGCGTGGGTCCTCTCGTGCGTAGTGCTCGTCGTCACCGCTGTGCTCCACCTGGCCAAGGGCATCGACGCCATCCAGTGCGTCCTGAGCATGTCGCTGGTCGGCGTGCTGTTCGCGAAGCGCGCCGCATTCGGTGCATCGATCGACCGGCGAACCACGCGCTCGATCACCGCACTCTTGGGAGGGGCGATTGCGGCCACCATTGGAACGTCGACGGCGTCGATCGAGACGTTCTTGGCCATCGACCGTGACGTCCCCGCACCCTTGCCACTCCATCTTGCACTCTTGGGGGTGGCTGAGCGCATGGTCGGCGTGCAGACGGTGACGTTCCCTCCGAATGTCAATCGATTCCTTGCACCGACCCTTCTCGGTGCGGGACTTGGCCTCGCCGTCGTCGCCGTGGCGGTGTTGTCGCGCCCCCTTGCCGACCGGAGGCACCGGGTCACACGCAGTTCGTGCCAGGAAGCCAGGCGTCTCGTGGTCCGCCACGGCGGGGGGACGCTCGATTATTTCGCTCTGCGCTACGACAAGCGGCATCACGTCATCGGTGAGACGCTGATCACCTACGCCGTCCACGCTGGCGTGTGTCTCGTGTCGCCGGACCCCATCGGACCCCCTCCGGACCGAGAGTCGGCATGGGCACAGTTCTGCGAGTTCGCCGACGCAAAGGGGTGGATCGTGGCGGTGCTCGGGGCAGATGCCTCGTGGCTCCCCACGTACCGGAGAAGTGGTCTGCGGTCGCTGTACGTCGGGGACGAAGCCATCGTGAACGTGACGGACTTCGACCTCGCCGGCGGCCAAAAGAAGGGCATCCGCCAAGCGGTGAATCGGATCGAACGGTACGGCTATCGGGTGGCGTTCCACGATCCCCGTCTCCTGGACGATCAGCTGGCCAACGCGCTGCAAGACGTTCTTGAGCACAGCCGTCGCGGTGCGCGGGAGCGAGGGTTCTCCATGACGCTCGGTCGGCTGTTCGACCCTGACGACGCCGGTCTGCTGCTCGCGGTCGCGCACGGGCCTGACGGTGCACCCGTCGCGTTCTGCCAATTCGTGCCCGCGCCGTCGATCGACGGGTACTCCCTCGATCTCATGCGCCGCGATGCTGGCACGCATCCCAACGGGCTGATCGATTTTCTCATCGTCTCGACGATCGAGCACCTCAAAGAGCGGGGGATGACGGGCCTCGCGCTCAATTTCGCCACGATGCGCGCCGTCTTGGCTGGGGAGACCAGCAATGCGCTTTCATCGCGGGCCTTGCGCTGGGGGCTAAGGAAGCTCTCCCGTTCGATGCAGATCGAGTCGCTCTGGCGCTTCAGCGCGAAGTACGACCCCGAATGGGTCGGACGCTATCTGGTGTTCGGACATGTCGAACAGGCACTCGCGGTCGGAGTAGCCGTCGCGCGGGCGGAGTCGTTCTGGGAGCTCCCGGTCATCGGCCGGTACTTGCACAAGAACCGCCAAGGGGAGCTCGATCGACGCAGCGGTGCCGACGTGCGCCAGGCCGCCTGACCGCGTCGGTCAGGCGGGCCCTGTGCCGTCCGGTGCCGGCCGCCCCGGGTTCCGAGGGTGCCGGAGCGATCTGGCAAGACCGCAGCCGCTGGAGCCGATCCGAGGCGTCGCATGTCGCGCTTGGGACTGGCAGCGAGAGGGACTTGGCCCCGACTGCGTCAGCGGCGGAAGGGCCCCGCGACCTCAGTGAGAAAACGGTCCATCACATCCGCCCGGGCGCTCCCGGTGCCGAGATTCCAGTCAGGCAAGACGAACTCGTCGACGCCTGCGTCCGCATAGGCGCCCATCAGATCCTGAAGCTCGCCCACCGTGCCTGCCGCGGCGGGCATGGAGCGGCCGAATGGTTGTGCCGTGCCTTCGAGGTCGATGAGCACCTGTGCCGAGCGGCGGATGGTCCCCGGGTCTCGGCCGATGTCGTCGCAGTGGCGGTCCAGCACCGCGCCTTTGGCCCGCAGGACGGAGGGTGGCCCCCACGTGTTCCACTCGTCGGCCCAGCGCGCCGCGATCTTGAGCGTGACCTTCTCGCCACCACCGCCGATGAGGAGCGGCAGGTGCGCCTGGATCGGCTTGGGCTCGAGCGGCGCGTCCGAAAGGGCATAGAAGCGGCCCTCGAACGTCGCTCGACGATCGTCCAACAGGTGGCGCACCACGGCGCATGCCTCGTTCAGACGGTCGAGTCGACCACGGACATCGAAGTAGTCGATGCCGTACGCCAGGTGCTCGTTCTCCTGCCATCCGGCTCCAAGTCCGAGCACCACGCGGCCGCCGCTCAGGTGGTCGAGCGTCGAGGCGATGTTCGCGAGCACGGCGGGATGCCGGTAGGTGTTGCCGGCGACCAGCGAGCCGAGGCGCACGGCGGGGGCACTCGTGGCGAGCGCGGAGAGGACGGTGAAGCATTCGAGGACCGGGCCGTCACCCGGAGGCGTCGACGGCATGAAGTGGTCGGCGACCCAGATGCCCTCCCACCCGGTCGCCGCCGCGTGGTGCGCGGCGCTGCGGAGGTCGTCCCAGCTCTGCGAGGTCGTCGGCCAAAGACTAAAGCGCATGGTGGACGACGCTAGCGTCGCCTGCGAGACCGGGACGGCGAGGAGGCCCGGGCATGGCGCGTGCCCAGCCGCTTCCCGCCTCGGAGTTCCTGCCGTCGGGCAGCGGCGCTCACGTGTTCAGGCTCAGATGTACGTGTCCTCGCGCGTGACGACGTTGCCGCGGTCGTCGTGGACGACCGTGCGGCGCCTGCGCCATCCGCCTCCGCTGACCAGCATGCCGATGAGACAGAAGAGCGCGCCGATCGCACCGACGATCATGAGGATGAGCCCGACGGTCCTGATGTTGAACCCGTGCTGGTACGGGCTGACCGTCACCGCAAAGTCCAGCACTGCCCCAACCGCGAAAACGATGAGGCTCGCAACGAACCCGCCGATCATATGGACCTCCGAAACAGTCACTGCCGTTCCGCCATTGCGTCAGCTACCCGCAGCAGGCAGGCATGAAACGACGGGAGCGCCTCGCCGAGACCGGCGTGCATCCCCTCTCAGGCCGCTGAGCAGGGATCTTGGCCCGCCGAGCGCTCGCCCCTGGACAGTGCACGCCGAGCTGGGCAACACTCCCGGTGCGCAAAGGCGCGCTCCTCGAGGTGGGTGACGGTCCCGATGATCGACCGATGAACATCGTCGTGAGCAACGTGAAGGGCGGGGTGGGCAAGACCACCACCGCCGTGTACCTCGCCGCGGCAGGCGTCGAGAGAGGTGAAGACCCTGTGGTTCTCGTCGACGCCGACCGCCAGGCCTCGTCGGCGGAATGGATCGAGGCGAGCCCGCTCGAGGGCGTCGAGCTTGTCGAGGCACCATCGGAGCGGACCGTCGCCCGGGCCATGGAGCGCCACGACGGTCTCGTCGTCGTCGACACGCCACCGGGCGACGAGCGCATCGTCAGGGCCGCCATCGAACGAGCGGACGCGGTCGTCATCCCCACGCGCGCTGGCGGCGTGGAGTTCTCGCGGGTGGTGGCAACCGTGGAGATGGTGCCATCGAGGACCCCTTACGGCATCGTTGTCTGCGCGGCCCGCCTCGGCACGAACGACCTCGCGCAAACCGTGGCGTGGTGGGAGGGCGAGCACGTACCGGTGTGGGGGATCATTCCCGAACGTGTCGCGATCGCAAGCGGACCTGAAGCGCGGCTCCACCGCGAAGGCATCGACGCCTATGCCGACGTACTGCGCCGGGCGGTCCGGCGTCGCGCCCGCTGACGATCAGGCTCCCACCTGATCTACCCGGTTCCGCTCGCCACCGCGCGGCGAGCCGCTGCGGCGACCAGCACGTCGTCGGCGGGGTCGACCGTGCGCAGATCCAGCACCGTGACGCCGTCGCGCACGCGGCCGATGACGGGCACGTCTCCCGCGCGGAGCGCCGCAGCGCAGTCGCCGGGTAGCGAAATGCCCGCTGACTCGATCTCGAGCCCGGGGAGGCTTCCCCCCCCGGGCACCGACGCGCATCGCACGACGTCTCCGACCCCGAGTGCGGCGGCTCGCTGCGCCAGCACGTCGGCCGGGACCTGCGCCATGCGCCAGAGCGGGATCGCATCGCCGTCGCGGTGCAAGTACGCGAGGGCGACGTCTTGGAGGACCTCCAGCACCAAGCCTCCTGGCCGGAGGGCACGCGCCAGAGGGTGGCGCGCGCAGATGTGCACCAGGTCACGACGACCGGCGATGATGCCGGCCTGGGGACCACCGAGGAGCTTGTCGCCCGAGAAGGTGACGAGCGACGCTCCCTGTGCCAGGGCCTGGCGCGCCGCGGGTTCACCGTGCAGCCACGGCGGCCGACCGCCGCGCAACCACGGGGTGGTCTCGTCGAGGAGTCCGGAGCCGATGTCGAAGACGACGGGGATCCCGAGGGTTGCCAGCTCCGACACCGCGGCATCCTCGGTGAACCCCGTGATCCGGTAGTTGGAGCGGTGCACCTTCAAGACGATGCCGACCCCTGTCGTGCCGGCATCGAGGACGCGTCGGTAGTCCGACAGACGCGTCCGGTTCGTCGTCCCCACTTCGACGAGCGTCGCCCCGGACGCGGCGAGGACGTCCGGGATCCGGAATCCGCCGCCGATCTCGACGAGCTCGCCCCGGCTCACCGGGACGCGGGTGCCCGCGGCGAGGGCCGTCAGGGCGAGGAGGAGCGCTGCTGCCCCGTTGTTGACGACGAGTGCGGCCTCGGCTCCGGCGGCGAGCGCGAGCAGCCGAGCAGCGTTGTCGCTCCTGGATCCTCGTCTTCCCGAAGCGAGATCGAGCTCGACGTTGGCGTAGCGGGGAGCCTGGGCCCGGCGGGCGACGGCGACCGGAGCCCGTCCGAGATTCGTGTGCAAGAGCACGCCGGTGGCGTTGATGACCGGGCGCAGCAACGTGGCGGCGAAGCGTGCTGCCACGTCCGTGGCAGAGCCGGGGTCACCTGCTGCGATGGCGGCACGCGCGGCGTCCACGAGGACCGGGTGCGGCAGGTCGGTCCCTTTGATCGACCGGGCGAGCGTGTCCACCGAGGGCGGCCGTGGCGCTACCCGGTCGTGCAGGATCTCAGCACCGCTTCGTGTTCGCCGGGTCACTGCAGCACCACCTCGGCGCGTCCTGCGGCGACCTCGCCCACCTGGACGAAGCCTTCGGTTGCCAGGTCGGCGACGCTGGCGGGGTCGACGGTGGCAAGGAGGCCCCCCGACGTCTGCGGGTCATAGGCGAGCGCCTCGAGCGCCGCTGTGGTGCTCGAGCGCACCCGACCCTCAAGATGGTCCCTGTTGCGCCGGTCGCCGCCCGTTCGCACTCCGCGCCGAGCCGCGTCGAGCGCTCCGGGGTACAGCGGCATCGCCGAGCTGTCGAAGAAAAGGGTGGCGGCGGATCGTTCGGCCACCTCCCAACCGTGCCCGCACAGACCGAACCCGGTGACGTCGGTGACCGCGCCGACATGCGTGCCCAAGGCTTGGAGGGCGAGTGACGCGTCCCGGTTCAAGACGCGCATGCCCGCGACCGTTTCCCGCCGCTCGCTCGGTTCTCCGCCCTGCAGGACGATGCCGGTTCCGAGCGGCTTCGACAGCACAATTGCCTGCCCCGCGCGGGCAGCCCGCTTGGTGAGGATGCGGTCGGGATGGACGAGACCTTGGACGGCGAGGCCGAAAATAGGTTCTTCGGAGCGGATCGTGTGGCCGCCGGCGATCACTCCCCCGGCCTCTGCCACCACGGAGGCGGCCGAGGAGACGATGGCATCGATGACGTCGTGCGGCAGACGTTCGGGGAATGCCGCAATGTTGAGCGCGAGGACGACCCGGCCTCCCATGGCGAACACGTCACTGCACGCGTTGGCGGCCGCGATCGCGCCGAAATCCCCTGGATCGTCCACCATCGGAGGGAAGAAGTCGGTGGTCGACACGAGTGCGAGCTCGTCGCTGAGCGCGAACACGGCGGCGTCGTCGAAGGCGTCGAGGCCCACGAGGAGCGATGCGTCGGCTCCCTGGGACGCGAGCGTTGCAAGCAGGGTGTCGAGTGGTCCGGCCCCCCACTTCGCCGCGCACCCGCCGCACGTGGTCCACTCCGTGAGGTTCACGACGGTGTCGCCCATGGTCGGCCTTCCTCCTCTTCCTCCCGCTGGTCGTGGACCGCAGAGGCCAGCTTCGGACCCGCCGTCCGCAGATCCCCGTGCCGGCGGGTGAAGCCTGCCACGTCGAGGTGAGCGAGCAGCGGGAGCACGGTCCGGCGCGAGGCGCCAAGGGCGTCGCGCACGTCCGACACTCGCACGCCATCGGGTGCGCGCTCGAGGAGGGTGGCGATGCACGCGCCCGCCTCCTCGACGGCGGTCGTCGCGAACCACATGCCGGCAGTCTCGACGACGAGCCCACTGCGAACGAGGCGGCGCAGATCGTTCCGGTCGACGCCGTCTGGGGGGGGAGGATCGAACGGCGACTCGCGCAGCGCGCGGAGGTAGGGGTGGTCGAGGAGGTCGGCGTCCGCCGCTGCGTCAGCATCGACCGTGCCGGGCGCTGTCGTGGCCTGTTCCTTCGTGCGGCCTCCCGGCGGGCGGATGCGGGCAATGCCGTGAGACACGGTAAGAGTGTCGATCGTCGCACTCACCGCGCGCTCGCGCTCGTCGAGCACCGAGAGGTCGAGTCCCGAGGCACCAGCGGCGCGGATGCGCTCGAGGACGGCGCTGCGCGTGCGTTCGAAGGCTCCTGGGTCGACCACCCAGCGCCCGAGGGTGGGCAGCGCGGGCTCTCCAGTGAGGCGCTCGAGTTCGTCCGCGGCCACCCATCCGCGCTCTGCGACGACCCGCGCGACCGACACACTGGGCGCTGCCTTCGACGCGGGAAGACGAGGGTCGACGTCAAGCAGGCTGCCGCCGCCGACGACCTCCTGCCTCCCCACGTCGCGCAGCACGAAACGGTCACCCGGACTCAGGGGCAGCGCCGCGCTCAACCAGATCCGCACGATACCGCTCGACCCTGGCGCGAGGTCGTTCGCGCCGCCGAGGACGAGGAGGCGCACCGCCTGTTCGCCGGTACCCAGGTGTGCCAGGTAGGCGCCCCGGCGCGAGACGGGATGGCCCAGTCCGGGGAGCGTGGTAAGCGACGCGTCCGCGACGCTGCACCGGTGCCACTGGCCAGGTCGTACGAGCGCCGCGCCGCGAGCGGCGGCGTGGCGGTCGATCCCGGCGAGATTCACGGCGAGGCGGCGACCGGGCTCGGCAGCGCGGACGCGTCTGCCGTAGCTCTCGAGGCCACGGACGCGCACCGGGGCGGCTGCCGCCGCAGCGCTCGAGACGATCTCGAGCTGGTCTCCGATCTCGATGCAGCCGCCTGCGAGGGTCCCGGTCACGACGGCACCGGCGCCCCGAATCGCGAACGATCGGTCGATCCACAGCCGCGGCCGTCCACGGTCGCGTGCCGGAGGCACGGAGTTGACCATGTCGTCGATCGCCGCGCGCAGGCCGTTCGGGCCCACCAACCCGATGCCCGCGGGGATGTCGACGGCCACGATCGGCGCGCGCGCGAGGAACGTGCCGGCCACGTGCGTGCTGACCTCTTCGCGCGCCCGGGCGAGGCGGTCGGCGTCGACCGCGGCAGCGTGCGTGAGGGCGATCACGCCGTGACGGACCCCGACGGCAGCGAGGATCCGCAGGTGGTCCTCCGACTGGGGCTTCCACCCCTCGGTTGCTGCGACGACGAAGATGCAGGCGTCGAGAGCGCCGACGCCTGCCACCATGTTCTTCAAGAAGCGCACGTGCCCCGGGACGTCCACGATGCCGACCTCGATGCCCGAGTCGAACTGCGTGGAGGCGAAACCGAGATCGATGGTCAGGCCGCGGCGCCGCTCCTCCTCCAGCCGGTCGGGATGGCGGCCGGTGAGCCACTCGACGAGCGTGGACTTGCCGTGGTCGACGTGCCCTGCGGTTGCCACGACGCGCGAAGGAGGGACCCCGGAGTCGTCGGAGGAGGTGCTTGCAGACGGAGTCGCCGACCGCGGTGCGCCCATTGACGTCGCGCGTGTCGGTCGCTTCGGTCGACGGGGGTCTTTTCTGGCCATGAGGATGCCTCGGGGCTCCGATCCGTCGCTGCCGGTTGCCTCACGACCCTATGTCGGTCGGGTCGTGAGGGCGAGGCGGCTGCCTCCTCGCAGCCGCCCGTCCAGGAGACTCGGGCGCCTACGCGTCGAGCACCTCGATCCGGATGCGCTTGTTCGCCTTCCCCTTGGACTCGGTCTTCACCACCCGGATACGGCCGACCTCCGCCGTCGTGGCCACGTGGGTGCCCCCGTCCGCCTGCCTGTCCAACCCCACGATGTCGACCACCCGCAACTCCGCGACCGAAGGGGGCACGAGGTTGACCTTGGTCCGAACCAGGTCCGCGTCTTCGAGCGCGGTGTCGCGCGGGATGAACTCCACCACCACGGGGCGCGCGGCTGCCAGCTCGGCGTTCACCAGGTTCTCGACGATCGCTGCGAATCCCTCCGGAAGCGGGTCGAATTCGAAGTCCATGCGCGCGGAGAGCGGCTCCATGTTTCCTCCAGTCACGGCTTTTCCCCATTCGTGCCAGATCACTCCGCACAGGACGTGGAGGGCGGTATGGGTTCGCATCAGCTTGTGCCGGCGGTCCCAGTCGATGCGTCCATGGACCGTCTCTCCGACTCGCGGTGGTACCGCATCGCCGAGACCGAGGAGGTGCCAGACGTCGCCGTCTTCCTTCACCACTCCGGTGACCGGCGTCTCGGCGAGCACGCCGGTGTCGTGCGGCTGACCGCCGCCGGTCGGATAGAACGCGGTGCGATCGAGCGCCACTCGACGCTCGTCGACGGCCGTCACGACGGCGTCGAAGTCCACGAGATAGGCATCGCGTAGGTAGAGCAACTCGGTCACGGCGCCTCGACGCGTGTCTCGGAGGAGCTCCCGGGTCGCCGTGCGCTGCTCGCTGCGTCGAACACGACCGTCTCTTCGTCGAGGATGTAGTCGAAGGCGAGGACAAGGCCGCCGTGTTCACGAACCCAGGCGGCGAACCGCTGATGGACGGGGTGTACTTGGTAGCGCTCGAGCGCGACCTCGTCAGGGAGCACGACGTGGAGCAGGTAGTGGTACCCGCGGGCTCGCGCGGTAGTGATCGGTGGCCCGATCGCCAAGTGCTCGAAGCCCCCGATGTCGTCGGGCCATGCCCGCACTTGCGCGTACATGTCGGCGACTTCGACAGGGCCGAGCTCGGGATCGAACGAAAGGAGGACCGCATGGAGAAGGCTCATCGCCTGCATTCTGTACCGGATCCGAGGCACGGGGAGCGTCGTCAACCCTGGCACCTCCTGTGTGCTCGTCCGGACGGCCGCCCGAGTGCGCCCGCCCATCGGTGGCGGCGGCATGCCGTACACTGCGCGTCGGATGACACAAGTGGACCCCAAGGACGTCGCGAGTTGAGCAGCGGGCGACGTCACGCGGCCACCGCAGCCGAGAGACCTGACTGGTCCTCCCTGTTCGCGAGCCGCACGAAGCTCGGCGGAGGCGAGCTCACCGCGATCTTGTCGCTGGTGGGGTCGGAGGACACGATCACCTTCTCCGGCGGGTTCCCGGCCCCCGAAACCTTCCCCGTCGCTCTCGTCGGGCCGATCCTCTCGGACCTGTTGACACATGATCCCGCCGGGGCACTGCAGTACACCCCCACCGAGGGACTCCTCTCGAGCCGCACGGCGATCTGTGAGCTCGTGGCTGCAACCCAAGGCACGCGACCGGAGCTCTCCGACGTGCTCGTGACGAGCGGCGGGATCGAAGCGCTCCAGCTGCTGTGCCGCGTGCTTGTGGAACCGGGCGACGCCGTCGCAGTGGAAGCTCCGACGTATCTGGGCGCGCTGATGGCCTTCACCGGGTCCGAGGCGACGATCGTCGGCGCGTCCATGGACGCCGACGGCGTGTGTGTCGATGAGCTCGAGCAGCGCTTTTCGAGCGCCCAGCCGGTGCCGAAGCTCTGCTATGTCATCCCTGACTTCCAGAACCCGACCGGGCTGAGCCTGTCTGCCGAGCGGCGTGAAGCGCTTGTCGCCCTCTGCCGCAGCTACGGCGTCCTCCTCGTCGAAGACGTTGCTTACAGGGAGCTCGGCTTCGCGGGCTCGCCATCCGCACCGAGCCTGTGGTCGCTCGACCCCGATTCGGTCCTCCAGGTCGGCACGTTCTCGAAGATCCTCTTTCCCGGATCGCGACTCGGGTGGGCCGTGGGGCCCAGCCAGGTGATCGCCATGATGGCGACCGCCAAGCAGAACTCGGACCAGTGTGCCGGGGCCCTGGGGCAGCGAGTCATGAGCGCATTCGTCGAGGGAGGCCACTTCCCGTCCCACCTCGCGGCGGCCCGCGCCCTGTACGAGGGGCGCGCGACGGCGATGCTCGACGCGCTGGATCACCACATGCCCGAGGGCACGACGTGGACGCGCCCGCGCGGAGGGTTCTTCGTGTGGCTGACCACGCCGCCAGAAGTGGACGCCATCGCGATGGCCTCGAAAGCGCATCGGGAGCACGTGGCCTTCGTCCCAGGCGTTCCTTTCTACGCCGACGGGCGTGGCAGCAACCAGGTGCGGCTCGCGTATAGCGGCGTACCAGAAGACAGGATCGCGGAAGGCGTCAAGCGGCTGGGGAGGCTGCTGCGCAACGAGTGACGGCGCGAGTGACGCAGAGGAAGGCGCCGCACCCCAATCGGTCGATCGCACGTGGGACCTTCTTCGCGACGCGGTGCGAAGCCCTGCTCGATGTCGATGCCGCGGAGGATCGAGCGCCTCATCTGCGGGTGCTTCACAGACTGGGTCGAACCGCCACTTCGGCGCGACGCAAGGTGCACTGGGCGACTCGCGCAGATGTGACCGGGAATCCGAGCCCGGGTGCGCTCGGGACGGCGATCGTGCCGTCCGGCTCGACGTCGAAGGTCGGCTCGACGAGGTCGAATTCGTAGAGCTTGGACGCCGGCGCCATGTCGGCCGGGTCGCTGAAGCCCTCGAGCGCGCAGAGCGCGAGATTCAGCGCCCTGCCGACTCCCGACTCGAGCATCCCCCCGCACCACAGGGCCACCCCCGCGTCGACACAGATGCGGCGGATCTCGAGCGCTGCCGTCGCGCCGCCCACCCGTCCGGGCTTCAGGTTCACGTTGCGGCACGCCCCCATGTCGAGCGCGCGCTGCACGTCGGCGACCGAGCGAAGGCACTCGTCGAGGCAGATCGGAGTCTCGATGCGGCGCTGCAGTGCGGCGTGTCCCGCGAGATCGTCCCATGCGAGCGGTTGTTCGATGCAGGCGAGCCCGTAGCGGTCGAGCCGTTCGAGGCGCTGGATGTCGTCTGTCCCGAGGCTATAGGAGCCGTTGGCGTCGACCTGAAGCATGGCGGCCGGTCCCAGACGGTCGCGGGCCGCGGCGACAATCTCTTCGTCCCATCCCGGCTTCACCTTCAGCTTGATCCGCTGGTAGCCCGCGCCAACAGCGCGCTCCACGGCGTCAAGGGTCGACTGGACGGTGGGATGGATGCCCACGCTCTCTCCGACCGGCACGTGCGTACGGACGGGGGTGCCGGCGGCGGCAGCGAAGAGCGCGGCCATCGACGAAGCTTGGCGGGAGGCCTCGAGGCACCAGAACGCCGCCTCGACTCCGGCCCGGGCAAAGGTATTCCCCCGGATCGCGCAGAGCCGTGAGGCGACCTCACCTGGCGCAGCCGTTCCTTCTCCCGCGAGCTTGAGCGCCCACTCGGAGACCACGGCGAACGTCCCGGACGTGGTATCGGGAAGATAGAATGGATGATCGAGCGCAGCGGCCTCTCCCCATCCCTCGTGGCCGTCGGCGTCCACCACGTGCACGAGCACCGTCCGGCGCGTGTCGGTCGAGCCGAACCCGGTGACGAACGGCTCTTTGAGGGGCATCTGGACCTCGAGGACCTCCGCCCGCGCGACAGTGGCGTCCACGCGTGGCTACCTGGCGCTGCTGGCGATCTCGGGCGAACCGTGGGCGGGGTCCACGACGTGCCGCGCCGCGCCGCTTCGGGTCTTGGGGGCCGCCCTCTCCAGCGTCGCGGGCGCGAGCACCTCACACGCACGGTCCACGATGTCACCGACCGTCCTCTCTGCGGACTTGACTCGCGCGACGGCGAGATCGGCGTCGGCGCCCCGCTCCTGGTCGTCGCCTCGAACCCCTTTCGCGCTTGCCGTCGGTCGCACTGTGTGCCGGATGTGGACCGCCGGGTCGACGCGCGGCGCCAGGAGATCCGCACCGGTCGGCTCCCCAGACGCCTGTTCACTGGTGGCGAGCCACACCCCTGACGCCATCCGCCAAGGATGAAGCTCTCCGCTGAGCTGCGCAAGCCCACGGAGGGCTCCTCTCGATCCTCGATCTTCGGACCTGCGACCTGCGACCCGCGTCCCGAGGCGGAGCGGATCAGCGGGCTCCGAGCCTGCGGGACTCTTGGGCGGCGCCGGCGGCTGGCAACCGTCGTACCCCTCCGCGCTCGATGGTGCGCCGCGATCAACGTGGCCGAGTGGGCCGAGGTCCAGTGCCTGCATCCCCGAAGGCGCGACCGGGCGCGATCTGGACGTACTCTCCGACCGTGAACCTCCGAGGTGCCATCTCGGTCTTGCTCGGATCGGTTGTGATCGCGGGCGCCGCGGCGAGTGCGACGGCGGTGAGCGATGCCGCCGGGGCGCCTGACGTCACGGTCCCAGATGTCCTCGGTCTTCCCGCCCTCAAGGCGGCATATCGGATCGACCTCTCCGAGCTCGAGCCGCTGTGCCGGGATGCCCATCGCCGAGGGACAGTCGTCGAGCAGCGCCCAGCCGCCGGAACCTCTGTTGCCCGCGGCTCAGTGGTGATCATCTTCAGCGGCGATGGTGGCTGCACAGGCGTCAAGCGGCAACCGACAACGACGTCAACGCCGGCGCCGACGGGCCCTGCGCCTGCCCTTCGAACGCACACACCCACGGTGATCGTGACGCCCTCGACCAACCTCACCGGCGGCGAGACGGTGGAGGTCGCCGTGACCGGCTTCGGGGTGGGAGGAAAGTTCTGGATCTCCGAATGTGCACGCGCAGTCGACGCAAATACCGCGGGCTGTGGCCCACCGTTCGGCGTCTTCGGCGTGACCACCACCACAGGGAGTGGCTCGCAGAGCTTCACCGTGAGCTCGTCGGCCCCGACCGGACCGACCGCCACATCCTCGACGCTCCCATGTGCCGATCAGTGCGTGATCGTCGCCACCGTGGGCATCGGGTACGGATATGCGTACGCGCCGATCACCTTTGGGAGCGGGTGACCTGACGGGACGCGCGCCCCCTCCCGCGCGCACCACGCGTCCCGGGGCGTCTCCAACACCGTGTTGGCGCTCCTCGCACTACCGATACGCTGTGCAAATTCGTCAGCGGCACCGCGTCGGATCCCCAGTGCGGCATGACTGCGCATGTGATGCTGCGGCGCCTGATTCAGGAAATGGGCTCGCGCGTTTTCTACGCGACCCTGGTCGAGGGCCAATTTCGGATTGTGTTGGCCGTCGGACGACCACTTTGTACCGACTTCGGCCTCTCAGACCCCGCGGAAGGGCAGGCGTTTCCGGACCTGCCACCGCCGGCCGTCGAAGACGTACAACTCCGCAGCATCGACGGTAGTCGTGAGAGGTAGCTTCGGCTGTAGGTCACGTTCCACGGCGTCGAGCATCGCGTGGGTTCCTTCGTCAGCCACGGTCAAGTGGGGAACCACGTCCTTGTGCTTGCCGCCGTATGGAGGAGCGTCTGGCCAGCGCGTGACGAACCGAGCGGTCAAGTCACGGAACCCTGCTGTCGGTTCGGGCGCCAGGTACACGACGGTGGTGAACCGGCCCACGCGGTTGAACGTCACCTCGAACGGAACGGTCGTGGCGCACTCGGACGCCAGCCCGTCGAGCACCGAGGCGTCGAGCTGCGAGGAGGGGAGGAAGGGGTAGATGACGGTGACGTGTGCGGGTATTCCATAGGGCGCCGAGCTGTCGAAGCGTGCCCGCCACGCTGAGACCAGAGGTTCGGCTGCCGGGACGGGTACAGCGACCGCTGACTCACCTCGCTCGAAGGGAACCCGTTCCATCACCGCCTACCGTCGTTCACCAGCTCAGGAGGCACGGAGGCCGTAGTCGGCGCAGGAGCGGAGGGTGAGGGGAGCGAGGTCTTGGTGGTGACCGATGACCACCTACAACCCGCAGGGCACCGCCAGCGCATCTTCGTTCGGTGTCCACAGGTCACCTCACAGTGCGGGCAGACGAAGCCCGTGTGCCAGCGGAGGGCAGCGAGGTAGTCGTGGCCGGGCTCCTCGGTGGCGAACCAACCGATGAGCTCCTGCCAGGTCACCGGGTGTGGCGGCTCGGCTCGAGCCGCTTCGGCGCCAGGGCCGAGCGCGCCGACACGTTTTCCACCCAAGAATTGTGCCTCTGCCAGTGACCGCGTAGCAAACGCGCGAGCCCATTTTCAGGAAACGGGCGGATTCAGGATGCTTCGTAGACCCGCCTCCAAGTCGGAGTGAGAGAAGGCGAACCCGGTCGAATCGAGGACTGCGGGCTGCACCCGAGCGCTGGCAAACAGCAGGGCGTCGGCGAGTTCGGAACCGAGCAGCAACCTTGGGCCGAACCTGGGCACAGGTAGCCAAGCGGGTCGGGAGAGCACCGCGCTGAGGATCCGGGTGAACTCGCGATTGGTGACGGGTTTCGGTGCAGTCAAGTTCACGGGTCCGCGCACGTCGTTCTCCAGCAGCCACTCAATCGCACGGATCTCGTCGTCAAGGGTGATCCAGCTCCACCACTGGGCCCCGGACCCGAACCTCCCGCCCAGGCCGAGCTTGAACAGCGGTAGCAGCTTGGGGAGCGCACCTCCCTCTCTACTCAAGACAAGGCCGGTGCGCGCACAGACCACTCTGATGCCTGCCTCGGCGGCGGGGGAAGTTTCGGCCTCCCAGCGCACGCAGAGCGACGCCAAGAAGTCATCTCCCGGTGGACTCTGCTCAGTAAGGAGCTCGTCGCGACAGTCGCCGTAGATCCCGATGGCCGAGGCGTTTACGAGCACTCGAGGCCGTCGAACCAGATCAGCCAACGCCCCGGCCAGCAGCGCCGTCGAGCGTCTACGGCTCTCGACGAGAACCTGCTTGCGGGCCTCGCTCCAGCGGCGATCGCCGATACCTGCGCCGGCCAAATGGACCGCCGCGTCGGCACCTTCGAGACCGCCGGCGTCGATCGTGCCGGCCTCGGGATCCCAACGAAGAGCGAGCTCGCCAGGCCGAATCGGACGACGCACCACCCTGATGACGTCGTGGCCGTGCCCGACTAGGAGGGAACACAGGGCTCGTCCGATCAGGCCACTCGATCCCGTGACCACGACCCGCATCGACGTTGCAGCATAGGTCCCGCTTTCCGCGGTCTGCTGATCCCGCTACCGGCGTCAAGGCGACCGGGCAGGAGATCCGCGTCGGCCTTCGGGGGCGCCCCAGACCAAGGACCCGCGCCCGGACATCTCTTTGCATGCCGACGCCTGGTGTCCGAGCGTCACAGTCGTAGAGGACGGCTGGCGAACGAGCGAGCGAGTGCAGAGAATGCGGGATGCCCGATGTCCTGCTCACTGGCTCAGCCGGCGGTGTGGGTCGAGCAATGCGCTCCCACCTCGAGGTACAAGGGTGGACCGTTCACCCATTCGACCTTGTCGATGGACAGGATCTTCGCGACGAAACTGCCGTTCTCGACGCAATGAGGGGATGTGACGCCGTGGTCCATGCCGGCGCTATTGCCCACGACCGTTCCGGCACGCCAGCGGAGATCGTCGCAACGAACGTCTTGGGGACGTGGCACGTGCTCCTGGCCGCTGAGGCCCACGTGATCTCGCGCGTGGTCTACTTCTCTTCGGCGCAGGTCTTCGGCATCGCAGAAGGCGAGGGGGAGCCCGCGTACCTTCCGATCGACGACGATCACCCGCTCCGGGCTGCCCGACCCTACGGCATGTCGAAGCGGCTGGCCGAAGCGATGTGCGCAGCATGGAGCAGTCGGACTCGCATACCGACGATCGTGCTGCGCCCTGCCTTGGTCCTCTCCGACGAAGGCTTGCAGCACGTGGCAGAAACCGACGCCGAGCGAGGTGCGTACGTGCATGTGGACGACGTCGCAAACGCTGGATTCCTTGCCCTGACCGCGGCGGTGCCTGATCATGTGCGACTCACCTTGTGCGGCCCAGGGCCGTTCGATACCGGCCGGGCGGCCGATGTACTTGGCTGGCGAGCAAGCCGAGGCTGGCCTCGGCGCGCGTAGACCATCACGCATGCGCTGTGTGCGTCGCGGTTCGTGGCGGCGACAGTTTGCAGGTTCTTGCGGAATGACGGGGGATTCGCGCCGTCAGGGGATCTGAGCTTCCCTGCGCCTCGTCAACACGTCCGTCACCGTCTGCTCGGGGGCCTGATCTGACGTGTCGATCCACAAGCCAAGCTGCCGTGGAGTGCTGGCCAGGTCCGCGTCGTTCTTCGCCACAGTGAAGCCGCCGCGGTACGCGACCTTCCCGGTTGACCGACGACGTTGCTCATCGCGGGCGGCAACGACATCCATCCTCGGCCGGAGCACCACGAGGTGGCGGGGCCTCGTCGTCACGCTTTCCAACCACCGCACCACGTCATTGCCGTAGATGTTGTCTTGGACGATGGCGGCGAATCCGGCCGACGCGTATTCGTCGGCAACCATGGCCGAGAGTCGATACCGAAGGTCGAGGAGGCGCCGGGCTTCCTCCGGCCGCTCTCGGTCATCGAAGTGGACCCAGCCGGAGACCGCCCAGCGGTAGAACTGGCCGCCCCGGACATGCACACCTCGTGCGAACCGCCTGGCCAGAAGCTCGGCGACGGTCGATTTCCCCGACGCCTGGACGCCCGTAATCAGCCATACTCCCTCGGTCACCGCCACAGTCTGGCTCCACGAGTCGCCTGGGGCGGCTCCCCAGGGCGATTGGAATGGGATGCCCCGCGTCCGGTCCTTCGGGGCGAGGCTCACGTCAAGAGCGGGGCGGCAATAGGGGTCGCGCTGTGTGAGACCGCTCCTCAGTCCGTCGGACGAACTTGGCTGAAAGTCAGTGGGGAAGATCCTCCGGACGGCAGTTCCGAAAGTCCGGTGAGACCGGCTCCGTGCAACGGACGGCCGGGATGGTGCTCCGTCCCTCGGACAGCGCCCTTGCGATGCGGTGCATCCCGTCCATCACCGTGCCCTCCGGGCTCAGGATCACCGGACATGTCAAGAAGGCAGTCAGCTGGGTGTACCTGCTGGCCGCCTTGTTGGCGGCGACAGTGGTGAGGACGTTGCCGAGCCCGACTCCCACGAACGTGTACCGGGCGCTCAACTGATTGGCAGTGCACGCTGGAGCAGATGCCAAGGGGGCGACGGCCGGAAGCCGGCGACGTGTGCGGCGAGTCGGGACAGTGCGTGACCTGGGAAAACTGGGTCGGGCTGCCCGGATTTGAACCGGGGACCTCTGCGTCCCGAACGCAGCGCGCTAACCAAACTGCGCCACAGCCCGTCACCGGGTCATGCCCGGCGGCGCTCCAAGACTAGTGCAGGCTCGGCTGGTCGCCGCTGGTCGGAGGCTCCGGTCGCGGCACGGTTCGGGGCACCCCGGCTTGCCCAGTAGGAGCGGTCGGAGGGGCATGGGACGCGGCCGTGGTCGACCCGCTGGACGGACGCGCAGGGACGGTGCCGTCGCCGGACGTGCCGGACGTGCCGGGTGTGCCGGGCGTGCCGGGCGTGCCGGCCCGGCGAGCTTCGCCGTCGTCACGCCGGCGGGCCAGCACCCGCGCGATCCTTCGTTTGTCCATCTCTTGGACCGTCAGCTCCCAGTCCTCGAGAACCGCCGTCTCCCCCTCGTGAGGGATGTGGCCCAGAGCGTCGAGGATGAAGCCGCCGAGCGTCACGTACTCGCCCTCAGGCACCCCGATGCCCAGGCCCTCGCGCACCTCGTCCACGTTGGCCTGCCCGTCGACGAGCCACCGGGACCCGTCGATGCGCACGACCGAGGGCCCCTCGTCGACGTCGAGCTCGTCATGGAGTTCGCCCACGATCGGCTCGAGCAGGTCCTTCACCGTGAGGACGCCGGCGACGCCGCCGTACTCGTCGACCACGACGGCGAAGCCGCGCCGGTGCCGCCGCATCTCGACCAGTGCGGCCAGGATCGGACGCGACTCGGGGATGACATACGCCTGGCGGATGCGCCGCGAGACCTCGATGGAGGAGAGCTCGGCCGGCTCACGACCTTCGGCCGTCTTGGCGACCGGAAGACGGGAGGTGGGCAGCGCTTCGCGCGTCGCGACCTCAGGGGTGGGGCCGGGCGGACCGAGCGGCAGCTCCTCCTGTCCGCCGCGTCCCAGGGAAGCGGTCCCGAAGAGTCCTCCGCGCGAACGCCGCGAGCGGAACAGGTCGTTCACGTAGAGCACGCCGACCACGTCGTCGAGCCCGCCGTTCACGACCGGATAGGCGCTGTGGCCCGACTCGCGCACTGCCCGTGCGACGTCCTCGGCCGACACGGGGATACTGAGGGCGACGACGTCGACGCGCGGCGTCATCACCTCGCGCACGTCCATGTCGCGCAGGTCGGCGAGCGCCTCGATGATGACGCGCTCCTGCTCGGCCGCGTCGGAGCGCTCGTACGCGGCGTCGGTTCCGGGTCGAAGGCCGCGCCCGTCGTCGTCGCGCCGGCGCCAGGGGAGCCGCCGCC